>CALCVT010000017.1 GCA_937906495.1 uncultured Prevotella sp.
CCGAGAAAATTAAAATATCAATTGGGACATAAAAGTTTTACCGGACACCAATAATAATTTGTAACAGTCTCTTTTAAAGTTATATCCCTCTGTAGGTCTGTATGGCCCTAATATAAGATTCTTTGTAAACATTCCTATAGGTTAGATTAATTTATGTGTAGAGCATTATTAAATCGAAGGATAAGCCTGCTTTTGTAAAAAATGAGATTAAAACCTTGCTAATCTAAAATAATATGTCTAATTTTGTCAAATCAAAGTGCAGAAAATATACTATCAATCTCTGCAAACTAACTATTTAAGTAGACTAATTAATCTTTAATCATTCCATTATGAACAAAATTACACGTTGCATTTCGCTGGTTCTAATGGCCTTCTTGTTTATCGGTAATGCCTGGTCACAAGGATTCATTATAGGCCCAGCAGCTAAGCGCTTGCTTAGTACTTTTCCCGTAGAAGTTGGTAATCCCAGTGCAGACAGTCCAAGTCGTCAAAAACTACAGGATATAGCAAATAATCCTGATAATTATACATTTGAAGAACTGGAAGCTGCTACTCAGGATTTTTACAATGAAGCCAACATTGTAATGCCTGAGGATGGAAAAACCTATTTGTTAGTTCACACAGCTCCAAATGGTACCCAGTTTTATGCAGACGAAAAGGCTGACAATGGTGTAGCCACAGATATTGCGCTCACCCCCAAAGCCGAAGTAACAGATCCTTCAAAGCAGGCAAGTATCCAGTTTACTTGCAAGCGTACGGCCGATGGCAAGTATAACTTTGTTACAGCTTCTGGCAATTATTTCTGCATTCACAGCAGTTACAACGGCAGCAGTTGGATGGATGTAAGCCGTACAGGTTTTACCACCGAGTATAAAGCCGAAGACAACGATCTTGAATTGCAAAAACTTGTACCCGGTGAAAAGGTTTCGGCAACGCCCGACAAACTGATGGGCTTGATGTGCATCAAGGGCAAACGCGGTATTCGTATTTCGGGTGGCGAAGTTGGCGAGTTGATAATTGGTTATCTTGTAATCAAGTCAAATGGCTCTGATTATGATGGTGCAAACGATCCTTACTTTACTGATATCAATACATCTGCCATTCGCTTGATTGAAGTTGCTAAAGCTGAGCCCGAACCCCAACCTGAGCCTTCAAAGACATTCCCCATTGCAGGTGTAACACCTGAGGGTGGATTTGACCAGACTTTCGAAGCCTTCCCCGAAATTACCTTGACCTTCGACAATGCCATTCAGCTTGCCGCAGGAAAAGAAATTGCAGTTGCTATGCGCGGTGCTGACACCGAGGCTACAGCTAAAGTAACTTTTAACGAAGCAGAACCCACAAAGGCTGTAGTCAATGTAGAAGGGGCTAATGTTAGTGGTCTTTATACACTTACAATTCCGCAGGGCCTCTTTGTAACTACCGAAGGTGCTGAAAACGAAGAGAAAGTTTTAAGCTATATTATCGAGATACCCGTTGTTGCCAATACCTTCAACTACGAGTCGGTTAATCCGCAGAATGAGTCTGAAGTTAAGGTTCTCGACATGGTAGAGCTTACTTACAACTCGCAGGATCAGCCTGGCTATATTGATGCTACCAAGGCAATGATTCCTATTATGTGTGGCGAGGAGTTTTATGCAACTGCTACTATAGACCTTGACCCCGAAAATTGGAATTGTGTAACTATCACGCTTGTACAGGATATTACCGAACCCGGTACTTATACGTTGCAGATTCCTGAAGGTGTTATCTGGAATACACTTTACGATGAATATGCTGAAGATAAAGGAGTCTCAGCTGGTGCTCGTTACAATCCCGAGTTCACTCTTACCTATACTGTGAACCCTGTAGGCGAAAATGTACAGAACATCGATGAACTTAGCATTGAGAAGGCTTACCTCCTTTACAACCCCATCGATAAGGTTTATGCCGTTTACGATACTTCAAAGGGTAACAATATTTGGTCGGCAAATCCGGTTAACGGACACTTCAGCGACTATGCTACCACCCTCAATATCGATTCTCCCAGCAGCAGCTGGATGGGTATTAAGGACAAAGAGGGTAACTTCTACATTTACAACCTTGGTAACGAAAAGTTCCTTCAAACTCCCGGTTGGGCTTCAAATGGAAATGCTTGCACTGCTGCTACCTTCTCAACCGAACCTGTAGCCTTGACAGTAGTAACTCGTGAGGATGGCTACCTGGCCTTTACCTCGCATGCTGACGATGATCACACCTTCTTCTGTGCAGCAGCTGCTGAGCCCGATCGTCAGATGAGCATCTGGACTTCCGATGATCATGGTTGTGCATGGGTATTCCAGGAGAATCCGAATGTAAAAGCCGATTCTGAAATTCTGGACAAGATTACAGCAATCCAGCAGGTTATCAGCGAATCTAATCAGGTAAAGGCCGTTTACGACCTTAGTGGTGTAAAGATGCAGGTAACCGACCTTAATAAACTCCCCAAGGGTGTTTATATTGTTAATGGAAAGAAAGTGGTTAAGTAGTAACCTTTCTGTACTTTATCGTTGCCCATGAGGGTAGCGTCCATGCTAAGAATCAAAAAGTTGCACTTGATTTCAGGTGCAACTTTTTGATTTCTTTTTTGTTATTGCTATCCGATACAATGACTATATATGTACATAGTTTTTTTAGTAAAGATAACAGCAAGAGTAGATATCCTATGAGAATGGCTAGGGCAAATAATGTTGTTTGTAAAACTTTACGCTACAGCAATATTTTTTGAATCTCTACGTTCTGTGAATTATGTTTCTTAATTTCCGGACATTCAATTTTTGAGAAATAAAAGTAAGATCTACTATCAGCGTAATTTTATTCCCCCTTTTTAAATGCCTTGTGGTAATCTTCATCCGTTGTTATAGCAGAAATATCTATTCTTCGTCTTCAATGTTTTAAAAATTGGTTTCCTTTTGTGTTTTCAAAGGGAAGTTCATATGTTGTACGTGTAAAGTTTATTTTTCTAAGTCAACGTAATCACAAAAAGTCCGGATTCCATATGTAAACCACAGTAGAATCCGGACTTTAAATAATTATGGGGCCCAAAAAGTTTTTAGAGGCCTATATTGTATTTACGTGTTTTGTTTGTAAGTGTTTTTACAAATCTGAGCGTAAATTACATGCGTTGGTGGAACGAGCGGGATATAACCTCTAACTGGTGCTCACGCGAGAGTTTCACAAAGTTCACAGCGTAACCACTTACACGGATTGTCAATTGCGGATAGTTTTCGGGATGCTCCATGGCGTCCTCCAGCATTTCGCGGTTCAGCACATTTACGTTCAAGTGATGAGCACCCTTAGTAAAGTAGCCGTCCATCATCGTTACGAGGTTTTCAATGCGTTCTTCGGGCGTGGGGCCAAGGCTTTTGGGAACAATGCTGAATGTGTTCGAAATACCATCCTGCGAGTCGCGGTAGCGCAGTTTTGCAACCGAAGCCAGCGAGGCGATGGCACCGCTCTTGTCGCGGCCGTGCATGGGGTTGGCACCCGGTGCAAAGGCAACTCCCGATTCGCGACCATCAGGGGTAGCTCCTGTTTTCTTACCATACATCACGTTCGAGGTAATGGTCAGCAGTGAGAGTGTGGGGCGTGCATTCTTGTAAACGGGGAGTTTCTTGAGTTCTTCCGAGAAGTAGTATACAAGGTCAACACCCAAGTGGTCAACGCGGTCGTCGTTGTTGCCAAAGCAGGGGAATTCGCCTTGAATGTCGAAGCCCTCAGTCAAGCCAATCTCATTGCGTTTAGCAGTAACTTGTGCATATTTGATGGCTGAGAGTGAGTCGATAGCGATAGAGAGGCCGGCAGCACCATATGCCAGATTGATGCTGGGGTTGGTATCGATAAATGCCATTTGTGCCTTCTCGTAGTAGTACTTGTCGTGCATGTAGTGGATGATGTTCATGGCATCGTTATACACGCGGGCAATCTGAGTCAGCACTTGTTTGTAGTTGTGCATTACCTCTTCAAAGTTGAGCTTATCGCCACTCAGCACGGGAATGCCCTCGACCATGAGTGTACCTGTTTTTTCGCATCGTCCGCCATTGATGGCCAGCAGCAGGGCCTTGGCCAGGTTGCAACGTGCACCGAAGAACTGAATCTGACGGCCAATTTCCTGGTATGAAACACAGCAGGCAATACCATAGTCGTCAGAGCCGCGCACTTCACGCATGAGTGAGTCGTTTTCGTATTGAATAGACGAGGTGTCTACGCTCACCTGTGCACAGAAGTTTTTGAATCCTTCGGGCAGTTCGGGGCTCCAAAGTACTGTAAGGTTGGGCTCAGGCGAGGGACCAAGGTTGTAAAGCGTTTGCAAGAAGCGGAACGAAGTTTTAGTTACCTTGGTGCGGCCATCGTTAAAGCGTCCGCCAATCGACTCGGTTACCCAAGTGGGGTCGCCGGCAAAGATTTCGTTGTAGGCATCCATGCGCAGATGGCGTACCATGCGGAGTTTCATAACAAACTGGTCGATGAGTTCCTGTGCAAACATTTCGTCGATGAGGTTGTGCTTGAGGTCGTGCTCAATGTAGATGTCGAGGAACGATGAAACATTACCCAGCGACATGGCAGCACCATCCTGCTCCTTAACAGCAGCCAGATAAGCCATATATACCCACTGAACAGCCTCTTGAGCATTTTGTGCCGGACGCGAAAGATCCAAACCATAGTATTCGCCCATTACCTTAATTTCGTTCAAGGCTTTAATCTGTTCAGCAACCTCCTCGCGCAAGCGGATTTGTGCTTCGGTCATCGGTCCGGTCAAGCCCTTGAGATCGTCCTTTTTAGCTTCTATCAGTCGGTCAAGACCATAGAGTGCCAGACGGCGATAGTCGCCGATGATGCGTCCGCGTGCATAGTTGTCGGGAAGTCCAGTCAGGAAGCCGAGCGAGCGGAAACGTCTGATTTCTTCGGTATATACGTCAAAGACACCATCGTTGTGGGTCTTGCGGTAGTGCGTAAAGATGTCCTTTACCTTCGGGTTTACCTCGCATCCTTGTTGGATGCAAGCCTTTTCTACAACTTTGATGCCACCAAACGGCTTGATGGAGCGACGGAGGAGTTCGTCGGTCTGAAGGCCAACAATGAGTTCGCTGTCGCGGTCAATGTATCCGGCCTTGTGCGATGAGATGGTCGAAACCGTGTCGGGGTCGAGTGAGCGTACACCTCCGTTGGCACGTTCTTCCTCGAGAGCTTGCAAGCAGATGTTCCACAATTTGCGTGTACGGTCTGTGGGGCCGGCAAGGAAAGAGGCATCGCCTTCGTAGGGAGTCAGGTTACGGCGTACGAAGTCGGTTACGTTGATAAGATTGGTCCAGGGTCCTTCGATGAAGTTCATAGGTCGAAAAAGGATTTAGGAGTAAATATTAAGGGTAGGGTGCCTTGCTGCCACTAGGGCTGCAGGGTACTTCCCAATGATTTCAGTAAGTGTTTTTAAGTAGAAAACAAGCCTGCAAAAGGCTTGTTGTTCATGTTTTGTGCTGCAAAGATAGTGCTTTGTACCTATTTGTACAAAGAAACGGATGATTTTAATTAACTAAATTGTAATAAGTACAAACTTTGGCGCTTACATATAGCAATTGCACGTTTTAAAGCAAAGCGTGCAATCTTATATCCCCCTTTGTTGTTTGTACACTTGCTCACATTTTCATGCATTCAGCTGTGAGGTTGGTATATTGCTTACCAAACTTTTGTTGTCCTTGTATAAAGAAGGTGTGCAAGTGCAGCAAAGGTATAAGGTGTATCTTATTATGGAGAGATGGTTTTAGCAGCCCTCAAACACAGAGGGGGCTTCGGTGCTCAGAGTGGGGTAGTTGTTAGCCGGAGGAGGTGTGGGGGTGTCTGGTTCGTCGGAATCAGGGTCATCCTCGCAGAATTCGTAGTCGTAGAGTGGTTTGATACCCGGCTTATAGTAATATTTTTGTTTGATGCCCAGCAGTATCACACGGCTGCCCAGCAAGTGCGGATTGTCTGCCAGATTTAGGCTGTAGCGCTCATCGGTGTTATTTAGCAGTTGTACGGCTGCGCAGCGGTTAAAGTCGGTTTCATTGTTGTTGTCGGCAATAACAATGTTCGAGGCTACGGCTCCTTCGGTGCTGAACACCGTGTTCGACAGGCTCCTTCCTGCGACAAAGCCTACAATGTAGCCCCTTACAAGCACTTCGGTTCCATCTTCAACTTCACTCAAATTGACCACTTGAAGCACCTGGCCCGAAGGGTCGTCAGGTCCGTCCTCGCCGGGTTTATCGGTTGGAATGTCGGTTTCGGGGGGCAGTTCGTCTGCCAATTCAATTTTTCCGCACGAAGGCATTAGCGTTAGCAGCAGTATAGCCAGAATAAAATGCTTCATAACCACAGGTATTAGATTCGCAAATGTACGAAATAATATCTGCATATTGGCTCATTTTCAGCAAATATATTCGTTTTAATCCCTGTTGCAGTAGCTTTTGCATGGTGTACGTGTAACAGAAGTTTGCAGAGTTAGATTTGCTTTTTCTGCCAATTTCCCCATTTAAGGTAGGCATATGAAAATACCATTGCAAAGAAAGCATATACGTATTCGCTCATCCAGCACCAATGCAAGGCAACTCGGAAGTGAAAAATGGCAATGCCAATGTACACACAGTAGATGGCCAGTGCTGTAAATTCAATAGCTAGTGCGGTACGTGTATTACCAGTTCCGCTTACAGAGTGAAATAGAATTTGTGCTGGAATGGTAAAGATGTATGATGAAAGCATCATATAGAGAGCTCCACGCGAGGCATTGAGCAAAGCTGTGTCGGTGGTAAAAATTCCCATTATGAGGTTGGGAAACAATGCTATAAAGGTAATGAGCGGAATAAGTACTAAAAATCCCAGTCGGATGGTGCGGTGCAGCATGGGCCATACGGCTTGGTTTTGACCCTGTCCCATTAAATTGCTTGCCAGTGTGCTGGCTGTCGAGGCTAAGGCTATAACGGTCATAAAGGTAAACGACGAGATATTGCGCACTATGTTGGTGGCTGCCAGGTAGCGTTCGCCGAGATGTTCGACAGATAGGAAGAACAGGAACCACGTGGCGAGTGAAAGAAAATTTTGCACCATAGTCCAGATGCTGATGCCTAACACTTTGCCAAGCAGGCCGAAACGGAACTTGGGCAAACGATTGAGGGCATACTTGGCATAGGGGATGCTGCGCCGGGTATAGCATATAAAAAAGAGGGTTGATACCCCTTCGGCCAGACAACTGCCTATGGCAGCACCGGCTATGCCTAAAGCCGGAACACCTAACTTTCCGAAAATAAGTATGTAGTTGAAGCATACATTGCTCAAAACCATTACTACCGAGTTGAGGGTGAGCGTACGTGTATGGGTGGTAGCAACGTAGAATGCCCGGAACATGACATTGATAAAGGCAAAGAAAAAGCCAAATATGCGCCACTGCAGGTAGTCGTTGGCAGCAACGAACACCTGGTGCGACTGTATCATCATTTCGAGCAGACGGGGGGCGAAGGTACGGCTTAGGTAAAAGAGCAGCAGTGCCATGAGCAGCAGGAAGGCAATGCTGTGATAAAAGATGCTGCCAATGCGGTCGTGATTGCCTTCGCCGTTGCGACGCCCCATCAGGATTTGTGCGCCAATGCTGAAGCCAAGTCCTAACATGAAGATTGTGATGTAGAAAATCCCACCCAAGGCAGAGGCTCCCAGTTCTATTTCGCCCACGCGCCCCAAAAAGGCTGTATCTGTCATACCAATGAGTTGTTCCATCAGTGTGCTGATAAGGATGGGATAGGCTATGGCCCAAATTTGACCATAGGAGTAGGTGTGTAAGGATTGGATTTTCATAAACAAACTTGAGATGAAGTGTGGGTGTGCGTCGGTATCTGGCTGTTAGTCCCTTTGCTGCAGAAGCCATGTGGGGTGTATAGGCTTAAACATGGCGTGTTGAATGTTTTGCACGCTATGTAAAAAGAGCTGTACGGGGTTAGTGTGTGGTAGAGTGTCAAGCCAAAAGGGCTGGGTTCCCTTTCGGTGAGAACCCAACCCCTAGTGTTGGCTATGCCTTGTGAGGCTTGTATGGTTTGCATGAAGGGGCAAAGTACATTTTGCCGCTTATAGCCTAGCTGGTTATACAGGCTGCTACTCGCCAAGCAGAATAACTTTGATGTAATCTTTCAGTCTGAAGGGGCCTTTGCGGTATCCGCCTTGCGAGTCGCTCAGTAGCAGTAAACTGCGACGTCCGTCTTTAAGGGTGCGCCCCAGACACATGGCTTCGTAGTTAGCAAAGTTCATGCGGAAGGGTTGAGCCACTGTTTTCCAGTCGGCCAACAGCCTTTTGTTCAGAAATTTGTTGGGGTCGAGCATAGGCAGACTAATGCTGCTGTCTATCTGGTGTCCTTGTGTAGGGTTAACGACGTAGAGTTTGCAGTGGACTTCGCTGCTGAGTCCTGCCGAGGTAATGTTGGCTTCGCGCTCAAGTACCAGCAGTTTGCCGTCGGGCAAAGCCGTGAGTTCGGGTACACCGTAAACATAGGTTTTTCCAAAATCCTCTTTTCGGCCTTCGTCCATTCGGTAGGCATATTGTGCGCAAGGTTGCAGGTTTTCGTTAAAGGCTTGCAGGCGGAGCAAGTTTTTGTTGCCCGGATGCTGCGGACCTGCTGCTTGTCCGTCAATGGGTAGCATGCTTTCGGTAGTTGTCCAAAAAAGGTGTGTTTCAGGACTATAGGTCAGCGCCTCAAAGCCGTAGTTGTGTACAATATTTTGAAGGGCGAAGATAGCCGGCACGGCCAACTTGCGGCCGGTGGGCTTTCCTTCCATTGTATATTCCAGAATTTGCTGGTCGCCTTCGCCACTGATAAACACCGTATTGGTAGCGGGCAGGTAGGCAATCCCCTCACAATCGCGAATTGAAATGCCGTTGGCATCGACGTGTGGTGAGGGGTTTCCTTTAAACCGTTCCATATAAACGCTGGTAACTTCTCCGGTTATTGCATCCTGGTCGATGCGGAAAATAAAGAAACCGTCTGTCGGCTCCTTATCGCTGACCAGTGCATAGCGGTTTTCACCCAGCGGGGCAATACCGCTGTATTGGGCGCTGCCAATATTCCATTTTGAGAGCGAAACTTGTTTGAGTTCAAGGGCCGACTGGGCGCTAACACTGGCAGCGCATAAGGCTAAAAGGGGGAGCAGGTGTTTCATAAACAGAAGTAGTTAGTGGGCAAAGCTGCTGAATGTCTTTACCCGGAGTCAGAGCCGTTTTAAACTGCCGGAAACTTACTGAATACATACGGGTAGTAGTAGTTTCCGGCAGTAGTTGGAAGGTTTACTCGTCGAGCAGTAAGTCCATCACAATGGGTTGTGCGGCCATGAACATGGCTGCCAATCCGCCGGGAGTGACTATGCTGTCGGGTTTAAGATCGGTGGGACGTACGCGTCCGTTTTCAATAATGTAGTAACCATTGTTCTCAGGGATGTCCATGTCGCCCTCTACTCCAATGTGCAGCTGGAAGCCGGGGTTGGCAGCAGCTACAGCGCTGAGGAAGAGCGGTACATTTACGATGCGGGCCATAGCGTAGGGCTTTGACTCCTTGAGCGAACCGGGTAGACAGAAACGGCGGTACACTTCTTCAACACCGCAGGCCTCTTTAAGATAGTTTACAAAGGCAGCACGCGAGGCCGTTTCGGTAATGGCAAGTGTGCGGATGTAAACTTTTCCGTTAGGCTCCTTAACTGCTAAGCAGAAACCAACCATGCGGCGTTTGCGGTGAGCCACCAATATGTAGCCGTTCTGAAGGTCGGCAGTGGCAAGTGCAGCGTAGAAGTCGCTCTCGCTAGGATGTACCATGAAGGGAAGTTCCCGTGTCAAACGGTTGTAGAACGCGTAGAGTTCGTTAGGCCATTCTTCGAGGCTGGTCACCTCGATTTTATCGGTCGGGCCGTCTTGTGAAATATCGAGAGGCAACTCTTGGCGGTGGATGGCGGTCCAGTAGGCACCGTGTTCGGGGCGTTCGTAAAATTTACGCAGGTCTTCGTCGCCTGGAATAAGAAAACTCAATGCCGCTCCATAGCCACGCAGGCGGAAGTGTGCCTCGTGCAGGAGGTTGGTTGCATAGCCTTTACCGCGGTGTTCGGGCAGGGTGGCAAGTCCTGAAATATAGCCGGTGCGTAGGCTCTTACCGAAAAACGTCATTCGGTAGGGTAGCATCTGTACAGCAGCAACCACCTTTCCGTCTTTTACAACAGTAAGGTTTGAGGGGTCGGCATATTTATCTTCAAAATAGATGTCCATAAAGTCCTCTGAGTCGTTGAAGCACTTGCGCCAGAGGTCGCGTGTCTGTACTTTAATTTCTTCGGGTGTCAGTACCATGGGTGTTAGTTGGTTGAGTATTTTAATGGGGTTGGTTTGACGTTGTGAACATTTGCAGCATGCACTTGGAAGTGTTTACAGCAGTGTTCACTCCTGCTCTTTAGAGAACGGATGTTTGGTCATTACCGTATATTTCTGTAGAATAATTTCAGGCTGGTAGGATAGTTTTGCTCGTCGCAGCCCTTCGATACCTAAATCTTCCTCTCGGTTTATAAGTGTGTATTGAGGTGGAATTGTGCGGGCAAATTCGCGGTTAATCATGGCAAATGCGCCTTCGAAGCGTACATCGGCTTTTTCAACGCAAACGCCAAAAGTGTCGGCATTGATGGGGCCGCCATAGGTAAAGGCAACAATTTGTTTGTCAACACGCAAAACAATTCCCATACCATCGAGTTCCTCCCAATATTCAAAGGCCGTGCGTAGCGAGGTTTGTTCAGCCTGGTAGGTATAGCGTCCGGCCTTAGTTTCAACAGTTTTTTGTTCGGCCCACTGTTTATCGAGTTCTATGCAAGCAGCAATGTGTTCGCGGGTGAGTGGGAGCACTTCGTAGTTTGGATAGTGGTTGGCAAACCGGTTGGCAAAGTTGCGTTTAGATTGCAGTTTCTTGCCAGCCAGAGTGGCCAGTGCATTTCGTGAGTAAATGTAGTCGGCGTAGGCGCGGTCGGCTGTAGCATAAAAGTAATCGGGCATGGCCTTGTCAAGCTGTGTAAGCGAGTTTTCGCATACCCCAAGCATCAGGAAAGGATGTCCTTCGAGTGCTGCATCTTCAATCATCTCGCTGAGTATATCCTTCCAATTTCCGTTGCCAATGGGGGCCAGGTAGGCCAGGTGTCCATCGGCTTTAAACCGAAACAGCAACCATTCTTTGTAGTCGGCTATTTCAGTATCGTACATAAAGCGCCAACTTATAAGATTCATAAAGTTGAGGTCACAGTTGCGGCAGGTGGTCTGTAGCACGCGTTCGCGCACAAGCGTTTTGTCTGCCAGTGTGAGAGGATGAAAGGGAATGCGCATAGGCGTAGAAGTTTAAGTGTTGGCAGTTGGCTGTAGTGGAAAGTAATGGGCATGCTGAGGCTTGCAGTGGTGTCTCAGACAGAATGATGGGAGATGCCGTGTATTGCTGAATATGCGGGGAACGGCACCGTATGGCTCATAAGGCAAAGCAGTAGACTGCAGTACCTTTAAAGGTGTTTACTTTTATTTGCAGTGAATCGCGGCCGTTCTTGAGTTGATTGTAGAGCGGTTTGAGCGGGAGCGACAGAATGGTTGGTTGAGTGTACCAAAGCGAATCGTTGTTTTGGTTGTGCAGCAGACGTATTTGTAGGGTTTTTGAGCCGTTGGGATGATGGGTTGTATTAGTTTGTTCAAAGCCCAATGCGTGCAGTTCGTGCTGATGTCCTTTAAGTTTGAGTCGCAGGTTCAGGTAGTCTTTGCCTTTCCAGCAGGCCGTAAGTTCAACGGGGTCGGTGGGTAGTTCTGTTTCGGCCGGGGGAATTAGGTATTTCACCTCAACGGGAGTATATGCGGTGATGCGCGCTCCTTTGTGCTCGGGAAGAAAAACAGCCATTACTCTGAGCATGGTGTCGGGAGTAAGTCCGTCTATGCGATTGATAAGCGTAAGTGTTTTTCCGTTGTCGAGTGTCATACTGGTTGCCTGTCCTTGACTGTTTGTAAGCAAATCGGCCAGTTCCTGCCGCAAAGGGGGCTGGGGTACTTCATCGTTGTTGCAGGCCGTCAGAGCAAGGAGGGCAAGAATCAGATACGCAATACGGTACATGGGCAATACTTTGGTAGCGCCCTGCTACTACGGATTAGACTTTTATCGAACAGCCTTGTCCAGAAGCAGGGCGCCTGTTTTACAAGAGTTAGCCCTTGGCCTTGAGTTGGTTAATGAGCGGGTTGGCATACATGGTGAGTAGGCGGTTCCGCAAGAAGTCAACATCTTTTTCAGCAAGGTCAATCAGTTCAATCCGGCTGTTAAGGTAGTGTTCAAAGTCAGCTTTTTCCTCTTGAGTGTAGTAGGCTGCTTGAGTGTTGTTTTCCTGAAGTAAGTCGAGGGCTATGTGGTTGTTGGCAAAAATTTCGTAGCCGGTGTGTATGGCTTGGTCCATGCGCTGGGCAATGCAGGCAAAGAGCTGATTTTTGGGGAGCTCAGCGCATTCGTCAATCCAAGTGTTGATGGGTTTGCCCATTCTGTAAACCACTTTTCCCTTATAACCGAAGATGCCTGTTTGCATGTTGAGCAAATCGTCATGCTGGCTTTTTTTGTAGTCTGGGCAGTCGCGTTTAAGCTGAAACTCTTTGGCCTTGAGATAGTCGCAGGGGTCAAATTCGTAAGAGATGGCCAGCGGAACAATATTCAGAGCCTTGATGTTTTCGAGGGGCGATCCGTTTCCACCCATAGCCATCATTTTGAGCACCGATTCTTGTGTGCGGTCGTTCGAGTCTTTGGCTCTTCCTTCGCGTTGGGCTATCCAGATGTTTTCGTGCTTTTCGTTGATGGCAAAGTGCATGTATTGACTCATGCGCTTGCTTGAAAGCAGCATTTCGCGCATGCCTACCGAGCGTTGTACAATAAACGACTTATTAATGCGTACTAAGGTTTCAATCCACGGGAAGATGAGTAAGTTGTCGCCAATGGCTATTTCAACGGTAGTCCTGAATCCTTTGTCAATAAGCAGCACATCGAGCAATGCCGGGTCAAGAACAATGTCACGATGGTTGGATACAAATGTTGAACTTCCGTTCCATGCCTCAGTATGCAGTGCCGAGGTGTCTATGCTTGCTCCCTTGGTGCATTTTTGCAGTAGTTGGTGAATGAGGGGGTGAAAAAAGGTTTTTTGCACCTCCAGTGAGTTTTTGCAGGCGTAGAGTTTAGCTTTTAAAGCCTCGAAAGGCACTTGGGGAAAGAAGGACTGCATGATGGCGCAGAACTTAGAGTCGGCCAGCAACTTGTCGAAGGCTTCTGGGAGTTCTTCGGGGAGTAGCGGACGGATGGCATCGAAGTCGTGAATAGTCATGGCAAGTTCGTTTTAAGGGTAAAACCAATTGCTGTTTAAGGGTGCCCGTTTATGAATACGTGCACTTTAATATTCAATAAGCAGCATGCAGCATGCGGAGCATGACATTTGCTTTTGTATGTTGTGGATAAGGTAGATATGGAGCGGCAGTTACAGAGGGTAATCTCAGTTCCTGCCGCTATGGTGTGTGGAGGGCATTTTATAGTTTGCCTTCAATAATTTCGCTCAATACTTGTTTCATTTCAAGGCCGGCTGCGCGTACTTGCTGAGGGATGAAACTCGTGGCAGTCATACCGGGAGTGGTATTGATTTCCAGTATGTTAATTTGTTCTTCTCCTTTTTCGCCTGTAAGAATGTAGTCAATGCGGATGATGCCGTAGCAGCCAAGAATTTGGTAGATATGGCGAGTCATATCGCTAACGCGTGCTGCAGTTTCGGGAGCAATGCGTGCAGGCGTAATTTCGTTGACCTTGCCGTTGTATTTGGCATCGTAATCAAAGAACTCCTGTGTAGTGACAACTTCGGTAATCGGAAAGGTTACAACATCGCCGTTAGGACGCTGGTAGCACCCGCAAGTAATCTCGGTGCCAATCATGATTCGTTCAATCATAACCTCATCGCTTTCGGTCATAGCTTTGTCTATGGCTTCGTGCAGTTCATCGGCTGCCTTAACCTTAGTTACGCCAAAGCTGGATCCGCCTGCATTAGGTTTTACAAAGCAAGGCAAGCCAAGTTTGTTGATGATGGTATGCGTATCGGGCAGGGCATCGCCTTTACGTATGAGGATGGAGTCGGAGAGATGTAGTTCCGGATAGGCACGCAGGAAGTTGTTGAGTGCAAACTTGTTGAATGTGAGGGCTTCAACCAGTACATCGCTGGTAGAGTAGGGCAGCCCGATAAGGTCGAAGTAGCCCTGCAGAATACCATTCTCGCCCGGAGTACCATGAATGGTAATGTAGGCAAAGTCGAATTCGTGGCGGCCGTCGCTTGCCGTAAACGAGAAGTCGTTGCGGTCAATTAAGCAGATTTCACCGTTGTAGGCAACATTCCAGTTGCCCGTTTTAACTACAACGAGGTAGCAGTTATACTTCTCTGCATCCATAAATGAGAGGATGCCTTCGGCTGAACGCAGCGAAACATCATGTTCGGAGGAGTCGCCTCCGGCTACAATAGCGATTGTACGTTTCATAGTGCCATTGATGCCTTGGCTGGGTGTTGGCGCAGTGTGCATGGACTTTAAACTATCCGGTTTAGCATTAGTGATGTGAATGCTGTGTGCACAGCATACTCAGTTTCTGTTTGCACAGTTTGCAGAGATGCGCAGTTGGTTTGCCGAGTAGCGCTATTGCCACCCAAGGGTGTTTGTTTGTAAGTTTATAAAGTGTTGTATCGAGTAAGTGTCAAAGCTTTTGGCTTTAGCTTTCTACGGGTTTTCCCAATGCCCCTTCGATATACTTGTTCCATTTGGCAAGTAGGGCAGTTAGGTCAGCTGGTAAGTTGGTTGTAAAATCCATTTCTTTACCGGTGCGCGGGTGTTTGAATCCGAGCGTGCGTGCATGCAGTGCTTGCCGCGGACAGATGTCAAAGCAGTTGCGTATAAAGCTGTTGTATGTGCTGCTTTGTGTGCCACGTAATATTTGGTCACCGCCATAACGTTCGTCGTTAAAGAGTGGGTGACCGATGTGTTTCATATGTACACGTATCTGATGGGTACGTCCGGTTTCGAGAATACATTCAACCAATGTAACGTAGCCAAAGCGTTGGAGCACGCGGTAGTGCGTCACGGCATGTTTCCCTATTTCGGAATCGGGTGCAAATACTGCCATTTGCATGCGGTCGCGCGGGTTTCGTGCAATGTTGCCCTCAATGCGTCCTTCATCATCAGCCAAATTGCCCCACACCAAGGCGTTGTACCTGCGTCGGGTTGTTTTGTTGAAGAACTGAACACCGAGTTTGGTTTTAGCTTCTGGTGTTTTAGCCACTACGAGCAGTCCCGAAGTATCTTTATCTATGCGGTGAACCAGTCCTACTGCCGGGTCGTTAGGGTCGTATTCAGGATTGTTGCGCATGTGCCAGGCTATGGCATTAACCAGTGTGCCGGTATAGTTTCCGCATCCGGGGTGTACAACGAGTCCGGCCGGTTTATTAACAACAAGCAAGTCGTCGTCTTCGTAAACAATGTCGAGCGGAATATTTTCTGGCTCTATGGTATTTTCGTAGCGTGGGCGGTCGAGCAGCAGTGTGACAACGTCGCCGGGTTTAACGCGGTAGTTACTTTTAACGGGCTGTCCGTTGGCATGGATAAATCCTGCACGTGCTGCCAGTTGTATGCGGTTGCGCGAAGTGTCCTTCAGGTGGTCAAGCAGGAATTTGTCGATGCGGAGCAGTTGTTGGCCTTTATCGGCTACTACGCGGTAGTGTTCGTAGAGTTCGGCTGCTTCTTCGCCACCGTCATCCTCTTCGTTCATTTCGGGCAGTTCCTCATCGGGCAACTGTTGTGTATATAGATGTTCCAAGTTTCAGAGTTGTCTTTTTGGGAGTGAATACTTATTGCACCGATGTGGGGGCATCCGAAGTTTCGCCCTCTATAATATCTTCTTCTTCGGGCACATTGAGCACGTAGTCAAGGCTGTCGTTTCCGTTATACTCCTCCTCAACGCCTCCTCCGCCAACAACTAAGGTGACGGGTGTGCTGACAGATATTTTGGTGCCTGCCGGTACATTTTGGCCATGTACTTTAATACCATATACCCATTCGGGATCTCCAATGATATATTCCGTAGCTCCCAGTTTAAAGCCGAGCACAGTGAGTTTGTCTTCGGCTTCGCGCCGTGAGCTGTTGTCTGCCAAGTCGGGCAAGGCTATTTTTTTGGGGCCGCTGGCGTTGATGGTCAGTTCTATTGTTCGGCCAGCCTTTACGTGTTCGCCTGCTTTAATAGATTGCTCGAGTATGGTGAGTGGTGCTGCGCGATAGATGTAGCCCGTGTCTTTGACTTCCATTTTGAGGCCCAGTTGTTCTAGTTTGTTGCGGGCTGCAGTTTCATCCAGGCCGCATACGCTGGGCACCTCTACCTCTTCGCCATGTTGGGTGTACAAGTTTACGAGCCAAAGGGAGCATAAACAGATAACGGCTCCGGTTAATATCATACCGAAGCAGTTGCCAAGCATAAGGGGGCTGAATATCTTTTTAAGGAAATCGGAGACAGACATAATCTTCAGGTTATATTGCTTTGCAAAGTTAGTGCAAGTTACTCGCCGGACAAAATAAAAGGCTTAGTTTTTGCTTTTGGAAAATGCCTTTCGGCAAGGGGCCATGACTTGGCTGGTGTTGTATTTTAAACTAAATGCAAAAAGGGCTTGCAGACTTCTGTTTTGAAACCTGCAAACCCTTTTTGTATACTTCTTTGGTCAGAAGCGATTATTTCTTGCCATGAACTTCGTCAGACACGGTGAGCTTCTTGCGACCCTTAGCACGACGGGCAGCCAATACGCGGCGACCATTAGCCGTCTGCATGCGCTGACGGAAACCATGCTTGTTGTTTCTCTTTCTGTTGTGAGGTTGGAATGTTCTTTTCATTGTAGTTATGCTGTTTTTTTGTTTTGATATGCATATCAGCGGGGCGGGAAAAGGTCAGCATTTGGTTTTAGTCGAGCCTCGCGGCTTCGTTTTGCTGTGGGGGATACCTTCTCGCTGCTTGGTCGAAAACCTTTTGATTTGCAAGCGTTTGCTGCCACTAATCCTGCGGGTGCGCACGTTAGCATAGGATTTCGGGGTGCAAAGTTAGAAATTCTTTTTGAAACGCCAAAGCTTTGGCCTTACATTTTACTTTTGTGCAAAGCGTTTTGCCTGTTCGTTGATGAGTTCAGCGTCGTCAAAGTAGTTGATTTTCATTGCACGGCGCACATCGCTCAGAGTGTCAGCGGCCACGGCACGTGCTTCTTCGCAGCCTTTTCGGAGCATTTCGTATACGGCCGGAATGTCTTTTTCGAATTCTGCACGACGTTCGCGAATGGGGGTAAGTTCTTCCTGCAGAATGTTGTTGAGGAACTTTTTAACTTTCATGTCGCCCAGACCACCGCGTTGGTAGTGTTCTTTAACCTCATCAAGGTTTTGGTATTCGGGCCAGTAGAGTCCGAAGTGCTCGGGGCGGCAAAAGGCATCAAGATAGGTAAATACGGTGTTGCCTTCAAGGTGTCCGGGGTCTTCAACGTGGATGTGAAGGGGGTCGGTATACATCGACATTACCTTCTTCTTCACTTCTTGAGCCGATTCTGCCAGATAGATGCAGTTGCCCAGACTTTTCGACATTTTAGCTTTGCCATCGGTTCCCGGGAGTCGGCAGCAAACAGCGTTTTGCGGCAGCAGTATTTGCGGTTCAACGAGTGTATCACCGTAGATGTAGTTAAAACGGCGTACAATTTCGGTAGCCTGTTCGAGCATAGGCTTCTGATCTTCGCCGGCGGGTACGGTTGTGGCACGGAAGGCGGCAATATCAGCTGCCTGGCTGATGGGGTAGGTAAAGAAGCCGACCGGAATGCTCGATTCAAAGCCGCGCATGCCGATTTCAGTCTTTACCGTGGGGTTGCGCTGCAAGCGGCTAACCGATACCAGGTCCATAAAGTAGAACGAGAGTTCGCAGAGCTCAGGTATCTGGCTTTGGATAAAGATGGTTATTTTTTCGGGGTCGAGGCCGGCTGCAAGGTAGTCAAGGGCTACCTCAATAACGTTTTGGCGTACCTTTTCGGGGTTTTCGATGTTATCGGTAAGTGCCTGGGCATCGGCAATGAATACAAACATCTTTTTGTAGTCGCCTTCGTTTTGGAGTTCAACGCGGCGCTTGAGCGATCCTACATAATGTCCGATGTGTAGACGACCGGTAGGACGGTCGCCGGTAAGTATTACAGTTTCTTTTGCCATTATATGTAGTGTTTGATTATTCGTTTGTCATGGGGCTCTCATGGTAAAATAGGCGGCTGGATAGCTGCCAACTGCATTATTTTACCCTTAAGTTGTGTTTTTGAAAGGCAAAGATACGCCTTTTTTGTAAGTTTGCCGTACTTTTGCAAGCTAAAACCATTATTCTATGCAAATCCGTGTACACAGTTACGAGTCTATGGGCACCTTCGACGGGCCGGGACTCCGCTATGTGGTGTTCCTGCAGGGATGCCCGTTCCGTTGTTTGTATTGTGCCAACCCCGATACCATTGATGCTGTGGGTGAGAGCCG
Organism: uncultured Prevotella sp.; assembly: GCA_937906495.1. Lineage (GTDB taxonomy): Bacteria > Bacteroidota > Bacteroidia > Bacteroidales > Bacteroidaceae > Alloprevotella. The sequence continues at coordinate 18,605 of CALCVT010000017.1, forward strand.
CTTGACCAGCCCTGACTACATCTTGGAGCAGGCGGTGTCGATGAAACCTTTTTTCGGCAAGCGCGGCGGTATAACCTTTTCGGGAGGTGAACCTACCATGCAGGCCGAGGCCCTCGTTCCGTTATTCCGCAAGCTGAAGCAGGAGGGACTGCACATTTGCGTTGATACAAATGGTGGAATTTGGAATTCCCATGTCGAGGAATTGCTAACCCTCGCCGACCTTGTCCTGCTCGATGTAAAGGAAATGGATGCCGAGCGGCATAGAGGGCTTACGGCTCGTTCAAACGAACAAACCTTGAAGACGGCAGCCTGGCTCGAGAAGCAGCAACACCCCTTTTGGCTACGCTATGTGCTGGTGCCTGGTGTGAGCAATTTTGACGAAGACCTGCATGCTCTGGGTAACCATTTTAAAGACTACAAGCACATCGAGCGCGTTGAACTTCTGCCTTATCACACGTTGGGGGTACACAAGTACGAGTCGATGGGGCTTGAATATCGGTTGGGCCATGTTAAGGAGAATACACCCGAGCAGTTGGCACATGCCGAAGGCCTGCTTCGTTCTTATTTTCCGCAACTGGTAGTTAATTGATTCAACGCTTGCTACTTTTATGATGCCTAAACCTGCCATAGCCATTATTGTTCCCAATACCTTAGCAGGTATCGGGCTTGCCGACATTGTGCATAAGATGATGCCGGGAGCCGAAACATGTCTGTTCAACCACTTTGCCGAACTGGCTGCCTGCCCTGACGCCGATGCTTTTTTCCATTATTTTGTTTCGTCGCAGGAGTTGCTTGCCGGTGCTTCTTATTTTTTGCAGCGGCAGCATAAAACCATTGTGCTTACCCATGGCGACGAGAGTGGCCATCTGCCTCAAGGATTTCACACGTTGAATGTGTTTCAGAGCGAGAGCGAACTGGTGTGCAGCATTTTGTCGCTGGCCAACCGCTCGCACAAGGGGCGTGGTGCCGAGCCCGAGGTGGTGAAGCAGGCACGTGGTCATTCTGACACTGACGGAAAGCCTATGCCCCGCCTGACCCCCCGTGAGCGCGAGGTGTTGTGCGGGGTGGTCGAGGGACTTATCAATAAAGAAATTGCTGCCCGCATGGGGGTGAGCGTTGCTACGGTAATTACACATCGCAAAAACCTGACTGAAAAATTGGGCACGCGCAGTGTTTCGGCCCTTACCATATTTGCCGTTACCCACGGGCTGGTGCGAAGCGAAGAGATTTGAGTTGGAAAATACTGCTCACCCGAGAGGCTGATAACACCGGACATCCGTCTGCTCCTTACCTGTTAAGTGAAAGGGCCGGGCGGATGTCCGGTGTTTGTATGTGCTGGTCAGTTAAGTTTGCGGCAGGTGTAAAAATATCTGCACCCGGTGTAAAACGCTGTACACCGGGTGCAGAATAAAATGCATTGCAATGATGCCTGGTGGCAATTAGTTTTTGTAGCAGCGCCAGGTGCGCAGACCATAAATGGCAATGACTACAAAACAGATGAAGGGCAGGCTAAACGATACGTTCACTGCAGGAAGTCCGGCCACAACCTTGAGGTCGATAATTGAGGCCTGGAGCGGGGGAAGCACGCTACCACCCAAAATGGCCATGATAAGACCGGCAGCACCAAATTTGGCATCATCGCCGAGTCCGTTTAGAGCAATACCATAGATGGTGGGGAACATGAGCGACATGCAGGCCGATACGGCAACCAGGCAGTAAAGGCCTGTTACGTCTTGCAGGAAGATTACACCCAACGTAAAGCATCCGCCGGCAATAGCCAGCGACATGAGCAACTGGCCGGCATTGAGATAGCGCAGCAAGAAGGTGCAGACAAAACGGCTGCAGCAAAAGATGACCATAGCCACGATGTTGTACTTTTGAGAGAGTACCTCGGCAGCCTGTTCGCTCATGCCCTGCTCCATAAAGATGCGTGTGCCGTATTGGATAATAAACGTCCAGCACATAATCTGTACACCCACATAGAAGAATTGGGCAATAACGCCCTCGCGATAACGGGCAAGGCCAAAAATGCGGCGCAGGGTAGGTATAAAGTTGATTGACTTTTCCTTTTTTGCGGTTTCGGGCATCTTCATACCCCAAATTACGAAGAACATGAGCAGAATGACGAGGCCTATAATAAGGTAGGGCCCAATCAGTATCGAAAGGTCGTATTCTTTGATCGTTTCAAATTCTTCGGCATTGAGGGCAGCACGTCCACTGGTATCGAGCGGATTGAGTTTGGCCTGAATAAAGTTCATGGCTACATACATGCCAAGCAACGAGCCCATAGGGTTGAACGACTGGGCCAGGTTGAGGCGGCGTGTGGCCGTTTCGTCAGTTCCCATCGAAAGAATATAGGGATTACACGAGGTTTCAAGAAACGACAGTCCGCAGGTTAGGATAAAGTAGGCCAAAAGGAAAGGGTAGTACTCGCCGGTCATTTTGGCTGGGAAGAAAAGAAATGCACCTAAAGCATACATGCCCAAACCTAAAAGTACACCGGCTTTGTACGAAAAGCGCCGGATGAACATGGCTGCCGGAAAGGCCATGGCAAAGTAGCCTCCATAAAAGGCCACTTGAACCAAAGCACCATCGGTGGCCGACATGCGGAATATTTTGGAGAAGGCTTTGACCATGGGGTTCGTAATGTCGTTGGCAAAGCCCCACAGTGCGAAGCAAGAGGTGATGAGTATGAAGGGGACAAGATAGTTTACACCGTCCTTCCAGAGTATGGATTCTTTTTTATTTTCCATGTAATTGGTTAGGGGTTCTTTGAGAAAGGTTATAAAGTGGGTTGATAAGGTTTATGTTTTTGGGGAGATATGCCGTTTCTACCTGCCGTTGTTGATTTTGTGGTTGTAGGAATTATGTGCAGTTTGAGTTCTGGTTCTGCCAAAAGCAACTTAGGCTTTTATAGGTATTGGGGGTTGTAAGAATGGCATAGTTGGTTGGCGCAGGTTGTGGCGTAGGTAAGTAAGGCGTAGCCTTTGGCCGTGCCGGTTGCGCCCGCAGCATTGACGGCACATGATGACGATAGGTTCATGGGCTGCCAGGCAGCGCCTTACTTCTGTTTTTAGTTCGCAGTCTGTGTATTGCGTACAATTTGGCGTAGTTCGGCTAAGTTGCCAATCTCGCCCTTAGCCATGGCTTGAGTCAGAATGTTGCCCATGCCGGTTGCTTCGACGGGTCCGGCGCTTACGGGGATGCCCAAAGCCTGTTGTGTAAGTTGGTTGAGCAGGGCATTTTGTGATCCTCCGCCAATAATATGTAATTTTTTAACTGGTTGCGGGAGCATGGCATTGAGGTGGTTTACAGCTTCGGCATATTTATGTGCCAGCGACTGGAGGGTAGCTCTTACCAGTTCGGCTTTGGATTGGGGGATGCAGAGCCCGTGTTGGCTACAGTAGTCAATAATGGCCTTTTCCATCGAGAGCGGATTGTTGAAGGCGGGGTCGTCTACCGGGAATATGGTTTCGATTTCTGCCTTTTCGGCAAGCGGGAGTATGTGGTCGAAACTTTGCTCTTCGCCGCGTTCTTTCCATTCGGCCATGAGACGTTGCATAATCCATAGGCCGGTAATGTTTTGCAAAAAGGTGATGCGGTTGCCTACACCACCCTCGTTGGTAAATGCTGCTTGCCGGGCAGCTTCGGTAAGAATGGGCTCTTCGGTTTCAACCCCCAGCAGCGACCAGGTTCCCGAGCTGAGGAAGGCTACGGGTGATTCGTTTTCATCGGCAGGTACGGCAGCCACTGCGCTGGCTGTATCGTGTGAGCCTACAGCAATCACGTCAACAGTTCCCAAACCGGTAAGTTCGGCCAGTTCGGGGCGGAGTTTGCCACGGGTAGTTCCGGGCATTACAATTTTTTGAAAGATGTGGCGCGGCAAACCAAAGGTATCGATTGTTTCCCACGACCAGTTACGTGTTGTGGCATTGAGCAGTTCTGATGTCGATGCGATGGTATATTCGCTGTTAGCCTCGCCTGTAAGAAAATAGCTGAAGAGGTCGGGCATGAACAGCAATTTGTCGGCAATGTCAAGTTGAGGGTCGTTCGTAAATTTAAGGCTGAGCAACTGGAAAAGCGTATTGATAGGCATCACTTGCGTGCCAGTTTCAGCATAGTGGCTGGTAGCATTGAGCGTTTGGAAGGCTCGTTCGGGCATGCCCTCGGTGCGGCTGTCGCGGTAGCACACCGGATTTCCTATAAGGTTGCCTTCGCGGTCAATCAGTCCAAAGTCGACTCCCCAGGTGTCGATACCAATTCCTGCCACCTGCAGGCCGCGTTGTCCAGCTATCTTTAGTCCGGTAATCATGTCTTCGAAGAGGGCCGGAAAATCCCAGTATGTGTGTTTGCCAAGTTTTACCTGGCGGTTGCCAAATCGGTGGATAACTTCCATCTGCAGCTTGCCGTCGCAGAGTGTACCTGCTATAACACGACCGCTGCCTCCGCCAAAATCAATGGCCAGATAGGTCATAGTATTTAGAGTTTGTAGGGGTTAAAACAAATCAGCCCGAAAGGCCCCGGCCTGATGGTATTTTTAGACAGTATAACTGTCAGTATATACCCGACCGGGCCTTTCGGACTGGATGATGTGGCGTTGTTAATGCCAACGCCGCTGCTGGCAATGTGCTATTGCTTTTTGCCTAAAACGTATACCTCAAGGTCTTCAATCTCCTCGGGAGTGAGCACCGTGTATCGGCCTTGTGTCTGAACAATGATGCGGCAGGCCATTTCAAAGAACATGGCACGTTCAAACACCTCGTCGAATGTTTTTCCGCATACAACTTGTCCGTGTTTCAGCAACAAGGCAGAGTTGTGGTCTTTGAGTGCTTCGATAACAGCCTTGGCCAGTTCGGGAGATCCCGGACGGTAGTAGGGAATAACGGGAATGTCGCTACCTACGTGGCAGGGTATCTCAGCTGTTACATTAAAGTTCTTGGGAGTTTCTTCCATGCAGGCTACTGCTGTAGCAAAAGGCGATTGGAAGTGGAGTACAACGTCAACGTCAGGACGTTCACGCAGAATGCCTAAGTGAAAACCGCTCTCCATGGAGGGTTTTACACCGTTAAGCACTTCGCCGGTAGCAACATTGCAAACCGAAACCTTCTCCTTCTGGAGCGAAGGAACCCACGAGCCGGTGCCCGACACCAAGGCTTCGTCGCCAATGCGCCAGGAAAGGTTTCCGCTGCTGCAAATGGTTAATGCTGCATTACCCACGCGGTGTGCTTGTTGCAGGAATTTTTCAATATGTTCGGGAGTAATCATTGTTGTAATGGGGTTTGGTTGATGGGTTACATGAGGCTCTTAAAGCACCTCCTGATAGAGTTTAAGCAGATCGGCCTCTGTTACTTCGCGGGGGTTGCCCGGGGTGCACACATCGGCAGCTGCTGCCTTGGCTAGTGCAGGCAGGTTTTCGGCTTTGATGCCCAGTTCCGAGAGGTGCTGCGGAATGCCTACACGAATGGAGAGTGCGCGTACGGCATCCACGGCAGCTTTAGCTGCTTCTTCCAGGCTCATGCCTTCTTTATATACCCCCATGGCGCGTGCTATGGTTGCATATTTTTCGAGGGCTGCCGGTGCATTGTAGGCCATTACGGTGGGTAGCAGCAAGGCATTGGCTACACCGTGTGGAATGTCGAACATGGCACCTAAGGGGTGGGCCATGCCGTGAACAGCACCGAGGCCTACGTTCGAAAAGGCCATGCCGGCAATGTATTGTGCCACAGCCATGCCATTGCGGGCCTCAGCGTTTTGAGGTTCGTTGACAGCTGTTTCAAGGTGGCGTGCAATCATTTCGATGGCTTTGATTTCGAACATGTCGCTCATCTCCCAGGCACCTTTGGTTATGAGGCCTTCGATGGCATGGGTCAGCGCGTCGAGTCCGGTTGCTGCTGTGAGCGAACGCGGAAGGGTGTACATCAGTTCGGCATCGACAATGGCAATGGCTGGAATGTCGTTGGGGTCGACGCATACCATCTTCTTTTCGTTTTCTTCGTCAGTAATAACGTAGTTGATGGTTACTTCGGCTGCCGTGCCTGCTGTTGTGGGCAGGGCAATGATGGGTACCGACTTCTTGCGTGTAGGAGCAACGCCCTCAAGCGATACGACGTCAGAGAATTCGGGGTTGTTTGTAATGATACCAACGGCTTTGGCTGTGTCTATCGACGAGCCACCGCCAATAGCAAGTATAAAGTCGGCACCTGAGGTGCGGTAGGCCTCTACACCGGCCTTGACATTGCGCACGGTGGGGTTTTGCTTGATGTCGCTGAACACAACATAGGGTATAGATGCGGCTTCGAGCACATCGAGCACCTTTTGGGTTACTCCAAATTTTATAAGGTCTTTATCGCTGCATACAAATGCTTTGGTCAGTCCGAGGCGCTGAATTTCCTGAGGCAGAACCTGACGGGCGCCGGGGCCGAAGTGCGAAACTTCGTTTAGAACAAAACGATTAATCATGTTGTTGGATAGGGGGCTAATGATAAGGGTGCAGAGAGAAGAGTGCTGTTTGCCGTCAGCAGTGTGTGTGGTAGTGATGGACTGGAGGCATACAGTACGATTCTCTCTGCGCTTAATTACTTATTTATAGATAGGGCCATAGTTCTGGCAGGCGCGGTAGTCGGCACCTTCCTTGTCCATACCGAAGGCGTTCCAGGCTGCGGGACGGAAAATCTTATCGTCTTCGACATTGTGCATGCATACCGGAATGCGCAAGATGGAGCAGAGGGTTATAAGGTCGGCACCAATGTGGCCGTAGCTGATGGCTCCGTGGTTGGCACCCCAGTTGTTCATTACACTGTAAACATCCTTGAAGGGAGCCTTGTCGCACAAGCGGGGTACGAACCAGGTGGTAGGCCAGGTGGGATCGGTGCGCATGTTTAACTTTTCGTGGATTTCGGGGTCGATGTCTACCGTCCATCCTTCGGCAAGCTGAAGTACGGGACCAAGACCCTTGACCAGATTCAAGCGAATCATGGTAACGGGCATACCGCCGCGAGTGAGGAAGTTTGACGAGAAGCCACCACCGCGGAAGTAGTCGCGGTCGGCCGGATACCAGGTGGTAGCCTTCAGGCATTTGTCAGCATCTTCGGGAGTAAGTTCCCAGAAGGGTTTCATGGTGGGGTTGCCCTGCTCATCACATACCTGTCCGGTACCGTCAAGGGTTGTTGCACCTGAGTTGATAAGGTGAATAATACCATTGGCTGCGCGGCCGGTAAGTTCTTTGCCTGTTACGCGCTTAACGGCTTCGGGGCTCCAGTAGGTACGAACATCGCTGAAAATTTGTGCACGTCCGGTAAGCAGATGGGCAAAGAGCATGGCTACACCATTGCAGGCATCGTTTTCGGTAGCTACCACGTAGGCTTCGCGCAGGCCGTTCCAGTCGAACGAGGTGTTGAGCAGTGCTTCGGGATAGTCGCCGTTGGGGTAAAAGTCGGTCCACTGGCGCTGACCCTGGAATCCGGCTGCAATGGCGTTGTGGCCGAGGGCCTCTTCCTTAAAGCCCATTTCGCGAAGTTTGGGGTTACCTTGCATCAAGTCGCGCATAATGATGGTCATCTTTACGATGAATTCCCAGTCGGCATCCTTCTCCTCGCGGGTCTTGCGCTTTTCGGGGCGGTTTTTAAAGTCCTCACCCTCGTTGACCATGCAGTGCTCGCGAGTCCAGGTCATAGCTTTTTCGTATTCTTCGTGGTCGTATATACCCTCGGTCATGCGACGGATAATTTCGGTCAGGTCGACGCTTTCGTTGCGCATGCCCAAGTATTCCTGGAAGAAGTCGGGGTTGACAATAGAGCCTGCAATACCCATAGAGCTGCTACCCATTGAGAGATAAGCCTTGCCTCGCATTGTGGCTGCAGCCTGGGCTGCGCGGGCAAAGCGCAGAATTTTTTCGGCTACGTCGGCAGGAATGGTATCGTCTGAGAGATCTTGTACATCGTGTCCGTAAATGCCAAAGGCGGGAAGTCCCTTTTGGGCATGTGCAGCCAGCACTGCAGCCAGATAAACGGCACCGGGACGTTCGGTTCCGTTAAAGCCCCAGACAGCCTTGGGCCAATGCGGATTCATGTCCATGGTTTCTGCACCATAGCACCAGCATGAGGTTACTGTAATGGTGGCTCCTACGCCTTCGCGTTCGAATTTTTCGGCGCAGGCTGCGCTTTCGGCAACACGGCCGATGGTGCTGTCGGCAATGACGCACTCAACGGGCGAACCATCGCCGTTTTTCAAATTTGTAGAGATGAGGTTGGCTACAGCGTGAGCCAAATTCATAGTTTTTTCTTCAAGACTTTCACGCACACCACCTTGACGTCCGTCAATGGTTGGGCGAATACCTATTTTAGGATATTGCTTCATGCTTCAATTAAGTGGTTTAAAGGTTGTTAGTTGATAGGTTGGTTTTTCTTTCTGCCTACAAAGTAACATATTTATTTTGGCTTAGTAGCAAAAAATGCGTTTTTTTCTCGTCTAAAGTTGATTTTAGTTCCTCTGAATGCCGGAAAATGCATTTAGTTTGAGTTTTTGGCAGGAAGGATGATGGCCTTAATAGCTATTGGCAGAGCGATTTGTTTTTTGTTCAGGCAAAAAGATTGATGGCATGTAGCGAGAAGGCTGTCCGAGGGGGTTGATTGCTTTATAGGTAAGTTGTTTTAGGGGGGCTTGCTGCCTTTAGCATTTGCCCGAAATCTGTTGCCGTTTTCACTGGGAACTGCTGCTGTGTGGGTGATAGGCTGTGTATCGGATTTGATTGTGTTAATGTTTTTTTTACAGATGGGGCATGGTTTGCTTTTAGAGTGAAGTTGTTGGGTGGTAATTGCCGGCAGCAATTTATCTTGGTTTTGGCGGAATAAAGTATTAACTTTGAGAATCAATAATTCGTGGCGTTCAAATAGCTTAAGGGGGTCGGCATTGCCAATGCAAGCCGGCCCCCTTATTATATCAGTGTAGTAGCGGTTTCTATACCTTGTTTCTGAATTTTTTTAGACCTGATGTTCTGTTTTTGGTCCCGCCGATACAATTTTCTATCGCTCCGATAGAAAATTCTAACGCCCCGACAGAATTTTCTGACGCCCCGACAGATTTTGGGTAATCGTATGCTCGTCTTTTCCGGTGTAGTAAACGATTTTATAGGATGTCGAGGGCGTTAATTTTATGAACCTGTTAAAGGTGGCAGAAGTATATAGTATATTGCCAAAGGGTAAGAATGAATTTAAAGAGCGTCAGTATAATTATTGTAATGGTCGTTTTATCGCAGTAAAAGGTATATTTAAGTTTATTTATGTGTAGTAAATAAATGTTTTTAATGGTATGGCAGATTTAAAACCATGTGATATGATGGGGCGCATGGCTTTGGGCGATGTTTCAGAGAGCCTTTTGATGTGTACGCGTCATTTTTTAGAAGAATCTATAGGCTGTTGCATGGTGCAGTGTGCGTGTACAGCAACTTTAAAAGGCCTGTTCGATAGAATAAGCCGGGGCTTAAACCTCTTCGAAGTCAACGTATTCGCCTTCGTCCTTTTGGAAGATTTTTCCGCTGCGCTGTTGTCCTGATTGTGCAGTGCCACCTTCGTGGCGCGCATTGCCGGCAGTGGTGTGCGAGTAGGTGTTTGAATGTTCGGTATATGTACTTTGCTGTTTGTTGCTGGTGCCAAAGGGGTTTTGTGGGTTACCATAAGAGCCTTGTTGACCGCCAAAAGGACCGCGTTTGGCAGTTCGGCCAAAGAATTTGCCGAATATTGATTGCATGAAAAGGCGGAAAACGCTAAAAAGCAGCAGGATAAAGCCAAATATGAAGACAAATAAACAACCGAGTACGTGCATAGGTTTAGCAGAGTTTGTTGTGTGTGATAAATAGTTTCCTGATAATTTATTTAGCAATCTTCGTGCCAAACAAATTATTGAGGATGGAGGTCAGCATATAAAGCAAGATGATTGCAGAGAAGCCAATCCATCCCAGACAGAAGAGGAGAATCATGCTCACTAAGATAAAGCTGTAGCGTAACTCGTTGCCTTTGATGCCGTAGGTTTTGAACTTGAGTGCAAACATTGGTATTTCGCAAACCAGCATCCAGCACGAAAGTATAATACCTCCCAGTATGGCAAAAATCATCCAAGGTTCAGCGCCAAACCAGTTGTGGTTGTGCAGGCTCACGGTGAGCGAAGCCCATAGCAAGGCGTTAGCCGGAGTGGGAAGACCGATAAAGCTGACACTCTGTCGGGTATCGAGGTTGAACTTGGCCAGGCGTAGTGCTGAGAAAGCAGCTATCAAGTATGCTGTAAAGGGCAGATATGCGGCAATGGCCGGAATGGTAAGCGGACAGTTGGCCGGGCAGGTAGTAGCAGTCAGCAGTTCGCGCAGCATGGCAAACACAATGGTGGCCGGAGCCATGCCGAAGGTGATGTCGTCGGCCAGAGAGTCGAGTTCTTTGCCGATGGGCGAAGCTACATGAAGCAGGCGAGCTACGAAGCCGTCAAAAAAGTCGAAAACGGCACCGATGATGATAAAAAGAAAGGCCGAATGAAAATTTCCCTGAAAGGCAAAATAGGTTGCAATGCAGCCCGAGATAAGGTTGCAGCAGGTAATGGAGTTGGGGATATGCTTCTTCATGATGGTTTGCTGGTTAAAATAAAAAGTGGAGACGGCCTGATAAAGACGCATCTCCACTTGAGTAGGTTTTATTTGAGACGTGCCACAACGGTTTGGTTGCCCACTGTTTTTTGTCCCATCTCTACTAGGACTTCCGAATCGGTTGGCAGGTAGACGTCGACGCGTGAACCGAACTTTATAAATCCCATGTGCTCATCAATGCAGCAATCTTCGTTTTCGCGTGCATAGGTAACGATGCGGCGGGCAACAGCTCCTGCCACTTGTCTAACTAGCACCTCTTGTCCTTCGGGTGTTTCGATGACTACTGTTGAGCGTTCGTTTTCGGTGCTGGCTTTGGGTAGCCATGCCTTATAGAAGTTTCCGTTGTGGTGAACTACTTTCTTGACGGTACCCTCAACCGGAAACCAGTTGGCGTGGACGTTTGTAACCGACATGAAGATGGAAATCATGAGCCGGCGGTCGTGAAAATATTCGTTTTCTTCAACTTCTTCAATAACTACTACTTTGCCATCGGCTGCGGCAACAACGGTTTTTTCGGTATCGCCTTGAAACAGGCGGATGGGGCAGCGAAAAAAGTTGACTGCTATGGCATAGAGAGTAATAGATATAGCAGCAAAGATGTAGAACGGCAACAGACAAAAGTTTTTAAACAGAAAATAGAGCAAGCCGTTAGCCACTATCAAGGCTATCAGGCCGTTTCGTAGAATTTCTGTGCCTTCGCTGTGTAGACGGATGTTCTTTATCTTGCGTTTTCTAACCATTGTAGGAGAGGAATATGTAAGTTCGTTGATTGGGACAGGCTGTTTGTGTTTCCTGCTTGGTGGATAAATGTGGCCTATATAGGCGCTGCAAATTTAATAATAATTTTTCAAATCTATGGATTCCCGGGGGCAATATGTGCAGTGTGTATGGCAGTGGGGTGTGGCAGGAGGAGCTATCGTTGCCAGTCTTTTGACAGTATGCTTTCCAGTTCCTCGGCCGAGAGGCGTATTCTGAAGTTTCCGTTCTCTGCAATCGAGATGCTTCCAGTCTCTTCGGATACAATGATGGCCAGACAGTCGCTTTTTTGAGAGATGCCCAAGCCTGCGCGGTGGCGCAGACCGAGCGATTTGGGGATGTCTGTGTTGTGCGCAATGGGCAGGATGCAGCCTGCAGCTTTGATGCGTTTGTGCGAGATGACCATGGCCCCGTCGTGAAGCGGACTGTTCTTGAAGAAGATGTTTTCGATAAGGCGCTGGCTGATGTCGGCGTTAATTTGGTCGCCCGAATTGATAATTTCGCTCAGTCCTACGTTACGTTCAATAACAATGAGTGCTCCTACCTTTTGCTTGCTCATACTCATGCAAGCCATTACCACAGGCATGATGTCTTCGCGGTGCACAATGTCTTTGCTGTTTTCTTTTTTAAATAGCCTGAAGAGCAGGCTTGCGCTGCCACCAGGGCGAGAACCGATGGTTGAAAAGAAATGGCGGATTTCTTCCTGAAAGATGATGATGAGTGCCAACGAACCCACATTGACTACCTTGTCGAGAATGCCTCCCAAGAGTTTCATCTCGAATATCTGCGACACAACAATCCACACGACGATAAAAACAATGATACCGCCGAAGATATTGGCCGAACTCGACTCCTTCATGAGTCGGTAGATATAGTAGAGTAGCAAGGCTACCAGTACGATGTCGACGACATCTTGGAATCCGATGTTAATCATAGCAGGAATACATTAGGGTAGAAGGGTCAGTCGGTTGTGTGGGCCTTTGGGTTGAGCGCCATGAAGATGCGCTTGGTCTCGACAGCCTGGCTCACATCGTGTACACGCAGAATGTGTGCTCCTTTGCTCAGTGCAATTGTGTTGAGCACGGTGGTACCGTTCAGGGCGGTTTGCGGAGTGCCGCCTATGAGTTTGTAAATCATAGATTTGCGCGAGATGCCTACAAGCAACGGACGTTCAAGTTCTTGAAAATCCTCAAAGTGATTCATCAACTCATAGTTGTGTTCCAGGGTTTTGCCAAATCCAAATCCAGGGTCGATAATAATGTCCTTGGCACCGAGTTGGTTCAGGCGATCTATGCGTTCGGCCAGGTATAGCAGTACCTCGCGGCGTACATCCTCGTAGTGTGGAGCAGTCTGCATCGTGTCGGGGGTGCCCTGCATGTGCATCAGAATATACGGAACACCAAGACGTGCAATGGTGCGAAACATATTCTTGTCCATCATGCCTCCCGAGATGTCGTTAATGATGTCGGCACCGCCCTCTTCGACAGCCATGCGGGCAACATCGGCCCGGAAAGTATCGACCGATATCGGAATTTCGGGGTAGAGCCTACGCACAATACCCAGGCCCATGCGCAGCCGGTTAGACTCTTCTTCGGCCGAAACATCGTTAGCACCCGGACGCGAAGAGTAGGCACCGATGTCAATCATGTCGGCACCCTCGGTAACCATTTGTTCTACACGGTGGGTAATGGCCTCTTCGGTTTGTGTACGGCTTTCGGCATAGAAGGAGTCGGGGGTTACATTGAGAATGCCCATAATTTGGGGCTGGTTGAGCGGATACAGGCGTCCGCGAAGATTGAGCGTATGCATGGATTATAGGTGTTTGTACAGACAAAATTACGATAAATCTGTGGAACAAACGAACCGGACGCAGAAAAAGAACTATCTTTGCTTAATGAAAATATAGCAAATCTTATAAAGATGCAGATTTCTGAACTTTACAACCTCTTCCTGAAGCACCCCGTTGTGACGACCGATACGCGCGATTGCCCCGAGGGCTCTTTGTTTTTTGCCCTGCGCGGGGCAAACTTTAATGGCAATGATTTTGCCCGGCAGGCAATAGCTAATGGTTGTGCCTGTGCTGTGGTCGACAATCCTTGTCTGGCGGGCGAACCGCACATGGTGCTTGTAGACGATGTGCTCCAAACATTGCAGCAGTTGGCCGCTCATCACCGCCAGGTGCTCCATACACCCATCGTGCAAATTACCGGCACAAACGGCAAAACAACCACCAAGGAACTGACTACCGCTGTTTTGTCGGCTAAGTACAATGTGCTGGCTACGCGTGGAAACTTTAATAATCACATTGGAGTGCCTAAAACATTGCTCAGACTCCGTGAGGAACACGAAATAGCAGTTATTGAAACCGGAGCTAACCATCCAGGCGAAATAGCTTTGCTGTCGCGTCTTGTTGATGCCGATTGTGGTTTGATAACCAATGTGGGACGTGCTCATCTTGAGGGGTTTGGCTCGTTCGAAGGGGTAATTCGTACCAAGGGCGAACTTTACGATTATTTGCGTACCCGTACGGAATCTTTTATCTTTTTAGACGGCGACAACCCCTACCTCCAACCGATATCACGCGGCCTCAAGGCCGAAACTTATGGCCAGTGTGGAAAAGGTTATGGGGTTGAAGGCGAAGTGGTGTCGTGCAGTCCGTTTTTGAACTTCCGTTTTAGAGTATCGGGTGGTGAATGGCATACGGTGCAGACACATTTGATAGGTGCTTATAATGTTACCAACGCTCTTGCAGCCATTGCAGTTGGTGTACACTTTGGAGTTACCCCGCAGCAAGCTGCCGATGCAATAGCAGCCTATGTGCCTGGAAATAACCGTAGCGAATTGCTGAAAACTGCCAAAAACGAGTTGATTGTAGATGCCTACAATGCCAACCCTACCAGCATGAAGGCTGCTCTCGATAATTTTGCCCTGATTAAACATCCCCATAAAATGGCTATTTTGGGAGAGATGCGCGAATTGGGCGAAGTATCGGCCCAGGAACACAGCCGGGTGGTGGAGCAGCTCAAAACGATGCAACTTGAAGCGATTTGGCTTGTGGGAGAAGAGTTTTATCCTTATGCTCAAAATATGCGTTGGTTTGCCGATGTTGAGGCTGTTAAAGTAGCCCTGGAGGGAGGAGATTGCCCCATCGGACGTATTATTCTTATAAAGGGTTCGAACGGAACCAGGCTCTTTCAACTTCCTGCATTGCTTTAACAAGAAATAGGAGTTTCTTGATACTCCCTGTCGGGACGAACCGGGTGTGCCATGCATTGTTTTATTCTGCATCAGAGTATAACGATGCACGGCATATTTTGCATATATGCTCGGGTCGCTATGTGTACGGCATGATGCTGGGCAGGTGGCCGTTGTGTTGAGCCGGGCAGAGTAGCTATATGCTCCAGCATTTGATGAGTCGGTGTGGGGAGGTGTGAGTATGGGATAGGATGTTTCTACACCTATTTTATATATAAGGAAGTAGTGGGGAGTAGATTCGGGTTTTGAAAGTTATACAGTTGGTGTTGCGTTTTTTACACCCGGTGTTTGTTTTTTTACATAGAGTATATAGCAGAAGTGTTGTCGAAAAAAACACAAGTTAGTTAGTGTAATGTCTTTGTTGTGTTCTTGCCAAGAAGCTAGTGTCAAGGCTTGACAGGTGATACATCGAAGGGGTATATTTATTGCTCAATTGTAGTTGCAATGTACCGTTGTGTTGAATCCTGGTGCTCTCCGTTTTCTTAAAAATCTTTACTGAAAATTTGGGTTTTCAAATGAGCCTTTGTACCTTTGCAGACCTAAAGACGATACAACGTGAACAAGGGCTGCTATGTGGGTGCATCTGAGAGATGCACAGCTGGTATAAATCTAACCGAAGCGGTGGGCGAGTGCGCTCATCCGCAGATTTTTTGTGTCCGCACGTCGGGGTTGCCCTTATTCCCCGAAGTAGCGGATTTTTTCGTCTTGGTGCATAGCAGCACCGGCTTGAACCGTACGTCTTTGGGTGTAGAGCAAAAACAATATAGTATTAACAATAACATTTAAGAGCTATGAACTTTACCTTATTTGTCACTGCATTGCTGACAGGGTTGGCGTT
>CALCVT010000018.1 GCA_937906495.1 uncultured Prevotella sp.
GTATGTACTATCTTTGGCTAGGACTGGGATTCCACGGAAGTTTTAAACTGCGCCTTAAACGAACCATTTAAACCTCCGCCTGAGCTAGCAGGAGAGGAATAAATAGGGGGCAAAAAAACTTTGAAGGGGTTGTTATCTATAACAACCTCATATTCATCGTACCTATAAATCGTTTAAGACAACATTGCTATTTACCACATAAAATTTTAAATTCGCAGTAGGTACAATTTTTTTCAATTTCAGTTGGAGCGAAAACAGTATCAGGGTCTATAATGATTGCTAATGTTTGAAGGAGTTTTTCTTTAAATTGTTGAGCAATTTCGCGAAAGTCTTTAATGGGTTGGTTTTCAATAGCAATATATGGTGTGAATTCGTATTTTGATAAACTTGGTATATAAAAGAGCATTGGCATTATAGGCTTTGTACTATTTTGGGTGCACATCAGTGAGTAAAGAAGTACCTGCATTTGATTGGCTGGATAATTAGCTGATGGTTCGAAAAAACTATCTAGAGTAAGTTTTTGGCTAGTTGGGATTTTGCCAGTTTTATAATCGATAATGCGGGTGTATGAAGTGCCGTCTGGATAATCAGCTTCATCAAGTCTGTCTATTTCTCCCTCTATAACAAATTTTGCAGTTCCCGATTGGTAAGGCACATCAAGTTCTATTTGGGATTTTTTTTCAGCCCCAAGTAGTTTGAAACAAGATGCAACGGCGCTTTTATCTTGAAAATAGCCAGCCTCATAATTAAGGAGTTTGTGTAAATAATCGATGATAGCCTTGACAGTAATGGGTGATTGCTTAATGTTGGGGTTATCTGTAATGATGTCAGAAAAGGCTTTATTGACATATTTTTCAAGTTGTAGTTCCCCGCCATTTTTCAAGAATTTTTTGAGTCTGTCTGGCGTAATATCTAATAAGTTAGGTCCGGATAACTCAGAGTAAATATCTTCGGCAGTACGATGAAAAATAGTTCCGAAATCATTTGCATTAATAATGGGATCGTCGGTTTGCTTAGGACGGAGTTTCTTAACGTAGCGGTAGTAGAACTGCAGCGGGCAGTTAAAGTAAACCTTGAGAGCTGATGGAGAAAGTTTATTGAATAAAGGTGCTTGGCTATAGGGAATTTTAGGCGCGAGTTGTATGGGCTGGAGAAGTTTAGGAATACTCTCTAGCGATAGATGCTTGATATTTAATTGATTGTTCCATTCAACTAACATGGCACGCATGAAGCGTGACATTTCACCCTTTTGAGTACCTTCGGTTGAGGTATTATATACCAAGCGTACTCTTTGTGCGCGTTGCAAAAGACGATAGAAATAGTAAGCGTAGACTGAGTTGCGGCGGTCGGGAGTTGTTAGTCCGTGCAGTTTACGTACCAAAAAGGGAATGAAAGATGAATCGCTGTTTTTGCGTGGAAGTATGCCT
Organism: uncultured Prevotella sp.; assembly: GCA_937906495.1. Lineage (GTDB taxonomy): Bacteria > Bacteroidota > Bacteroidia > Bacteroidales > Bacteroidaceae > Alloprevotella. Next base: position 1,428 of record CALCVT010000018.1, read on the forward strand.
TCATTGACAGAAAGAATAAGTATATTGTCGAAGTCGATGCAGCGTGTTTCGAGTACACCCATTATCTGTAAGCCATCTGCAGGATCACCATTGAAGGGTACTGTTTGCCCTTTGACAACTTGTTTGAGTAAGCGGAAAAGTGTTATAGGTTTTATGTTAAGTGTGCCAGTTTCAATCAATCGGATAATTCGATTGATAGTGGTAAAAGCTATAAAATAAGAGTCGGCATAAAGTTTATTAAAGAGTTTATCATTTAGGGAACTTCGCTCAGAGTCTGTTGCTTCAGTACTGATAGCTTCGCTTAATTGAGTCAGAAACTTGAAGCAAACTTGTTGGTTTGACTGTTGGCTTCCAGTTACAGACTGGGTACTTTTTGCTCTGGCAACTTGCTCATTGTTTTCTGCTTCGTATTGTTTGATATGGCGAATAATACAACTGAAGGCTGGAGTATGGCTGAACGGGAAACCTTTGGTGATATTGACAGCATATTGATTGTTATCAGGATTCTCAATATAGTTGGGAAGGCTGTGAATAACTGGTAAAAGCATGTTTTCGTTGCAAAGAACGATGGCAGTGCGGCGACCTGAGTTTGGGTTAAAATTGTGCTTGTCTTTAAGCCATTCTGTGACGTTTTGGCACTGAATATACTCAGTAGAAGCACTGGCAAACTCAATACATCGCTTGGCAGATCGCTTAACATTTCCTTCCTTAAGAAAGTTCGTGAAATCATTTTTTTCTAAAAGGGCATTTGGAAAATCTTTAAGATTTTCGTTCATGAATAGCCCTGCTTCCATTTTTTCAGTATCTTTACTTCCTGCATAGCAAGTGTCATAATCCCAATAGAAGAGTGCCATTCCCATTTTTTGTAGTGATTTGAAGAGTAGGCGTTCCACGCGGTCAATCGCATTGAATCCAACAATGGCAATATGTTTTATGTTATTGGGAAGTGATATCTCACCATTTACGAATGATTCGGCAACCTCTCTAAACAATTGTCCCTCATAGGCAAGATTTTCAGAACTAAGTTCTTGTCTTAAACTTGTATAGATAGACAATGCTTTACTCCATAGTTGGTTAAAATTTTCGCGTACACCATCAAGGTGATTAGTAGAAAAGTCGCCAGCAAATCTTTTGAGTTGTTCTATTTGTTCAGAGTTAAGATAGTCATAGCATTCGAGTTCTGCATATTCTTTGATATCGCGGAACAAAGAGGCAGGGTTGGCCATTTGCTTGTCCGCATCGTCAAAGTCTGATAAAAGTTGTTCGCCCCAGCCGTAGAACCAGTCAAGAGAGACCTTGTTGCCGGTATGCTTAATATAGTGCTTGTATAGACGGCATACAGCATCAATAGGGTCTACAAGCGTTTTGTTGCTCAGCGAACAAAAAAATTCTGTTACAGACATGTAACGAGGAGACCAAATCGTTTCTGTTTGGTCCTGTATAAGATAGTCATTAAGAAACAGACTTGCACGTTTGTTTGGGAAAATGACAATGGTATGGCTCATGTCGTTACCAAAGCGCTTGCGCAAATCGGAGGCTACAAGTTTGAGAAAGTCATTCATAGAAAGAGTTATCGGTGAGGGAGATTTATTAGAGAATTGTTTAAATCATAAGTTGTTATTTCTTTTCCGATAGTTATGTATCAGCGCATTTAAACTGTAGGATTAGAGTTTGAATGACTGGAAGGAAACCAAGTACGTGATTCAGCAATGGCACGTGTTAGAATTTCTTCGGGTGATGATGCTTGGTAAAACTCTTTTAGTCTGCGATAAGTTGCGCATGAGCCTTGTTCAAGTGCTTGATTGAGACTGTGTATATAGTGTACAGGAGTTTTCATTTCTCTAAAAGCATAAGCTAAATGCATATAAATATAGGCATACTCTTCTGAAAACTCGAAATATGCCAGTTTGGTCCAAAGTGCTGCTGCTGGTAAAAAGCATTTGTGCTCTATGAGTGTTTGGATGATATTTACAAAATCTTTCTCTTCACAAATGTTGGTAGCAATGTATTGTTCAAGCATTTTTACTGCTTCTTCTGTATTTCCAGTTTCAAGAAAGATGTCTGCTAGATGGTAGTATATAGCACCATTAGAGTTACCTTGCGTTGCGACTATTTGCATAATCTCGGTAGCCTTCTTAAATTCTTTGAGGTTGGCTAATGTATAAACTTGATCAGAGATAAGTCGGGCGCGATCAGGATTCTCAAGTGGACAAAGGCGATAAGATTCCTGTAAAAGTTCAAGTGCGTGAATGTATTGTCCTTTTGCCAAAAGTTGTTCACCTGTGTACATTCTAATCACATAGTCATCTGGTAATTTGTTGGCAAATTCTTGATAAAGTTCAAGTCCTTCATCAAACTGATTTGTGCCAAAAGTTGCAAAGAGCTTTAAGCCCATAGCATGAGCCGATTGATTGTCTATAGCTAAGGCGTAGTCGCAGCATGTGTTGCATTCGTCCAGATTTCCATTTTTTTGGTTGGCATCAGCAAGCATTGTCCAACCCTGTGCACTATAGGGATCAGCATCAGTAAGACGTGTAAAAGCCTCTACGCTTTTGCTGAAGTTTTGCTGTTGGTAGTATAGGTTTCCGAGTAGTTCATCAACCCTTGTACGTAAACTGTAGGTGAGGGGTATTTGTTCGAGCCAGTTGCATGCACGTTGATAAAAACCATAATCAAAGAATATTTCGCCTAAATCAAGATACCAATCGTATTGTTCTGCAGTTTCAGTTTCTGGCAGATTTATTTTAATAATGCTTTCAGCCTCTTCTGGTTTGCCTTCTGCTGCGTACCATTCAGCCCAAAACAATTGTACTTCTCGCGATTTTTGGTCAGGAATATCAGCAATGATTGTTTCAGCTTCAGTCCATTTACCCTGTGCTTTCAATCGATAAGCTCTAACCGTGTTTACTTCAGCATTGTCGGGATGCAGTTTATGGGCAACTCGCATAACTTGTTCTGCATCAAAAGTCCGCCCGAATTTTTCGTAGTATTCTTCGATGTCCATAAGTGTAGAAGCATCCATATAAAAAGGTTCGCCCGAACTTAGGAGTTGTTCATATTGCTCTACAAGTTTACTAATATTGTTGTCCATAATACGTTGTTTTAATATAAAGAATAAAGGCTATAAAATTCGTCATCCACTATTTATATAGAGTGGGATTGGATGGACAAATCTTATAGCCTTTTGAAATAGGAGTGATGGAGGCAGTTAGCTACTTCTTGGCAGCCCAACTATCCTTTAGTCCAACTGTTCGGTTAAAGATAACATGATCAGGAGTTGACGTCTTATCAGCAGTAAAGTATCCGGTTCGCTGGAATTGCAGGTAGCGGTTTCCTGTGGGATTTTCGGCAGCAAACTTTTCTACATAACAATTGTTGAGTATCTTTAGTGAATCGGGGTTAAGAAGTTCACGGAAGTCACGTTCATCTGCCGAGGGGTTTTCAACCGAGAAGAGTCGGTCATAAAGTCTGATTTCAGCGGGTACACAATGTTCTACGCTTACCCAGTGTAGCGTACCTTTTACCTTGCGGTTGGCACCTTCCATACCGCTTTTGCTATTTGAATCGTATTCTGCATACACTTCTTCAATTGTACCGTCAGCAGCTTTTTTACAACCTGTACATTTAACAATGTAGGCATTTTTAAGGCGTACTTCCTTGCCGGGTACCATACGGAAGAATTTTTTGGGAGCATCTTCCATAAAGTCATCACGTTCCATCCAAAGTTCACGGCTAAAGGTAATTGTATGTGTGCCGTCTGCTTCGCATTCTGGATTATTCACGGCTTCCATTTCTTCAGTCTGGCCTTTCGGGTAATTCGTGATGATTAGTTTAACCGGATTAAGTACAGCACTTACGCGTAGCGCTCGTGCATTGAGGTCTTCACGAGCTGCAGCCTCGAGCATGGCATAGTCATTGAGTGCATCGAATTTAGTATATCCAATCATGTCAATGAACTTACGTACAGCTTCTGGCGAATAGCCTCGACGACGCAATCCGCAAACAGTCGGCATTCGTGGATCATCCCATCCATCAACAAGATTTTCTTGTACGAGTGCAAGCAGTTTACGTTTTGACATAACAGTATACGTCAGGTTCAAGCGGTTAAACTCGTATTGTCTCGGGCGATTGTCTGCTAAGTCATTGCCTTGTTTAAGTTCGTCAATAAAGTAGTCGTAAAGTGGACGATGTGGCACGAACTCAAGAGTACATATCGAATGTGTTACACCTTCAAAATAGTCGCTTTGACCATGTGCAAAGTCGTACATGGGATAAACTTTCCACTTTGTACCGGTACGATGATGCTCTTTATTGATGATGCGATAAATAATAGGATCACGGAAGTGCATGTTAGGATTCGCCATATCAATTTTGGCGCGCAATACCATAGCACCTTCTGCTATTTCGCCAGTATTCATTTTTTCGAAGAGAGCAAGACTTTCTTCGATAGGACGATTGCGGTAGGGGCTATCGGTTCCGGCTTGTGTGGGCGTACCCTTTTGTGCTGCAATTTGTTCACTGCTTTGTTCATCGACGTAAGCTTTACCCTCTTTAATGAGTCGTATAGCAAAGTCCCAAAGTTGCTGGAAGTAGTCAGAAGCATGATAAATGTTTCCCCACTTAAAACCAAGCCATTCTATATCTTGTTTAATGGCTTCTACATATTCTGTATCTTCCTTTTGCGGATTCGTGTCATCAAATCGAAGGTTGCATACACCGCCAAATTTCTGAGCAACTCCAAAATCCATGCAGATAGCTTTGGCATGGCCAATGTGCAGGTATCCGTTGGGTTCAGGCGGGAATCGTGTTTGCAGTCGTCCGTCATTCTTACCCTCTTGCAGGTCGTTTGCTACAATTTGCTCGATAAAGTTCAAGCTTTTCTTTTCGGTGCTTTCGCTGATATTGTTTTCTGTCATAATTTGAGGGTGTGGTAGTTAGTTGGCCATTTCCGAGATAAACTTAATGCGGACAAGTCTGATTTCCTCTTCTGAGTAGTCATCTCCGAGTTCATCAAGTGCAGTATCAAGGTCGTCGGTATCGCTTTCTTTAAAATATTGGTAGATATCGTCGATATGATCCTCGTCCATTACCTCATCGATGAAATAGTCGATGTTTATTTTAGTGCCGGAGTATACAATAGCTTCTATTTCGTCAAGCAATTCTTCAAACTCAATACCTTTAACAACGGCAATGTCATCGAGTGCAACTTTGCGATCGATGCTTTGTATGATGCTTACCTTAATTTTTGACTTGTTGGCTACTGTTCGTATGCGCAGGTCTTCAGGTCGCTCAATTTCGTTTTCTTCGCAGTGTCTTTTGATAAGTTTGCAGAACTCTGCTCCGTAGCGTTTAGCTTTGCCGGCACCTACACCAGGTATGTTTTGTAATTCATCTAAGTTTTGGGGATAGATGGTGGCCATGGCCTCGAGTGAGCCATCCTGGAAGATGACGTATGGAGGCACATCGAGTTCCTTAGAAAGCTTTTTGCGCAGGTCGCGCAACATTTGATATAATCCAGGGTCTACAGCACATGCCGCACCACCTTGTGGTTCGATTTCGACTTCGTCTTCTTCGTAGTTGCGGTCTTCAACAATCATGAAAGATTTGGGTTTATCTAAAAACTCTTGTCCTTCATCTGTTATTTTGAGTACACCATAGTTATCAACATCTTTATCCAAGTAGCCCGCTATGAGTGCTTGTTTGATTACGGCGTTCCAAGTTTGTTCGCTTTTATCGTCACCGCAGCCGAAAATTTCGAGCTGGTCGTGGTGGTGTGCGCAAACTTCGTCTGTTTTGTGACCCAGCAAGATATCCTTGATGTAGTCATCGCGGAAGTGTTCTTTTGTAGCAGTAATGACTTCCAGTAGTCTGGTTAAGTATGATTTGGCTTCCACTTGTAGTTTGGGGTGTTTGCAGTTATCGCAGTTTCCGCAGTTGTCGTGACTATACTGTTCTCCAAAGTAGTGTAGTAGTAGTTTACGGCGGCATATAGAACTTTCTGCGTAGGCTGCTGTTTCTTTAAGGAGTTGCCTGCCTATATCCTGTTCGGCCACAGGCTTTCCCTCCATGAATTTCTCTAGTTTTTGTAAATCTTTGCGTGAGTAGAATGCGATACATTTGCCTTCGCCTCCATCTCGACCAGCTCTTCCGGTTTCTTGATAGTAACCTTCAAGACTTTTAGGTATATCGTAGTGGATAACGAAGCGTACATCGGGTTTATCAATGCCCATGCCAAAGGCTATGGTAGCTACAATAACATCTATCCGTTCCATCAAGAAATCGTCTTGAGTTTGTGAGCGGTTGGCTGAGTCCATGCCTGCGTGGTAGGCTTCGGCTTTAATGTCATTGGTGCGCAACACCTCGGCTAACTCTTCAACTTTTTTGCGGCTTAAGCAGTATATAATACCGCTGCATGTAGGTTGTTGTTTAATAAATTTGATGATGTCGCGGTCTATGTCTTTAGTCTTGGGGCGTACCTCGTAGTAAAGATTGGGACGATTAAAGGAACTTTTAAATTCCACAGCGTCTATAATACCAAGACTTTTTTTGATATCGGTACGTACCTTGTCGGTCGCGGTAGCAGTCAGAGCAATGATGGGTGCATTTCCAATTTCATTGATTATCGGGCGAATCTTGCGATATTCCGGGCGGAAGTCGTGTCCCCACTCAGAGATGCAGTGAGCCTCATCAATGGCATAAAACGATATTTTGACCGTTCGCAAGAACTCTACATTTTCTTCCTTTGTCAGCGATTCAGGGGCTACGTAGAGCAACTTGGTAATACCATCGCGGATGTCATTTTTCACTTTTTCAATTTGGCTGCGGTTCAGCGATGAGTTGATAAAGTGCGCTATGCCGTCGTTTTGGCTGGTATGGCGTATTGCATCCACCTGATTCTTCATCAAGGCGATGAGGGGCGATATGACAATGGCTGTTCCCTCCATGACTAAGGACGGCAATTGATAGCACAATGATTTTCCGCCACCTGTGGGCATCAGGACAAATACATTCTGTCCTTGGAGCAGGTTACGGATAATTTCCTCCTGATTGTTCTTGAATGAATCAAATCCGAAGTGTTCCTTGAGCGCTAGCTTCAAATCAGTATCTTCCTTCATTGCTTTCCTGGTTTGCTTAGAGGTTAGGGATTGTTGAGGGATTTTTGGGGGCTGAAACCCCTTATTCCCGTTTCACCAAAGCAAAGTTATAACAAAATTCTCAATTCCTCTATCATTCGGTACGAATATTTTAGCTGTATTTTTACCAAGTAGACCCCATTTTAGCTTTTAAGTGTCGTATTTGGCAAGGAAACATGGCACGTTGAAGAGTGTAGACATAAAAAGACCGCTTTCCGCAAGGGGGCGGAAAGCGGCAGTAAGTGTTTGTCGGCTTATGCCAAATGGTCACTTTTTTCCATTTGGTTCTCAGCATAAGTTTTGGTTACGGTAAACGTTTTGGTTTCAGAAGATGGTATTTCGAACATAGCGTCCATCATAATCGACTCAACAATAGAGCGTAGTCCACGTGCACCGAGTTTAAACTCTACGGCTTTGTCTACAATGTATTCAAGGGCATCGGGAGCAAAGTTGAGTGAAACACCGTCCATTTCGAAGAGTTTGACGTACTGGCGTATAATGGAGTTCTTAGGTTCGGTAAGAATACGACTCAAGGCAGGTTTGTCAAGAGGATTGAGATAGGTAAGAACCGGTAGGCGTCCGATGATTTCGGGAATTAGTCCGAACGATTTCAAATCTTGTGGCTCAATGTACTGCATGAGGTTCTTAGGATCGATTTTCTTAGCGTTTTGAACCGAATTGTAGCCAACCGTGTGGGTATTAAGACGCTGGGCAATCTTTTTTTCTATACCATCAAAGGCTCCACCGCATATAAACAGAATGTTGTGGGTGTCTACATGTATGTAGTCTTGATCGGGATGCTTGCGTCCACCTTTAGGGGGCACGTTTACAATCGAACCTTCAAGGAGTTTCAGCATGCCTTGCTGTACACCTTCACCACTTACATCGCGCGTAATCGAGGGGTTATCGGATTTACGTGCAATTTTGTCAATCTCATCTATAAATACAATGCCTCGTTCAGCGCGTGCCACATCAAAGTCAGCTACTTGGAGTAGACGTGAAAGAATACTTTCTACGTCTTCGCCTACATAACCGGCTTCTGTAAATACAGTTGCATCAACAATTGTAAATGGAACATCGAGCAGGCGGGCTATGGTTCGGGCAAGTAAGGTTTTACCTGTACCAGTTGAGCCTACCATAATGATATTCGACTTTTCGATTTCTACATTGTCGCTTTGTTCTTGGGGTTGCGACAAACGTTTGTAGTGGTTATACACCGCTACACTTAAGTATCGTTTGGCAGCATCTTGTCCAATAATGTACTGATCAAGATAGTCTTTAATTTCCTTTGGCTTGGGTACCTTGTTCAGGTCAATGCTTTCAGCCTTTTTGCCCTTTGCCTGTTTCTGCTTATTGGCTAATTCGCCAGGCATGTACTCCTGAAGCAGTTGGTGCGCACTCTCTACGCAATCAGAGCATATGTAGCCGTTTGCGCCGGTCAGCAGTAGAGGCACTTCGCTTTCTGGACGTCCGCAAAAGGTGCATTTATTATTTTTGTTGGCCATTGGTTCTGTTATAATAGGAAGTAAGTTTTATATTCAGAGTATTTCTGTGTTTGAAACAGTCCCGTTTTCACTTCCTTGTTTGATTTATTTCTTAGGTTCAAATATACGGTCAATCATGCCATACTCTTTAGCTTCGGCTGCCGTCATCCAGTAGTCTCTGTCTGAATCAGACCATACTTTATCAAAGTCGGTATGCGAGTGGTCGGCTATAATGGTATACAGTTCCTTCTTGAGTTTTTGAATTTCACGGGCAGTAATTTCAATGTCCGATGCCTGACCTTGTGCACCGCCCATCGGCTGGTGTATCATTACGCGGCTATGAGGTAGAGCTGAGCGTTTACCTTCTTGTCCGGCAACAAGCAGTACTGCAGCCATCGAAGCAGCCATGCCTGTACAGATTGTAGCTACATCGCTTTGTATAAACTGCATAGTGTCGTAGATGCCAAGTCCGGCATATACCGATCCACCTGGCGAGTTGATGTAGATTGAGATGTCTTTACCGGGGTCGGTAGAATCAAGATAGAGTAATTGGGCTTGCAGTGTGTTAGCTGTATAGTCGTCAATAGGTGTGCCCAAAAAGATGATGCGATCCATCATTAGGCGCGAAAAAACATCCATTTGGGTTACATTGAGTTGACGCTCTTCGAGAATGTATGGGTTGAGGTACTGGTTCTGGCTTTTGATTACATCATCGAGAGCCAACGAACTGATGCCTGTGTTTGCTGTAGCAAATTTGCGAAAGTCGTTTGTAATCATTTTAGCAAGTGTATCTTGTTGTTGAAACTTGGTGAATGTTTTGTTTCCAGTAGCAAGGCATATGCAAAAGTTTGCCTACTAACTATAGAATGCAAAAAAAGTGCCAATATGCGCAATAGGCACATATTGGCACATATTTATTTGTGTTGACATGCTGACAACTGTTTATTGTAGTGGTGCCGGCATGGATATAGCATCTTATTCAAACATTTTGGTAAAATCCTCAGTCGAGATGGCTTTGTGGTTGAGTGTTACAACACCCTTCAGAGCCTCCGTAAGTTTTTGGTCGATGCAGCGTTCAACAAGTGCGTTGGCCTGCTCTTGATGCTTGAGCATTTCCTGAGCATAGTTTTCAAGATACTCATCGGGGATGTTGTTCATACCATACTGAGCAAACTGGAAGCGTGCAGCCTGAATGGCAGCTTGCTTAACGTCTTTGTCTTCAATCTTGATGTCCTGTGCCTTTACAAGTTGTTCCTTGATGAGATGCCACTTTAACTCTTGGATGCTCTTGTCAAAGTTGTCATCAACATACTTTTCGCCCTTATCCTTGTTGTTGGCAATCATAATCTTTCTGAGCAACTCATTGGGGAATTCAAGTTCACCAACCTTCTGCTCCATATGGGCACGTACATCGAGGAGGAACTTGTAGTCGCTGTCGTTAACTTGCAGCGCCTGAATGCTTTCCTTGATTTTAGTACGAGCCTCATCCTCATTCTTGACGGCATCTTTGCCAAAGGCTTTCTCGAAAAATTCTTCGTTGATTTCAGCAGGTACAAAACGGCTGATTTCATCAATCTGGAAACTGAAATTGCCTGTGTGGTTCTTTACTTCGTCCTTCTCAATTTTGAGCAATGAAGCAAGCTCAACCTCGCTTGCCTCGTAAGCAGCGTTGGGGTTGAAGCTAATCACACTGTTCTTCTTGGCACCTTCAAAGAGTTTCTTTTGGTCGTCATTCTTGAAGTAAGTAGGCATAAGCGAAGCTGCTTCAACTACAATACCTTCTTCCTTAGGCTGGCCTTCTTCGTTGAGCTCAGCCAAAACGCCACGAAGAATGTCGCGGTCGGCATACTCTTCTACACTTTCGGGGTGACCTGCCTGCTGACGGAGAGCATCGAGTTGCTTGGTAATCATGTCGTCAGATACCTCGATGTCGTAGTAGTCTACCGTGTCATCGCTGCCAATTTCGGCTTTGAATTCGGGAGCGAGTGCAATGTCAAATACAAAGGTGAACTCGTCTTGAACCTCGATGTCCTGCGGTACTTGCTTTTCGCTGCCGAGGGGTTCACCAAGCATATTTACGTTGTTCTCCTTAATATAGTTGAAAAGAGATTCTTGGAGGAGTTTGTTCACTTCGTCAGCCTTGGCCTGAGTACCATACATTTTCTTGATGAGGCTCATGGGCACTTTGCCGGGACGGAAACCGGGCATCTGTGCTTTGTGGCTGAAATCCTTGAGTGCTTTGTTTACCTTAGCTTCGTAGTCAGCCTTTTCCATAACGATTGTAAGCTCTGCGCTCACATTGCTGACTTTGTCTAATTGAATATTCATTTTGTAGTTTACGTTGTGATTTGATTTTCAGATGGTTGAATGCTGATTATACTGCACATCTTGCAGACAACAGCATAAAGCGACGGCAAATTTAGCATTTTTCTTTTAATGAATGCATCTTATATGCCAAATATTTTGTTGCTAAGGGTTACAATATGCGGTTTTGTGCATGCTTTTCGGCATAAATGATGTAATACGAACTATAAGCTGGGTGGAATAGCTTTTAAGGTGCAGGTGATTGGAGTATGGTGCGAAAGTCTTTTTTTATAGTACTGCGTAATTATGGCGATTGTTAGGTATTCATCCCATCTACCCCATATTCCTAAATATAAAAAAGGCTTTAGTTGAT
>CALCVT010000019.1 GCA_937906495.1 uncultured Prevotella sp.
ACCGCTCTTTAGAGAATGAAAATCTCTCGTCCTAACCGATAGACGAAGGGACCAAACTTGCCTTGCAATCTTGCTTTTTAATTGCTAACCTTTCGGCCTTGATTGCGAGTGCAAAAGTAGTACATATTTTCAAACCAACAAAACTTTTCGGCTTTTTTTTTGCGAAAAATGCGATTTTTCTTGTTTTTCCCTGCTTTTAGGGGGTAAAAACCGGGAAAAAAGGGGGTAAAAGCCTATTTTTGCGATGTTTTAATCCTGCATCTGATTTAACCCGAAAGCTACCGCTTTTTTTATGAAATCAAAGTCTATAGTTCTAAATGCCCTCAAGTATAATGACGAATCGCTGATTGTAAACTTGCTCACTCAGCAGTGCGGTTGTGTTAGCATGATGGTAAGAATTAGCCGTTCCAAGCGTTCGGCAGTGCGTCATTCTCTTTTTCAGCCTTTGGCAATATTAGATATTGAATGGGATGAACGTCCTAAAGCTAATTTGCAACGCCCCAAGGCTGTCCAATCAGCTTTTCCTTTCGGTTCGATTCCGTTTAATCCGCATAAATCTGCCATTGCGCTGTTCATTGCCGAATTTTTACATCACGCCATCCGCAGCGAACCCGATTCGAAGAGTATTTTTGAATACGTGCTACATTCTATTAAATGGCTGGACACCTGCCAAGAGGGATTTGCAAACTTTCATCTGGTTTTTCTTTTAAGATTAACGCGCTTTTTAGGATTCATGCCTAATGTAGAACATGCCTATGACGGAGCCTACTTCGACTTGCGCTGTTCATGCTTTGTTGCAGAACAGCCTGAACATCCCGACTTCCTGGCACCGCGCGATGCAGCTATCGTACCCAAGCTTCTGCGAATGCGATATGGAACAATGCATGTTTTTAAATTCTGCGGTGCTGAACGGTCACGACTGTTAGAATACATCAATCTATACTATAGGCTGCATCTACCCGATTTTCCGGAACTCAAATCGCTCAGTGTGCTCAAGGAACTCTTTGGCTAAGATGCCTGGCTGCTGCAACGCACTTTTTAATAATTTCATACTGCCTGCTCACTTAGAACAAATTTTCAGTTTCATAATCCTTTATGTACTCGAACAAAGGGTTTTACTCCATCGCCCAATACTTTATACCCTATATATTAAAGAGACCGAACATTTTTGCTTCGATGCATCTCTATTCAAGCGGAGGCCGATACTCTATGAGATGATGGTGCGACTTTTTTAAAAGGAAGAGCCAGCGAGATAAAATACGAAATACAAATTAAGGTAACCGCAGGAATTCCTGCAGTTACCTTAATTGTAGTATTATATGGAGACTATATAATTACTTCAAGGCAGCAAGGGCTGCTTCGTAATTAGGTTCTGATGTAATTTCTGGAACCAGTTCTTCGTAAGTGATAATGCCCTCTTCGTTCACAACGATTACGGCACGTGCAAGAAGCCCCTTGAGCGGACCATCGGCAATTGCCAAACCATAATTCTCAGCAAAGCAATTGCAGCGGAATGCACTCAAAGTTACTACATTCTCAATACCTTCGGCAGCACAGAAACGTCCTTGCGCAAACGGAAGGTCCATCGACACGCACAAAACTACGGTATTCTCGAGTGCTGCGGCCTCTTTGTTAAATCGGCGTACAGAGGCTGCACACACAGGAGTATCGAGACTGGGAAATACGTTCAGCACCACGCGTTTACCCAAAAGTTCGGGCAGGTGTACTACACTTAAATCCATCTTTACACCACCGCACTTGGGAGCTTTATCGCCTACTTTGGGTAGTTCGCCGCATAATTGTACGGGAGTACCCTGAAATGTTACTTGCATAATCGTTTTATTTTATTGGGGGTTTAACTTCGGTGGCGAAGATAAGCAAAAGCAAAAGATTGTTTGCATATAATCGCGTTAAAGTTACCAAACGGCAGAAGTATCTTGCTTTTTGCTTGACACTCCTGCCGTTTTTAAATTTATACACCTTGTGTAAACTTCTTGACCCCCCGTTTAGAAAGTTAAACGGAACATACCACGTATGCCCCACTCCTGAGTATCGGGGCCTACATAAGTTAAGCGGCGTACATATTCAATATGGAATATCTTGAATATGTTATGTATGCCAACGATAACCTCTACATAGGGTTTTTTCTTATCCATTACTTGCGATAGTGGCTGAAAACTGCCATCCGGCAGGAATGTTCCCGGAAAATGCAGCAAGCGCGGATCTGTTTGATTCTTACTTAAGGCCGGATTATTTTTGCTCGACAAGGTTCCCCAAAGTACGTTGCAACCAATATACTCACGCCACTTGAGTTTGCGAATAAGGGGGATGCGATTCAATATCTTTCCGTTCATATCCCATGAGAACATCAGCGAGGCATACCTGTCGTTAAGGAACTCCATATTGTCTATCAAATTGAACGTATTGTCCTCTATGATATACGAAAGGTTGGCTGCCGGCATAATCAGCAAGGGGAAGGGTACTTTATTCCACTGCACGCCTCCCTTAATATAGAAGTCCATCTTACCCCACGATGCCAGCCAAAAGCGTTTGTACACTCCAGCCTCTGTAAAATTATAAATATAGTCGGCACGTCCAAAGTTATACATACCTGTTGTATGATTTAACGTCAAGATGGGTGCATCGTTGTTCGATGCAATGCGGCGCTGCTTGGTGTTAATCCAGGTAACTCCGGGTTGATAGCGCAAACCGACACTCAAATCATAGGTACGGATATAGGGATTGTAGAGGGCCTTATCCTGCGACACGGCTCCTGTTTTAACAGGCTGATAGAACAGGGCTGCTGTTGGTGTATCCTTTGATGTCCGTGCCTGAATATTAAAGCGCAGACCATTCTCCCATTCACGATTCCAAAGTAAGCGATAGGTTTCGTAGTACATCATGTGATGCACATCGGTCCACTTGAAAGATGTAAACACGTTGTCCTTATCGGTAGGCATAAACTTATCCGACGGCGACATCACATCGCGCGAATAGTTAAAGGTAAGGTTATTTACCGGAAACTCTCGCGGCAGATAAGCCTTCTCGTTAAACGAGTAGGTTACCTCGCCCATTCCCTTTACCTTCTTATCCTTGAAACCATAAGCCACATAGCCTTTTAAGAAAAGGTGTTTATTAAAGTTGGCGGTTGTCTGTGCCGACGCACGCATACGGAATCCGTCTACAAAGTTATGCGTCAACATCGTGTTTATAGGTCCGATATCTACCTTTGAAGGATGCTTAGGGTCGACACTGGTTTCTACAAAGTTTTCAATAAAAGCTTTAGCCACCCAAAGCACAGGGCGGAATCCCTTTACCTTTTCCAGTTTACGTATGAGTTGGTCGAGCGACCCTTCGCTCCGCGAAAGGCTATCGGCTCGATGAGTTACCCAAAAATTGTCGTCCTGCATTTGGGCATTGGCCGAGGTCAAGGTTTCGCCTTTAAACTTAAACAATTTATCGGGTAACGGATCGAATGCAAAATTGCTATATTCTGTTGTGCGCTTTACCTGGAATTTCTGCAGGAACTTCACTATTTTGAGTTGAACCAGCATATTGTCTTTTACAAGCACTTGCTCGCCACTGGGCAACTGCTCGAACTCCTGAATGATGCGCATATCTTCTACAAAATTCACGTCCGAACGCATCGGTATACCCATATCTACCTTGCGCACCCGATAGGTACTGTCGGCAAGGATGTATATACTGCCCGAAAAGCCAAAATCCTGTGGATTATTGGGTGTAAAGTCTACTCTTATACACTTATCGGCTTGATTTATCATCAATGTGTCGATAATAAAGTAGCGGTAAAAATTAATGGCCGACCGGGTAGAAATAGGGCTGATAAACGGATACTGCAATAAGCGCACCTCGTCCTCATATATATTGACATCCGTAAAGCAGTCTTTAAGCATGGTTGTCATTATATCACCCGTATTGAACAGTTCGTTGATGCCTTTATTGCGCTGGCCTGTAACTATATTTTTTTCGGTTTTAGGGTCACGACGGTATATCATGCGGGTTACAGTTTCGTCTACCGATATCGGCAATACGAGTTTACCCGTTTCATTACACACTTCTACATGTTCTTTCAAGAAGGGGAACTTTTTGAACTTTCCTTCTTGAAAAACTTTGTCGGTTACGTCGTTAAATGCGAAGGTAAGTTTTGAATACTTGTCGATGCTAAAATAGTCGTGCTCATGAAGGTCACTCATTTTCTTAGCAGCAATTACCTTACGCATTAACTCGACTGCCGGATTATTCTTACGCGAATATTTTGATTTCTTACCGGTTACGATGGCTGTTCCGAGCGAACTTTCAATCGGGTCTATTTTAAAGACCAACGAATCGCCCGGCTCTTTAACCGAAATGGTTTTGGTTTCATAACCAATAACCGAAAGTCTGACTTTGCCGCTTCTGAAGGGCATGGTAAAATGTCCATCGATATCTGTACGAGTACTTCCTCCGCTGGTAAACACCATATTTACGAAAGGTAGTTTTTCGCCCGTTTTTGAATCGATGACAACTCCGGCTATGCGGTGCTGGGCCACAGCCGAAAGCGCACAGCCTATCAGGATTGTTAAGAAGAAGACAAATCTTTTCACTGGGTAGAAATCGTATTGGAGTTACACTTTAAGTAACTTCGATAAGACAAAAAGCCTCACGGCATACGCCCCATGCATAACTGTGGGGAGGGTGCCATGAAGCTTTTCATGAGTTTTCAGTTTAAGGATTGGTATTGCTCAGCCCGGCCTATGTATCAGAGGCAGACCTGCACAATCACAGTCCGCTACTTTGGTTAGTCTATTTCCTCGTCTGCCTCGTAGCCACCCATTTCGCGGATAGCATTTTTGAGCATTACATATTGTTGGAAGAGGTGGTTGATAGGCACCTCGTTCTGTGTATAATCGTGCATGGGGCTCTTGAGGAAGAAGCTCAGGAAGCGCTGTGTACCATAGCGACCTTTGCGTGCAGCAAGATCTGAAAGCAACACAAGGTCAAGCAGCAGCGGTGCTGCTAAAATAGAGTCGCGACAAAGGAAGTTTATCTTTATCTGCATGGGATAACCCATCCAGCCAAAAATGTCAATATTATCCCATCCCTCTTTATTGTCGTTGCGGGGAGGATAGTAGTTTATACGTACCTTGTGGTAGTAGTCAGTATAAAGATCAGGCTGTTCCTCAGGAACCAAGATGCTCTCGAGCGTAGATAGTTTCGATACTTCTTTGGTATGGAAGTTAGCTGGCTCATCGAGCACCAAGCCATCACGATTGCCAAGAATATTGGTCGAGAACCATCCACTCAAGCCCAGGCAACGCGTACCGATAATGGGAGCGAAACCCGACTTTACCAATGTCTGTCCGGTTTTAAAGTCTTTGCCGGCTATAGGCATTTTGGTCTTTTCGGCCATTTCCCACATTGCAGGGATATCAACAGTTGTATTGGGGGCACCCATAATAAAGGGAGCACCTTCGGCCAGTGCAGCATAGGCATAGCACATAGAGGGAGCTACATGTTCTGTATCGTTAGCCTTCATGGCAGCCTCTAATGCTGCGAGTGTACCATGCACGTGCTCGTCTACCGGAACATAAATCTCGGTCGAAGCAGCCCAAATCACCACGATGCGGTCGCAGTTATTGTCGGCTTTAAACTTACGGATGTCCTCGCGGAGGGCCTCAACCATATCCCAACGTGTAGCACAGCTCTTTACATTATTGCCATCCAGACGCGAAGCATAGTTCTTGTCAAAGGCAGCTTTCATTGGTACAATGGCCTTGAGTTCATCGCGAACAGGCTCAATGTCTTTTTCTTTCAAGACCTCTGCATTGAGAGCGCTCTCATACGCATTGGCAGGATACACGTCCCAGGCACCAAATACCATATCATCGAGCGACGTAAGCGGAACTATCTCGCCATAGTGCAGATATTTTTTGTCTTTTCCACGTCCAACACGAATTTTGTCGTACTGTGTCATTGAGCCAACGGGCTTGGCCAAGCCTTTGCGCGTCATCAGGACACCGGTAATGAAGGTGGTTGCTACGGCTCCTAAGCCCACACACATAACACCTAATTTTCCTGTTGCAGGTTCCATAGATATTTTTTTGTATTGTAAAAGGTTAATTTGGATAGCTTCTGCTCTTTGCGACAAAGGCTCATTGGGGTCTTATCGTGAAGAGTCTACTTTCAAAACCACAAAAATGCAAAAAGTTTCCTTGCTTTCCAAGGATTTTTCTCCTTTTTTTCTGCAATACGAACAAAAAGACCACTTTACGAGAATTTAGAACAATATGCGCCAACCTTCACAAGGCGTTTTGCTACCTGCGAAAATGATTTTATCCTCTCATGACGGCCCACAACTTTGCAAACCATTAGATTACTCGTCCCTGATGCTTTTATTATAACTATTTGTTACTGGCACCTTGAGTTGAAGATGTGGTTATGCGCATAGCCAAAGCTCGGTTTTCGGCTGCTTCCATAATCTCACGTTCGCCAGGCCCTTTGTCATTGATTCCACACAGATGAAGAATGCCGTGTATCACCACGCGGTGGAATTCCTCGTCGTAAGTTTTGCCAAAAAGTTCAGCATTCGACTTTACGGTATCCAAACTTATAAAGAGGTCGCCGGAAATTACATTGCCTTGACAGTAGTCAAAGGTTATGATATCGGTATAGTAATCGTGCTGCAAATACTGGCGATTCACCTCGAGTATTTTTTCATCATTGCAGAACACATAGGCCACTTCGCCTACCCGCTTTCCGTATGATGCTGCCACTGCCCGAACCCAGGCTGTCGTTTCAGCCTGCGAAATATCAGGCATGGCTACATGGATGGTATTATAGCTTATCATATTCAAATATTATCAAACAAAGAGGGTTCGTTAGGGTTGGCTGCATAACAACTGCGGCCCAAATGCCGATATGCCAATTCGGTCACTTCGCGACCCCTTGGCGTACGGCGTATAAAGCCTTCCTTAATAAGGAATGGTTCGTACACTTCTTCAACGGTTCCGGCATCTTCGCCTATAGCTGTTGCTATGGTAGTAATGCCTACGGGTCCTCCTTTGAACTTGTCAATAATGGTGAGCAATATTTTATTGTCAATTTCGTCAAGCCCGTATTTGTCTATATTCAAGGCTTCGAGCGCAAAGATTGCTATATGCATATCTATACGGCCCGTACCTTTTACCTGAGCAAAGTCGCGCACCCGACGCAACAAGGCATTAGCAATTCGGGGCGTACCTCGCGATCGGCCGGCTATTTCGGCTGCAGCATCGGCCTCTATGGGAACTTTGAGTATCTGAGCCGAACGCATAACAATACGCCTTAAGGTTTCAGCATCATAATATTCCAAGTGTAAGTTTATTCCGAAACGTGCACGCAATGGAGCTGTAAGCAAGCCACTACGCGTGGTTGCTCCCACGAGCGTAAAGGGGTTCAGATCAATCTGAATGCTTCGTGCCGCAGGCCCTTTATCAATCATGATGTCTATCCGGTAATCTTCCATTGCAGAATACAGATACTCTTCGACCACCGGCGAGAGGCGGTGTATTTCGTCGATAAAGAGCACATCGTTGGTATCGAGACTCGTAAGCAATCCGGCCAAATCGCCGGGTTTGTCGAGCACAGGGCCTGAGGTTAACTTAAAGCCTACTCCCAGTTCGTTGGCTATGATGTTCGACAGGGTGGTTTTTCCCAATCCCGGGGGGCCGTGTAGCAAAGTATGGTCAAGGGGTTCGCCCCGATACTTAGCTGCCTCTACAAATACGCGCAAGTTATCAACCACCTTGAGTTGTCCGCTAAAGTCATCAAACTTCAAAGGACGCAAGGCGTTCTCAAAATCGCGCTCTGAGCTGGCCGGCTGACGCTGTTCGGCCCGTATGTCAAAAGTATCTTCGTTCATTGTAAGTGCAAAGTTAGTGCAAGGGTTCCGAAGGGCCAAATACGAGCATACTTCTTTTCTGCTTTTCATCGGGGCACTGCTTCTGAATATCCATGTGCCGTATGCACCTATATAGCGTAAAACGGGTAAAATCTGCAGCCGCCATGGCTAAAGACTTCACCCGTTATACTTTAATCTGTGTACGTACTCTCTATTTCCGTTCTGGAAAAATAAAAAAGTCTGCCTTTTTACTTGTTGTTCTTGCGCAACTCTTCCGAATATAACTTAAAGAAATCATACTTCAAGATGGTTGATATGCGCATGAGCAGACCGGTATCAAGATTCGATTTCTCAAAAATCTTGTACACGTTCGTGCGACTGCATGACAACTGGCGGGATAACCACACTACAGTTTCATTCTGTTCATCTAAACGACGTCTAATTCTTTCTCCTATTTGCAGCATAGTATTAAGTTCTTTTGGTATAAATAATTTTAAGGATATGCTTGCAAAGTAATGGTATTTATTTGGAAAAACAAGAGCAGAAGTGTACCCAATAAAAACACATACT
>CALCVT010000020.1 GCA_937906495.1 uncultured Prevotella sp.
AAAGTTAGTGAAAGGTGAGCGGAGAAGCAAATCCGAAAGCCAACTTTCGGGAGTTAGATCACTTAGTTTCAAAGTGTCCTTTGATAGAAATAGAATCATTGCCGCGATACAGCACGGCGTCGATGTTTCCTTCTATCAGTTTAGGTTGTAGGGTATAGGCGTTGCCATCGTCATCGTAGAAATATTTTATATCGGTGATTTCTAACTTGACTGGGCGGGATGCTTTTACATCGAATTTATTGCAAACACCGGTGCTATCCGTTGCCCAGCAACTGACTGCATTATAATCGTCTTGCTCCGAAAATGACGGAATAGAAGCGGTTATATACTGAGTGCCTACTTCGAACTGCATTAAATTACACCGAAGGCGAATATCCTTCTTGTCTAGTACATTGATATGGATATAGTAGGCCCGCTTACTATCGACAAACTTATTACTGTGTGTATACCGAGGTCCTTTATTGATGTAATCTTTATAGTGAGTATTCTGCAAATGCATTTTCTCGCCATTGATTTCTCCATCAAAATATCCCCAGTAATTAGCATCCTGAGGTTTCCACGTTTCTTCGTCGTCAGCGCACGAACTCATGCTAAAAGTAAGTGCGAACGCCCCGATCATAGGGGCTAAACAAGTTAAGCGTTTCATTGCCAAAGAACTTCGTTTAAGGTATTTGATAAGTTAATTCGTAATAATGTTTGCCGCTTTGCTTCACCACATAGGGTTCACCGGCTACGGATACGGATATTTGCAATTTTTCGGCTGAGTTTCCCAAACGTTCAGCGTTTCCCGAATTTTCTGAACTTCCTGAGTCTCCCTTGCGGCTGACAACCATAGCAGCCTTATAGCCCGACTTAACCGGACCTACCACGCGCTCAAAATAGCCGGTCTGCAAGGTTTCCTCTACGAGCTTCATGTGGCTGTACTCGTCCATGTAATAGATAGTCATTTTGTCGTGAGGTAATGCAAAGACTTCGTACTTTACGTAATAGTTGGGAGTTTCTACCTCGTCGTCCGTGCAGCCTCCAAGGGTCAGGAGCGGAAGGAGAAGGAGCAATCGCTGCATCAAATGCTTCATGTTCATCAAATAAATTGTTTTAAGTTGACTCTTTGTGTTTAGAAGGGTACTCCCGGCTCCAGAAACTGAGGATGAGGAGTACTCAAAGCACCGCAAAAGTACCCATCCCGCGTAAATAACGCAACCTTGGGGGCACCGAAGCGGCATTTTTGGGCTCTGAAACGGAAATATTCGGCACTGAAGCGTTTTGCTTAGTATATTCCAACCTTACGCAAGCCCTGTCTGTCGCACACTGCCTGCTTTCGAATATCTTCCATCCCCCCGGCCCGATGTTGTGCAGGCCGGAGGACAAAGGCAAACGGTGCCCTCGGGAAAAGAGTGCCCTTTTAGTACGTGCACTGCCGGCTCTTACTCCACCTTAGAGGTACGGGCCGTAAAGCAGTTCGGGACGGACAAGGTAAAGCAGACCAAGCCACCAGACTCTCCATCCGTACGATGTTATCCGGCCGAGACGTTTGCCTGCGTTGCACCTAGCTGCATCAAGCTTTACATTGCAAAAGTAGCAAACCACAAATAGTTCGGCAAGGCCGATGGTATCGAAGCGGAAAAATTGGGCACCGAAGCGGCATTTTGGGGCTCTGAAACGGAAACATTGGGCACCGAAGCAGAAACATTGGGCTCTGAACGATTGGATTTACATAGGACACAATTTCTACAATATGCACCGCTTTCCAAGCTAGCGGAATACCTGCCTTTCGCCTCATGGCAATAGAGCAACCGAACATTATAACCCTATTTTTAAACGTATATTTTGCAATATAGCAGACAGTATCACAAAAAAACAAAAGTAGAAAACTCTGTATCTCGATATAGTTTCTACTTCCTATCTTTGCACAACCAAAAGGATACAAACTGGTTTCGTCGAACCTTGAAAGCAGGCATTCAGTTTATCTGTGCACGCGCCTTCTGCTATTACTCTTACACATTATTACCACTCTTTTTACATATTATTACCACTCTTTATTTTACATTTTATGAATCTGCACACAAAACTTTGCCTAAGTTGTACAGCCATTCTTACAGCTTTTTCGCTCAATGCCTCGGCCCAAAAGTATGAAAAATCTTCGTTCGCAATATTTGGCGGATACGAGCACTTTCCCGAAATGCGCCAAGGCAACGGCTACAATGTGGGAGTTGAATACAAAAACTACTTACGCAAAAGAATTTACTTTGTGGCTAATTTTCATGCAGGTGTAAATGATGGCGGTGTTGTTTCTGAATACGACCGCGATGGTATACACTATCGCTTTGACCTGTACAACAGTGTTCGCGACTATATGGTGGGCATCGGCATTGGCTACGATTTTCTGCAACGGGGCAAACATAAATTGTACCTGCAGGGCACTGTAGGTCTGGGATCGTCTGAACAGGAAGTAGATGGTATTGTACTGTCGCCCGGCGGTGCTTACGATATCGTTAAAACCTTCGAAGAAAAGTCTACCCGCTATGCCATCTCGGCATCGGCGGGCTACGACTATCAACTTACGCGCTGGCTTTCGGTAGGCGTAAACTATACCGGTTGGCAAATTGGCTACGAATTTAAGAGTTCGGCCAATGTAAAAGTTGGATTTTGGTTCTGATTCGACCAACCTCCTGCGCTGCAAACAAACAGAGCCGGAAGGATTCCCTGTTCTACCAGGTTATCCTTCCGGCTTTGTTGTTGCAAGTGGCTCCACAACCACTCCAAAGGGGATGAATGGATACATATCATACCCTCCACTCCCTATTACTGAGCGCTCTGCAACAGTCCTTCAACCTGTTGCACTAACTGGCCGTAGGGCAATCCACCCACTACGCGCTCAATGCGGCCTTCGATGTCGATAAAGAAGAGGGTGGGGATAGACATGATGCGGGCAGCCTCAGCCAATGCCTGGTTCTTGTCTACATCTACCTTGAGCACTTTTACACGGCCTTCGTACTCGGTGGCCAATTTTTCAATCAGGGGCGAAAGCGCCCGGCAGGGACCGCACCAGGTGGCATAAAAGTCAATCACTACAGGGGTCTTTCCGGTAAAATCGTAACCTTTAAGGTAGGGAAGATATTGGTTAATTGTTTCCATTGTTGCTGAATTTTTAAAAGTTAATATGCCTAGAGTTGAAACCGTCCGGGCCTTTGGGCTGAAGTCTGCGGCAGGGAGCCGAGAACTTTCGTCCGGTTTTCTGATGCAAAAGTACAACACAAACTACTGGCCGACAAATGCTTTGTTCTATCTTTGCATAGATAATAACTATGCTTATGACCTTACAGCAACTCAAATATATCTTAGCACTCAACCGCTACCGCAGTTTTGCCCGCGCTTCGGAGGAGTTGGGCATTACGCAGCCCACGCTGAGCGCCATGCTTGTAAAACTGGAGGAAGAACTGGATGTTCGCCTGTTTGAACGCAGCAACAAACGGGTGGTTCCAACTGCAGCAGGCGAACGCATTGTACGCCAGGCTGAAAAGGCCTGCCGCGAAGCAGAGCGTATTTACGAACTCGTGGCCGAAGACCGTGGAAGTGTTTCGGGAGCTTTTTCGCTTGCTGTCGGACCATCCATTGCACCCTACTTGCTGCCGCACTTTATTAAGCATTATACCGAAAGTTATCCACAAGTGGAACTGAACATTGTGGAACTGAAAACAAACTCGATGTTCGAGGCTTTGCTGCGTGGCGAACTGGATGCGGGCATCGCCATCAGCACCGCTCCCCCACCCGACTTGCTCGAAATTCCGCTCTACACGGAGCGCTTTTGGGTGTACCTTGCCGAAAACTGCTGGCGAAAGCTACCGGTTTTTAAACCGGAGAACCTGGAACACGAGCAAATGTGGATTATGAAGGAGGCGCAATGCCTGCGCAACAGTGCCTTCAGCTTTTGCCACGCCCGGAGTAAGGGAAAACACATCTACGAGGCGGGAAGCATCGAAACGCTAATCCGGATTGTCGACCTGAACGGCGGATTTACCATCATCCCCGAAATGCACCTGCCACTACTCTCCGAAAAACAGCGACAAAACGTGCGCAAAATCGAGGGAGACCGGCCGGCACAGCGCTGTGTATCGCTCTACATCAGGGCCGACTACATCCGCGAACAAATGCTTAACGCCTTGACCAACTCGCTGCTACGCTTTATGCCTAAGGGAATGATTGAAAAACGCATTGAGCAGTTCGGCATCAAACTGTAAAAATGCGTAACTTTGCTCCTACTACCTTTTAAAACTAAATAGCCTATGGACCTTATACCTTACCAAAAATACTACAAAGAAACAGAATTGTGGAAAAAACTATCGCGTGTGGGCAAAAAGGTGGGCATCAAAGCGGTTTATGCCGTGTTGCTCTTATTTTATGCCTCGGTCAGCAAACAAACCAGCCTGCGCGACAAGGTTATTATCTACGGGGCCCTTGGCTACTTTGTGCTGCCACTCGACCTCATACCCGATGCGCTTGGTCCGCTGGGCTACTCCGACGATCTTTCGGCACTGCTGCTGGCACTCAAAAATGTGTGGCAAAATATTACGCCCGAGGTGCAAGCCAAAGCGCGTGCCCGACTGACAGACTGGTTCGGCCACTTTACCGAACAAGATATTCAACTCTTCTGACAACTGTTCCGTTCTACTGTTTTCAACATTTTGCAAGCCTTCCACACTGCTCTTTGTCATGACGCTTACTTATGTTTTCCACAGCGGCTTTGCCATCGAAACGGCACAGGCGCTCCTGTTGTTTGACTGCTGGCTCGACCCTTCGAACTGCCTGCCGCCCCTGCTTGCAAGCGGCAAACCGGTGTACGTTTTTGTCAGTCATTTTCACGAAGATCACTTCAGCCGCCACATTTTGGAGTGGCGCCGAAACTATCCGCAAACGCGCTTTACTTACTTGCTCTCCAAAGACATTCTGAAGCACCGCCGAGCTGCACGCAACGAGGCGGACGTGTGGATGGCCAAAGGGGCCGTATGGAACGATGACTACCTGCACGTAATAGCTGCAGGCAGCAACGACAGCGGGGTATCGTGGGTGGTGGAGATAGAGGGTAAACGCATCTTTCACGCCGGCGACCTGAACAACTGGTACGCACGATTCCTGACCGACTACTACGAAGGGGGCACCATACACAGCGCTGAGTTTGGCGAGGTGGACCCGCTCTACGAGGAAAAACGCTACCTGGGCGAACTCAAAGACTTGCGCAAGGTGGCCGATGCCTTCGATGTGGTGATGTTTCCGGTCGATGGCCGCATCGGCAACGGCTACACACGCGGCGCCCGTCAGTTTATTGCCCGCTTCCGCACCGCTCTGTTTGTACCCATGCACTTTGTACTGGCGGGCTTTGCCTCGGCCTGGCGCATGGAGGAGTTTACAAGGCCTGAACACATTGCTTTCTGGAAAATCGGCCGGAACGGCGAAAGGTATAACGTAGAATGACAGGAGGCGGCTCGGCAATACCTTCACTCAAAAGCAAGCTTTTGGCTTGGTATTGCTCTCGCCTTTCACTATCTTTACATAAGACAGGAGGCGGCTCGGCAATACCTTCGCTCAAAAGCAAGCTTTTGGCTTGGTATTGCTCTCGCCTTTCACTATCTTTACATAAGACAGGAGGCGGCTCGGCAATACCTTCGCTCAAAAGCAAGCTTTTGGCTTGGTATTGCTCTCGCCTTTCACTATCTTTGCCGCATTATGGAAAAAATAAAGATTTATACTTCGCTGGGCGACATCGTGGTGCGCCTGTACGACGAAACTCCTATTCACCGCGACAACTTTGTTAAATTGGCTACCGAGGGATACTACAACGGTACGCTCTTTCACCGCGTCATTAAGGACTTCATGGTGCAAGGGGGTGACCCGGATTCGGTAGAGGCTCCTGCCGACAAAATGTTGGGTACCGGCGGACCGGACTATACGCTCGAAGCTGAAATTAAACCGGGGCTCTTTCATAAACGGGGCGCACTGGCTGCTGCCCGACAGGCCGACGAGGTGAACCCTGAACGACGCTCGAGCGGTTCGCAATTCTACATTGTATGGGGACAGACATTTAATGCCGGACAACTCAAACAATTGGGCCGACAACTCGAAATGCAGGCTTTGCAACAAACCTTTAACACCCTGGTGGCCGCGCACCGCGACGAAATTATGCAACTGCGACGCGAACGGAATCGCGCTGCACTGCAAGAGTTGCAGGACAAACTCGAAGCAGAAGCTCGCCAACAGGTAAAGGAGGCAGCTCCCTCACTCTCGCCCGAACAATCAGAGGTGTATGCCTCGGTAGGCGGAACACCGCACCTGGACGGACAATACACCGTATTTGGCGAGGTGGAAGAAGGACTGGACATTGTTGAGAAAATACAACAAACTCCCACACGCCGGGGCGACCGCCCTGTAACCGATGTGGTGGTACTACGCATGGAACGCATTTAATGCATTGCCCCCAACAGGCAGCCCTTCAGCAAGCGCTCCAGCCTGCATACATCGCTACTAAAAAATAAATCGCTTTTACGTAACACCCCGTTTGCAATGGCATCCGTGCCGGTTGCAAACGGGGTGTTACGATAGTCTAAACTTGAGTTTCGTCGGACTTCGTCCGCTCTTTATCCTCGAGTTCCTTGCGGAGCACTTCGCGCTCCTTGTGTTGAAGAATGTTGATAAACGAGGAACTGATGATACCCGTAGGAATGGCAATCATGGCAATACCTATCAGACTGATGATGCAACTGAGTATTTTGCCCAGTGCCGTAATGGGATAAATATCGCCATAGCCCACGGTTGTAAAGGCCACAATGGCCCACCAAAAACTATCGCCTATATTCTTGAACACTTCGGGCTGCGCTTCGCGCTCAATGTAATACATCAAGATAGCCGAGAAGCAAACCATAATAAAGCAAGCGGTATAGGCCGTAGCCAGTTCGTCTTTTACAGAAGCCAATGCCTTACCTATCAACCTGAACGACTGCGAGTGGCGGATGAGTTTGAAAATGATAAAAATATAGGGCAGGATAATGATGTGTACAGCCGGGGTATTCCAGTAAAAATACGAAAGTACACAAGGCAGAATAGCTACAAAGTCAACAAATCCGTAGAACGAAAAAAGATAGCCCAGCCGGGACCGAAACGGACGCTGCTCGGGATGACGGGCTGGAGCAGCCAATATTCGAGCCACAAACTCTACCAAAAATACAAACGACGAGATGTAGGTCATACCGAACAGGAGCACCCGGTAAGGAGCCATACTTTCGAACGAGGTGGCAATAACTGCCCCGATGGAGATGGTAATGAAAAAGAGTACAAAGTAGTGTACAAACCGGCCATCTATGAGCCGTTGCAACAGGTATTGCAGTTTCATAGGCTTTTGCTATCATTTTAATCCGGTGCAAAGGTAGTGAAAGGCGAGAGGAGAAGCAAATCTGAAAGTCGTACTTTCAAAATTTGATTATCCCGAGCCGCATCCTACCTTATCTAAAGGTAGTGAAAGGCGAGAGCAATACCAAGACTGAAAACTTGTTTTCAAAGATTGGTAGTGCCGAGCCGCATCACCTCCAGCCCAGTAAGTACGCCCCCTAAATGCCAATTGGGGATTTTGCCCCGCACATCACGAATAAGGGCTGACAACCTGCTGTTAGTTGTCAGCCCTTTGAACGGACAGAAGCACCGGTATTTTAATGGAGCAACTCTATTCACTTTATGGATTTATATCCAGGCATTCTGACGTTCCTTGACGGCTAACGAGTCGCCTAGCAAGCGTATAAACTCTTGCATCGACTTTTTGCGGTAGCTGTCCTTGAGGGTGTGGATGCAGCCGGCCATCTCGTTTTGGGGAATATCCAGCGGGATGGCCTTCACTCCACGGGCATTATGAATGGTGGCCTCGGCCAATACACTCACATACATGCTTTGACGGATAAGGTCGAGCAGGATGTTCACCTCATTCAGCGTGATGCGTACCTTGAAGTGGTTGTGGGGCGAAATGAGGTCTTCAAAGAAGTTGCGGGCCTGCAGGCCTTTGGCTGGCAGGGCAATGTCGTAATGCTCCAGATCGGCAATCGAGACTTTCGACTTTGCGGCCAGCGGATGGTGTTCGCTCACAATGGCGGCCAGATAGTTCTGAAACAGAATGTGCGACTCTACCCCCTCAATGGGGCGCGTAGGACGGAAGGCCAGCACAAAGTCTATTTTGCGTTCCATCAGCAGTTCCATCAGCTCGCTCATGGGCTTGTAGCAGATGTTGAGCTTAATCTGCGGGTAGCGCTTCATAAAGGTGAGCAGCGTTTCGGTCAGTACGGGACTGAACGAATAGGTCACTCCGATTGACAGGGTGCCGGCCGACAGATGGTTCAGGTCGTTTATCTTCTCGGTACAGAGTTCGGCCTCGTGAATGGCGTGCCTCACGTGCGGCAATATGAGTTTGCCGGCCTCGGTCAGGGCCACTTTCCGGCTGTTGCGCAGGAGCAGGGGCGTTTCGAGTTCGCCCTCCAACTGCTTGATTTGCTGCGAAAGGGTGCTTTGCGTCACACACAGTTCGCGGGCTGCCTCCGAAAAGTTCAGCGTCTCGGCCACGCGGGCAAAATATTTTAATTGTCGTAATTCCATACTGATTCGCATATCTTCCGTGCAAATTTAATAAACTCCCGGCTAACGCGTGGCCTGAAAGGATTTTTTACTGAACACAAAGATGGGTAAGGTGGCACCGAGTACCAAAGCGAGCAAGATGCCGCAGCACACCATACCGTTGTAAGCGAAGAGCGAGAAGTAATGGTCGAACGTTTGTTGGCCGTCGGCCAAAAGGCCTAGCGCCAGTCCGCCAAAGGTTTTGTAGGCGTAAATTCCCGGAATCATGGGCAGCAGCGCCGGAAAGAGGCAGGTTTCGGCCGGAAACTTGGCATGCGAGGCCAACACTACGGCCAGCAGGCCAATAACGAAGGCGGCTATAAACGAGGCCGGAATAATGTGCACGTGCAGCGCGGTATTCATGGCTACAAAACGCAGCGCATGGCCAACGGCGGCAATCATGGCACAATAGGCGTAGGCACGCCGGGGCGGACGGCTGATGGCGGCAAAACCGATGGCGGCAATGGCGGCAAACAGGCCGTCTTGGAGTATCTGTATCAATAAAGGCATAACATTCACACATTAAAACATTCCCCGCCCCATCAGCAGCAGGCCGACACAAAGGCCCATCGAAAGGCAGCAGGTAAATACCAGGGCATCCATAAAACGACTGACGGCACACAGGTAGTGCTTGTAGAGCATATCGCTGAACGAGTTGATGTAGGGAATACCCGGTACCAGGTAGAGCACACTGGTGCCTAAGGCCACCTCGGGCGTGGTGCCCAAACCAAACAGGTGGTCGGAGGCGGCAAAGATGGACGATACAAACGAACAAATCAAGGCCATCACCCGCACGTCGGTACCCCAGCGCAGCAACATGATTTTCAGATAATAGCCCACTAGCGTGGCAAGGGCTACCAGACCCATGGCCGTAAAGTCGCCGCCAAACAAACGGCAGAACGAGGCGTTGGCAAAGGTCACAAGCAGCAACACAAGCCAGGGGTTCTGCTTGTCGGAATTGATGATGTCGGTAAATTTGGTGCGCGCCGTTGCTAAGTCGGTCTTGCCGTCGGCTATCTCCCAACTCAACTTGCTCAACTGCGTGTTAATGTTGAAGCTCGTTACGTTGTGGCGTACCGAAGCTATGGAACTGACGGTCGATGTGCGACCCTCTTCCCAAAGCGAAAGGTGAATATGGCGGGGCATAATGGTTAGCTCCACCTCGCGGCCGTAGGCGCGGGCTATGCGCTGCACATTCTTCTCCAAACGGATGCAGGTGGCACCGGCGCCCAGCAGGCGGGCACTGTATCTGGAGATAAAGAGTATCAGCTCGTCGTCGGTAGGCTGGTCCTTACGCTTAGTTGATTCCATCGCACTCCTCTTCGTCGATTACAATTTTGGGGTCGGGATCGCCGGGTACGTAAAACAGCTCGCGCTCCGAGGCTAAATGGAAGATGGAATGCTTGCCGTGCATCAGCTGACGCACGCGGCTAAAGGCATGACCGAGGAAAAACAGAGTAACGATGCCAACAATGCAGCACCAGGTAACGAGAGGTGTACTCATAACGGTGGTTAATGTGAATGTTTTTGCTGCAACTACAAGGCGAAACCACAGGCGGCACGCACTCATCGTTGCGGGTTTGAAGTTTTGTTTTACGGCTGCAAAAGTACTTCAAACGCACAGGCTTGCAAGTGGTTTTTAATGGATAGCTTCCATAGCTGCTATCGGTCGCACACACAGTTAACTTTCGTTCTACCGATAGCTGCTATCACCGCCTAAGGGGGCTAATCCCCCCTTTTGCCACCTAAAAACCAGTCATTTAACCCCAAATGGCCCTTGCATACCGCCCATGGCCCAACAACTTTCGGCCTATAGGTGCCATAGCCGCTAACGAATTAACTCACATTTTTTTATGCCGGAAACGATAAAAAAACACGTCCCTCACTAATAAATTATCACCCATATCTTTAGCCCGCCGCCATTTGCCGCAGCTCGCACCACCTAACTTTCCCTTTTTTCCGATACAGTTCCACCGCTTTTTTCACCTTCACCCGTCATTTTTCCACCTTTCCCATTCCCCATCCTTCCCCTCCCATTTCCCCATCTCCCCTTTTCCTCCTTCCAAATCCACTTTTCCAGCCACCAAATTCCCCATCCATTCTCCCTCAAACGTCCCCAATTTCAACCCCATTTTTCCCCTTTTCCCCCTCATTCACCACCACCACCAACAGATGTATAGAAAAGAATTTTCAGAAAAGCCTGCAAAATTTTCAACACTGCCTCCCGAATTTTCAAAAGGGCCTCCTGTTTTAGAGTAGCATCACAAAAGCCTTCAGATAACGCCAAAGAGCCGACCCACGAATCAGGTGAGTCGGCTCTTTTATCTGTAAGTATTTTCAGCTATTCGCTGTGGAACGTAGCTTCCAAGGGGTTCCTTGAGAGAGGCCTTTTTAAGGTTTGCGCACCTTCCGGCCATTCACAATATACCAGCCTCGCGGCAGGTCCTTGAACTTGGCTGTCTGCAGAATGCCCTTGAGGTTGAAGATAAGAACTTTGCCAGCAGGCAGGGACTCCAAGACTTCAATGCTCAAATCATCGCTCACCTTTACCTCGCAGGTGGCGCTGTGCCCCTCCATATCGGTGGCGGTGATGGTGGCTTGGCCAACAGACAGGGCGGTCACCAAACCTTGATCATCTACCTGCACAACATCCGGACGCGAACTGCTCCACATAACCGAAGCATCGGTCACATTGGCAGGCGATACCGTAGCTACGAGTTGGAAGGTTTCGTACAAGTTCAGCTCTAACTGCTCCAGTTCGAGCTCGATGCCAGTAGGCAATACTGGTTCGACCTGCACGGCACACTGGGCGGAGACTTCGCCGCAAGTGGCGGTGATGGTGGCGTTGCCGACGGACAGGGCGGTGACCTTGCCGCTGGCATCGACCTTGGCGACTTCCTCGTTGGTACTGCTCCATCGGATGGTCTTGTCCGTGGTGCTGGCCGGGCTGACCGTGGCTTCGAGCTGGAAGGTCTCGGTGGCTTTCAGCGTAACGGACTCCTTGTTCAAGGTGACCTGGGCAGCAGGGGTGGTGACTACCTGCACGGCACACTGGGCGGAGACTTCGCCGCAAGTGGCGGTGATGGTGGCGTTGCCGACGGACAGGGCGGTGACCTTGCCGCTGGCATCGACCTTGGCGACTTCCTCGTTGGTACTGCTCCATCGGATGGTCTTGTCCGTGGTGCTGGCCGGGCTGACCGTGGCTTCGAGCTGGAAGGTCTCGGTGGCTTTCAGCGTAAC
>CALCVT010000021.1 GCA_937906495.1 uncultured Prevotella sp.
GATACATGCCTCTCACGCATGGTATACGGGTTCGATTCCCGTAGGCGCTACTCAGTCAGAATTCTCAAGAATTCTGATTTTTTTATTGGTACCTATTCCTACACCAGTATGAAACAACACATCATTTCTCATATATATCCTTACAAAATCGGCTGCAAGTCTTAACAGACTTGCAGCCGATTTTCTATTTCGTAGATAAGCTGCTCAATACAACTAACTTTACGCTGTAGTGGGAAACTTATTCAAAACGTGCCAGTTCCTTGGCCATTTGCTCCTGCAGTTCCTTAGCCTTCACTGCAGCTACTGCAGCAAAATTCTCGGTACTGTCAGCATAAATAATACCACGCGACGAATTAACCAACAATCCACACTCGCGAGTCATACCATAACGGCATACCTCCTCGAGCGAACCACCCTGGGCTCCTACTCCTGGAACAAGCAAGAAGTGATTGGGAACAATCTTACGGATATCCTCAAACAAACGACCTTGGGTAGCACCTACCACATACATCATCTTTTCATCGCTTGCCCACTGCTGACTGCGGCGCAACACCTTTTCAAAAAGGCGCTCTCCACCTTTATCTTCCGAAAGTTGGAAATCATGTGAACCCTTGTTGCTGGTCAAGGCAAGTAAAATAACCCACTTGCCGGCATACTGCAAAAATGGAGTCACACTATCTTCTCCCATATATGGAGCTACCGTCAAGGAGTCAATATCCATCTCCTCAAAGAACGAACGGGCATACATAGCCGATGTATTGCCTATATCGCCTCGCTTGGCATCAGCTATAATAAACTGGTCAGGATAGTTTTCCTTGATATAGCGTACCGTCTTCTCAAAAGCCATCCAGCCCTTTAAGCCAAAGCATTCATAAAAAGCCAAATTGGGCTTATACGCCACACAATAAGGGGCTGTAGCATCAATGATTGCCTTGTTAAAAGCAAAAATAGGATCTTCTTCCTGAAGCAAATGCTGCGGAATCTTTTTTAAGTCAGTGTCAAGTCCTACACAGAGAAAAGACTGCTTGGCACGAATGTTCTGAATGAGTTGTTGCTTATTCATATCTGCAATAAAATTTATGGTTGCGAAGCAAAATTAAATAAAACCCCCGATTTGAAGCCCATCAGCACTGGAGTTTTTAATCGGCGAACAGCCGAAGCTGCACTAATTTCAGGCTTTTACGCTTTCTGTCATACAAAGGTGCCTGCTTTTGCCTGGTTTTATCCCAATTTACGAAATAAGGATACTCTCCAAATAAACTTTAAACACAATCCCGGCAAGCGCTGCAACATAGGATATTACACCATCAATCACCCGTTTCACAATACAGACTCGGCTGCCGATTATATCAGCAGCCGAGTCTGTATTTTCAATAGCCTCAACAGGCTTCTCATCAAGCAAGAAACTTATACGAAGTTTCTTATCCAGGAATAAATCAATTATCGTACAAGTATCTTCCGCGAATTAACCACGTAAACACCCGGCTCAAGATGCTGAAGCGCTGCATTGACGTCAGCTGCCTGACGAATTAAGCGACCATTTATGTCGTACACTCTCACAACACCTCCCTGAGCGGTCGTAATTGTCTGATCAATTAAATCCTGCTTCAAAAGCGCAAAAAGCGAAACCGAAGCCTGTCCGCTTTTATAAGTAGCAAAGCGCGGCGACGAGGTATTGTACTTAATGGCACGGCCAGGATACTTACAGTTAGCAATTAATGCTTCGCCCGAATGGTCTATTTGAATGGTCCATTGAGCTGTTTGTGCATTTGCTTCGGTAGCTTGGTGCAGTTTATTCTTATCTGCCGTCAGTGCCAAATAAATATGCGCTGCCTGATCCATCAAAGTCCACGAACCGCTTTGGCCGCCAATTTGGAAAGAAATGGGTTTTCCTGCCTGATTAACCGCTGTGGTGAGCGTACCGTCCGTCTCAGACTGCACTTCACAGTAACCACGAATATCTTCGCGCTGCTCAGCCATGGCTGTTCCTGCCGAAGTACTCACAATCAGCACCCGCTGACCGGCATAGAGTGCTTTTTCGTCAGTTACCTGTACATAAATCTCACTGCCCGTAGGTACATCCCCCTTGAGCGTATAATTAGCCGTTACAGTCTGGCTCTTGGCATTTTCAAGCATCGCATAGGCCGAAACAGATGTATTCTCGTTAATTGTCAGTTTAACCGTTTCGTGAGAAACCTGCTCCTCACCATCGTTCACAACATAGTGAATGCTTGCTCCCTGGGTAGCAGTTGTAATATACACCTCAGTACCCTTGGCTACGACACCCGAAGCCTGACTGAATAAGGGTGCCTGAACAACCGGTTGCTCAGGATTTGTGCCACCTCCCTGGTAATTATCAGGATCAAAAGGAGTGGATGTCATCGAACCCCACACGTACTGCTCCAGCCCGGGGAAATCAATATAGGGATTGCGGTTATGCTGAATTTTATAGACTTCATTATTGCGTTTTATCTCCTTTTCGCTGACCGGGTCTTCGGCCGCCCAACGCAATAACATAGGCACTACCCATTCTGCATAAGCCGGATATTTATTGCCCGCAAGCATCGACGAATTCCATCCTGCAATACGGTCTTCGTAGGCTGTTGCCATATAGAAATAGGTGCGGGCAAAATCACCCTTATATTCATCGTTCGGCTCAAACACCGTACCGCTATAACCGGGTGTGGTGCATTTTCCTAACTTGCTGAAACCATTCTTCGATTTATAGGTTTCACCATTATTCTCGCCAAAGGGATAGTTACTCCGTCGGTTGTTTACATATCCGTCGGTGGGATAAAGATGGAAAAGGTCGGTGTACATCGGATACTCGTCGTTAAACCAACTCTTGGGGAAGGAATGTTCGCGGTTATACGAATCACCTTCGCCTTTATAATTGGCTCCCTGATGCTTGCCGCCGGGCTCATAGTTGGTAACACTCGAATACATATCCCAAATTTTACCATCGCTGCGTACATCGGTTTTCTTGAAATCTTCCCACAATTGCTTATACGTGCGCTGCGTGTGATTGCTGACAATACCAAAAAGAGCTGTTTTCAACCCTGCTCCGCTTTTTCCTTTTGCATGGTCATAATACCCTGCAGGAGCTTGGGCCTGTAGGAACAATACCATACAGAACAAACTCCAGAACAATGAAATTCGTTTCATAAATAAGTTGTTATTTAGTAAATGATTATTTGTTTAAGCCTAAAGTGACAACAAAGTTCTTACTTTTATTCCAAACTCACAAATAATCAGTACTAAAATACGATGAAAATCATCATAAAGCAAACTGGGCATACAAGTTCAAACGAACTAAAACAAAAAAGGAACTCCGTTTATCACGGAATTCCTTTACACTGAACTTGAATTAAGTTTCAGTAGAGCCTCTTGTCGGATTCGAACCAACGACCCCGAGATTACAAATCACGTGCTCT
>CALCVT010000022.1 GCA_937906495.1 uncultured Prevotella sp.
CAATAAGCCCATCGGCAGAATTAAGTATGCACTAAATTAATTCCGCCAACGGGTCCACGCTCTATGTACATACCCGCCATTGTCGCCATGTCGGAAGGCGACCAGCCCAATTCCTCCAGCTGCTTGTCAAACTCCTCGTTGGACACGAGGAAAGCCGTTTCGGGATTGCGTACCATAGCCTCATATTCCAGCTTGTCCTTCTGCTCCTGATAGCTGTTCATGTCGAAGGTCTGGGATTCGAGCATCCTGTGCGTTCCCTGCACTATGGGGCTGAGTATCGCGTTCATGGAACCCAAGACCAGCGTGGGAAAGAACATGATACAGACACCGAGGGCGAAGGGACGCAGCATCGGATAGACATCTAGTCGAAAGAGGTCTGCAAATTCGCTTTGGTAAGGTTATACATATCCACGAATGTCAATCCTGTGAAGGTGCAGAAGATGAACAGGTCACGGATGAGTTCATAGCTTTTCTTCTTGAACTTGCCGTTTATCAGCATGGCTATTTCCTCTTTGCTTAGAAAGCCCCTTTTGGTCGGTTCCGGGCTGATACTGTATGCGTAGAACGGGTCACGCTGTAACCAGCCGTTGTTGATGGACAGATAGACCATACGTTTCAAAGGCATCATATACGACCAAATGGTGTTGGTGCAGTGGTGTTTCTCTATACGGAGAAACAGCTCGAAGTCCGTGATGAAAGCCGGAGTCAGCTCTTTCAATGCAATGTCGCTCATCTTGTACCGGGACTTGATGAACTCCTCTAAATGATTATATGCCGTGCAGTATTTCCAATAACTACGCACACTTTTCATCTTGCCGACCTGCTTTTCGTAATCCTCGTTATGCTGACGGAACACGGCAAGGAGCGTCTTGTGGTTTTGTCCCATGCCCAAGAAGGCATTGCGTACCTTCTCTGCGGTGACATAATTGTCCTTATCGCAAATTTCCTGATAGGCTTTCGTGACACCTACACGAACTTTGTCCAACACGCGGTTAGCCTCTTGTGTCGCGAGGCTCTTGCCGGACATTTTTCCGGACTGCACGTTCCATAATTTTTCCTCCACATCCAGCTTGCAACTGAATTGGGATATTTTGCCGTTCACGGTGATACGGCACATTACCGGTACAAGCCCGCTTTTCTTCGGGGCGTTGCGTTTGAGGTAAAACAGAATTTTGAATGTCGATCTCATACTCTACAATTTTTTTGGTTACAAAATTATTCCTTGTAGAGCTGTCTGTCGATACGCAAAACATAGCCAATCGCCGCAATCAAATCCGGCAGTATTCTTTTTTCAGAATTTATTTGCCATATACCTGAATTTGAGGTATATTCGCAATGCTTTTCTGCCGTATTCACCACCAAAATCCATCTAAACGAAAGTAACGAGATAGTAACTGAACTCCGGTTTTACTTGGCTTTTTTCAAGTTTTCAATGGCTTCATTATTCCACCTCCAACTTTCCGTAAATCACTCATTTGCAATTATTTCTCTGCATTTTTCTCTCCATCTCAGTTATTTTTACTATCTTTGCAAGAGATAATCCAATAAACTTAAATATCTGCAAGTAAACCATAAATTCAGAGTCTTCTTTTAGGCTTCAATAATTTGTTTTTGAGGCTTTATGGGTTTATCTTTGTACTACAGAAATAAGGAGGTAGCTGATTCGTTAGGTGCGGGTCAGCTATTTTTGTGTTTTGTATGTCCAATTCACTTAAAGTCCGTTTTTTCAGAAGGGCATTTCGGAATTTCAGAAGGCGGGATAGAAAAAACAGAAGGCGGGACAGAAATTTCTGAAGGCGTGATAGCTTTTGCTGCCCCTCTGATTGTTGTAACAGTCTGTTTTTTTCTGATTTTTGGTTTGCAGGTGTTGTGTTTTCGGCTTGTGTATCTGCAATCTGCAGCAGTATTGATAAAGGTTATTTTAACTAAAGAGCTAAATAAATATAACTGATTGGGGCGCAATCAATTGTAAGTGCTGTGAGCGGCTATGGCTGATTTAGTATTATTTTGTATGCATAAAATCTTCCGATAGCTTGCCGCCTGGTCTCTGTGCTGATTGTTGTAAAGTAATTGGCGGCCGTATAATAATAGGGTATCAGGTTGTGTATCCAGAGCGTGGTGTTGCAAAAAATTGTGCAAGCAGCATAACATAATAATAAGGGCCGGCTTGCGGGGTGTGCAAGCCGGCCCTTGCAGTTAGGACCGAGCCCTTTCGGGCATCGCAGTATATCCTTTAGCGGGTGTTCTCCCGGTGATTATGATTCATCGGGCTATGCCAACGGTGCCTGGCAGCCTTTAAGCTTTTCAGTTAGCTGTTAGGGCAATTCTATTCTTCAGCAGTTGGGCGGTAAAAGGCCTTGAGCTGAATTTCGAACACCAGCGTAGAGTAGGCAGGTATAAGCGACTGCGGCACAGCGGCATAGCCTAACTCCTGTGGTATGTAAACCTTCCAGCGGTCACCGATGTGCATGTGCATCAAAGCCGTTGCAAAGCCTTCAATCAGGGTGTTGACAATCATGTTTGCCGGTGTAGCAAAGTCTGGATTAAAGACGTAGTCGTCGTTTTCGTAGAGTCCGCTGTAGTCAAATGCGCGTCCCTTTTCGTAGCTTTTGGTAGGCATGAGCCTTCCGATGTAGTTAACCTTGACGGAGTCGGTGTAAAGGGGAGAGCCCGCTCCTTTACCTTGCTCAACAATCTCCACGCAAATGGAGTCGGTTACGAGTCCACCGGGCATTTTGGCGTAGCTACGAAACATGCGCCATTTGCAGTGCTCCGGCCAGTTGTCTCCGTGTGCCTTTTTGGCCTCTGCAATCGCCTGGTGTGCCTCGTTAAACTTTTCGGCATAGAACAGTGCGTTTCGGTATTGCCAGTCGTTGGTAAACTCAGAATTGTCTACTTCGCTGGCGTTGTCCTCGCAGGATGTAAAGGCGATAGTAGGGAGCAGTAGTAACAGCAGATAAAAAAGGATATGCTTTGTCATGGGCTGTAGTGGTTTACTGCAGTTTTTTGAGCAGTGAGGTAATGCTTACCTTGTCTTCAATCAGAGCGCGTAGCTGGTCGACCGAAACGCGGGTCTGCTCCATGGTGTCGCGGTCGCGCAGGGTAACGCAGTTGTCCTTGAGCGTGTCGTGGTCGATGGTGATGCAGAAGGGTGTACCAATGGCATCCTGACGGCGGTAGCGCTTTCCGATAGAGTCTTTCTCCTCGTATTTGCAGTTGAAGTGGAATTTGAGGTCTTGCATAATCTCGTGTGCCTTTTCGGGGAGTCCGTCTTTCTTGACGAGGGGCAGGATGGCCAGTTTGATGGGCGCCAAAGCTGCAGGCAGTTTGAGCACAACGCGCGTTTCGCCGTTTTCGAGTTTTTCCTCCTGGTAAGAGTGGCACATTACGCTGAGGAACATACGGTCAACACCGATAGAAGTCTCAATAACGTACGGGGTGTAGCTTTCGTTGCATTCGGGGTCGAAGTATTCGATTTTGCGACCTGAGAATTTGGCATGTTGCGAAAGGTCGAAGTCGGTGCGCGAGTGTATACCCTCAACCTCCTTAAATCCGAAAGGCATCTTGAACTCGATGTCGGTGGCAGCGTTGGCGTAGTGAGCCAACTTTTCGTGGTCGTGGTAGCGGTAGTTCTCATCGCCAAATCCCAGTGCCTCGTGCCAGGCCAGGCGGTATTGTTTCCATTTTTTGAACCAGTCGAGTTCGGTTCCCGGTTTCACAAAGAATTGCATCTCCATTTGCTCGAATTCGCGCATACGGAAGATAAACTGGCGGGCAACAATTTCGTTACGGAAAGCCTTGCCGATTTGCGCAATACCGAAGGGTATTTTCATGCGGCCGGTTTTCTGTACGTTCAAATAGTTTACAAAGATTCCCTGAGCCGTTTCGGGGCGGAGGTAGATGG
The DNA here is from genome assembly GCA_937906495.1 of uncultured Prevotella sp. Classification (GTDB taxonomy): domain Bacteria; phylum Bacteroidota; class Bacteroidia; order Bacteroidales; family Bacteroidaceae; genus Alloprevotella. The sequence goes on from CALCVT010000022.1 coordinate 3,905, forward strand.
TCGAAGAACCTTCGGCAGTAGAGCCAACTTCGGTTTTGAACATGAGGTTGAACTGGCGGACATCGGTCCAGTTGCGTGTACCCGAGAGGGGACATACAATTTCCTCGTCAATAATAATTTGCTTGAGTTCGTTCAGGTCAACATCGTTCATGGCTTTTGCAAAGCGCTCGTGCAGTGCATCGCGTTTAGCCTGAATTTCGAGCACACGTCCGTTTGTGGTGCGGAACTGCTCCTCGTCGAAGGCATCGCCAAAGCGCTTGCGTGCCTTAGCTACCTCTTTGTCGATTTTCTCTTCGTATTTGGCAATCTGATCTTCAATCAGAACGTCGGCGCGATAGCGCTTTTTAGAGTCGCGGTTGTCGATAAGGGGGTCGTTAAAGGCATCTACGTGGCCCGAAGCCTTCCAGATGGTGGGATGCATGAAGATGGCAGAGTCGATACCTACGATGTTCTCGTGAAGCAGTACCATAGACTGCCACCAGTATTGCTTGATGTTGTTTTTGAGTTCAACACCATTCTGTCCGTAATCGTATACGGCGCCGAGGCCATCATAAATATCGCTTGAGGGAAATACAAAACCGTATTCCTTGCAGTGGGATACGATTTTCTTAAAAACGTCTTCTTGTGCCATGATAGTTTGTTAATGGTTATTTGGAGCGCAAAGTTAGTGCATGTAGGGCGATTGGCAAAGAAAATTGACAAGATTAAGCATTGCTAAGGTGCTGATGCTGAGGCTTGGGTTGCTTTGGAGCAATGAGGTAGGTGCACTTTATGGCGCAGGGTATGGAAGTTTAACACAGCTTGAGGGCATGCGTTAGGCTAAAAAGGTTACTTTTGCGATTACAATATTGCGAAGCCGTTGTCTGGTGTCCGGGGTGTATCGGGCTTTCAGGAAGTTTGCAACCGGCTAAAGGTTGTTGTACATTTGCGGCTATAACTTTTAAAGTAATTGCACTTAATATGACTAAACAAGAACTCATGCGGCGAGCCATAACATTGGCTGCCGAAAATGTAAAAAACGGCGGTGGCCCCTTTGGTGCCGTTATTGCGCGTGGTGGCGAGATATTGGCCGAAGGCGTAAACCGTGTAACTGCTAATCATGACCCAACGGCCCATGCCGAGGTGCAGGCCATTCGGACGGCTGCTTCGCAGCTTCAAAGTTTCGACCTTAGCGGTTGCGACATTTATTCCTCGTGTGAGCCTTGCCCCATGTGCTTAGGTGCTATTTATTGGGCCCATCTCGACCACTTGTATTTTGCTGCTACGAAGCACGATGCTGCGGCAGCAGGTTTCGACGATGCCTTTATTTACAGCGAACTGGCGTTGCCCATTCACGAGCGTAAGTTAAGCACAGAGGAGTTTATGCATGCCGAGTCGGCAGCGCCTTTCGACGAGTGGAACAACCTTGCCGATAAGGTGGAGTATTAAACCTTGCTGTGTGGCACAGCATCCCGGCACCCGGTTGCTGTGAGGGATGTATACCGGCCGTGGTGCATTGTTTTTGTGTAAGGGGCCTTGCTGCACCGAAACCGGACATAATGGCTGCAGTGCCGGAGTGCTATGAGGCGTATAAAACATTTTGATGGTTGCTATCGGCCAATTGTGGCATGTGTTGCCCCATAGCGTGTTGTATATGCGGCCGGCCGGTACAGCAGTAATGTTTGCTCTGTACCGGCCGGCCGTTTAAGTTTGTAATGGAAGGTTTAGAAGTAGCCTTCGCGTTTCTTTTGTTCCATAGAGGCATCCTGGTCAAAGTCAATGACGCGGGTGGTTCGTTCGCTCTTGGTGGTAGTCATCATTTCCTCCACAATCTTTTCGATGGTGTCGGCTTCGCTTTCGATAGCTCCTGTTAGCGGCCAGCATCCCAAGGTGCGGAAACGTATTTTCCGCATCTCAATTTTGTCGCGGTACTCCTCGGGCAGTCGGTCATCATCGGGCATAATCAGTTGTCCGTCGAGTTCAATTACCGGGCGCTCTTTGGCAAAATAAAGTGGTACGATAGGAATGTTTTCGAGCCGTATGTACTGCCAGATGTCCAATTCCGTCCAGTTCGAAAGCGGGAATACACGGATACTCTCGCCTTTATGTACACGTGCATTGTAGATATCCCACAATTCGGGACGTTGGTTTTTGGGGTCCCACTGGTGAAATTGGTCGCGGAAGGAGAAGATACGCTCTTTGGCACGGCTTTTTTCCTCGTCGCGGCGTGCGCCTCCAAAGGCAGCGTCAAACTGATGCTTGTCGAGAGCGTGGAGCAAAGCCTGTGTTTTCATCAAGTCGGTATGAACCTTCGAACCATGGGTAAAGGGGCCGACTCCGGCATTGAAAGCCTCCATGTTGCTCTCAACAATCAAGTTCCAGCCATGCTCTTTGGCATACCAGTCTCTGAAGGTCAGCATTTCCTTAAACTTCCATTTGGAGTCGATATGCATCAAGGGGAAGGGCGGACGTCCGGGAGCAAAAGCCTTTTCGGCCAGTCGTACCATTACGCTGGAGTCTTTGCCGATGCTGTAGAGCATTACGGGGTTCTCAAATTCCGCAGCCACCTCACGGATAATATGGATGGATTCGGCTTCCAGTTCTTTTAGGTGGCTCAGGCTATAATTTTCGGTCATGATTCTCAGTTATAATTAGGAACAGCGCTGCAAGGTGCAGTTTCGCAGGCAAAGGTATATAATTTTTCGGGGAAAATGCTTACTTTTGCGTGATTACTTCACCAAATGCATGAGGCTTTGACTATGAAAGGATTATATATTATAACGCCGGTCAAGGATTCGATAGACTCTACCCTCCTGACTATAAAGGCGGTTTTGGCCAGCCAGTTAAATGTTCCATACACCTATACGGTGTTCAATGACTTTTCAACTCCCGAAAATACGGCACGCCTGGAGGCTGCTTCGCGCGAGATGGGCTTCAGGCTGGTTAACCTGAGCGATATGACCAACCATCCCTCGCCCAACTACCTGTTGGTTTTGCAAACGGCACAACGCGAGGCGCTCGCGGCCGATGCCGGTTTGTGCATTGTTGAGAGTGATGTGGTGGTTACCCCCCAAACGTTGCAGGGATTGTATGACGGGGCGCTGGCCCAGCCTCAGTGTGGCATAGCAGCCTCAGTAACGGTTGACGATGCGGGAGCAATCAATTACCCCTATCTTTATGCGCGGGGAATGGAGAACCGTGTGGTTAATGTCAAGAAGCATTGTAGTTTTTGCTGTTCGCTCTTAACGCCTGCTTTGCTCCAGGCTTATCCGTTTACAGCGCTTAATCCTGAAAAGAACTGGTACGATGTGACCATTTCGCACGAGTCGCTTGAGCGAGGTTTCAGTAACTACCTCTTTACCAACCTGCCGGTCATTCATCGCCCCCATCAAAGCCGTCCTTGGAAGCAGCTCAAATATACCAATCCCCTAAAGTACTATTGGCTTAAGTTTACCAAGGGATTAGATAAGATATAGCAGGCGGCAGGAAACCCGTGGCCTGCAAACCGGACGATTTGCCTGGTTTGAGCACAAATGTATAAAGTAGTAATGGCTTGAGCCTTACAAACACAAGGCTTTGGCCTAACGGACAAGTATATGAAGAAGTTCTTGTTTTTGATAAGCCTTTTTATGGCTTTTGTTACGGTTTCGGCCCAATCAGTAGCTGATAGCGTGCGTCGCGAGGTGGTGTTCGAAACCACCAGTGGTTCATTCCGTGTAATGCTCTATAACGATACGCCGCTGCATCGCGACCAAATGCTCCGCTTGGTTGCCGAGGGGTATTACGACGGGTTGTTGTTTCATCGCGTCATACCCAACTTTATGATTCAAGCCGGCGACTCTGCCAGTCGTCATGCGCAGCCTGGAGTTTTGTTGGGCGACTCGCGTGAGCCGTACGCCATTCCGGCCGAAATACGTTTTCCCGTGCATTGTCATAAACGTGGAGCCCTTGCAGCAGCCCGCGAGAGCGACCAGGTCAACCCCGAGCGAAAATCGTCGTACAGCCAGTTTTACATAGTGATAGGCAGTGTGTTCAGCGATCCGGTGCTCGACAAAGTGCAGGAACGTATTTATAAAGCTACAGGCGGGCAGGTAAAACTTACGCCCGAGGTACGCGAAATTTACCGTACGCAGGGTGGTACTCCCCATCTCGATGGTCAGTACACCGTCTATGGCGAGGTTGTCGAAGGAATGGAGGTTGTTGAACAGATACAATGGGCCGATCGCGACGAAAACAACCGTCCCTTGCAGGATGTGCGCATTCTCAAGGCCCGCATAGTCAAGTAGCGGCATTGCTATGCGGCGGAAGGTCTGGTTCTGCGGGAGCGTTTGGTTGGCGCATGTCGGGTTTCAGAGGTTCGACGTGTGTTGTAATAAATGTTTTGTGGCCGAACCGTGTACGCAGCTTGTCTTCAATCTCGCGTGTGGCCCGGTGTGCCTCGTTCAGGGTGGTGTTACCATCCATTCTAAAGTGCACCTCGATGGCTGAATAGCTGCCAATGTGGCGTGTGCGCAGGTTGTGCGGGTCGCTCACACCAGGTTGTTGCTGTATGATGTTGGTAATGAACCTTTCATCGTCCTCGGGCAATGATTTATCGAGCAGTTCGTCCATACTTGGCCGGATAAGTTGATAAGCTACGCGCAGAATGAGCCCGCTCACTACTATGGCTGCAAGCGGGTCGAGCACTCTCCAGTTTTCGCCCAGCATAATGGCACCGCCAATGCCGGCAGCAGTTCCGATGCTCGACAGGGCATCGCTACGGTGATGCCAGGCATTAGCCGTCATGGCCTGCGACTGGAGCACCTTTCCGCGGCGTGCCGTCCACTGGTAGAGCATCTCTTTGGAAACGACCGACAGCAGGGCCGCAGCAAGGGCAATAGGGCCTGGTTGTGCCAGCGTGCCGCCTTGTATGAATACGGCTATTTGGTTCAGTCCGTTCCATAGAATGCCCACACCTACGGCAGCCAGCATCAGGCCAATCAGCGCTGTAGCCAGTGTTTCGTATTTGCCGTGTCCGTAGTCGTGTCCGGCATCGCAAGGCTTGCCTGCCAGTTTTACAAACACAATAACCACCACATCGGTCACAAAGTCTGACAGAGAGTGTACGGCATCGGCAAGCATGGCCGCGCTTCCTCCCACGATGCCAGCTATGAATTTGAATACCAGCAATCCAAAGTTGACCAGGCTTCCCCAAAGTGTAACTTTAAAGATTTCACGTTCGCGGTTATCGGTTGATACTTGATTGTTTGTGTTGTTCATGTCCCGTTGTTTGTGCAACAGCCCGCAGCAATTAAATGCTGCGGGCTGTTGGCGTTATTGGTAGGGCAGAACAAGCAGTTCTGCCCTTTTATACATAGGGTTGCCTTGTTTAGAAAACCTCGATGCTGTAGCCGCCGTTCCAGGTTTCGCCGGCGTGAGCGCAGTTAATAAAGGGTCGCTCTTGAATAGGACCTTCAAAATGCTGGTGGTCACAGAGTCCGTACCAAGGTTCGCAGCAAACAAAGGGCGAGTGCAGGCCGGTAGGACTCCAAAAGAGCCATGCTGCCGAGGAACTCTCAACGCGGGCAATGGGTTGTCGGTTAAGGTCGAGCACAGTGGCTGCACTGATTTGATGGTTGTCGAATATCAACGCCTCGTTGGCAAAAGTGGCTACAGTCAGGGGCACCAGGCCATCATCGGTCAGGGGTACAGGGTGCTTGTCGGCTTCGAGGCATCCCTGGTCGCCGGCACGCCAAATGTATTCGGGTTTACCTTCCAGGCGGATGTAGCCGTCAATCTCGTTTTCCTCTTTCCATTCGGGCAGTGCAATGGCCGGGTGTCCGCCTATTTGGAACCAAAGGTCGCATCCACCGGTGTTGATAACCTCAAAGTCGGCCATGAGCTTACGGCCGCACAGACGGTAGGTTACAGCTACTTTGAAGGCAAAGGGGAATAGTTCAAAATCGCGTATAGTGCTGGTATATTCCAATCGGGCGCTGTCGGCCGTTGTTTCGGTCACCTGCCAGGTGCGTCCGTTTACGAATCCGTGTTTCGGAATGCGTACTTCTTTGCCGTCAATGCGGCAAACACCGTTCCACATGCCGCCAACAATGGGAAAGAGGATGGGCGAACGGCCGTCCCACCAGCGGGCATCGCCCTGCCAAAGGTATTCGCGTCCTGTGCGAACGTCTTGTACGTTTTGTACTTCAGCGCCCTCGGGGCTGATAACCACGCGGAGCTCATCGTTGCAAATTGTTGTCATACTGATAATTGATTGGGTTAGCGTATAGGGCAAAGTTAATACTATTATTCGAGAGTCTGTGTTAAAAGTAAGATTTTAATGACAAATTATTCCGAAGCACCGGTAGTAAGGTTTTCTAAGTATTGTTACAGGTCAGCTGGTTGAACTGCAGCATTGGGGTGTAGTTGTTTTTACACGGCGTTTTGAATAGTTTGCTTTGCTTTAAGGCCATGCCAAAATGCGATTGGTAAAGGGGGAGAGCATCTGCCTGAGGCCGAAAGTATCTGTTGCGTATATAAGTGCGTGCAATTTGACGGAGGAATGGAATTTTCAAGTTCCGTTCTAAGGGGTAATAAAACAAAAAAGGCAGCGCATTGCCTAAGCAACTTGCTACCTTTAAAACCAGTCGGGGTGACTGGATTCGAACCAGCGACCACACGCCCCCCAGACGCGTACTCTAACCGGGCTGAGCTACACCCCGAATTGCGAGTGCAAAAGTACAACATTTTCTTCAATCTACAAATTTTTCGGGAGTTTTTTGCATAAAAAATGCAGAAGCGAGGCTTTTTTCTCCAGTTTTTCTCCATTCGGTGCATTTAGTATAGCCTATAGCGGGAGTAACGGACAAAAAAACACTATCTTTGCGAAGTTATGTTTCGGCAGGGGGCAGTTTATGGTGCCTGACCCTTATCCGGCAGGTCAATCAGCTCTGACGGGAGTGTCCGGTTTACGCATTCAGCCCCTTGTGTGCAGGTGTTTGTACCTACTGTCCGATAGTCCCCCTTGTCAGTAATCTGCTTTAAATGATGTATCAACCTCGCTATCCCCACCGGCTGCATGCAACGGTCAACCTTCCACTTTCGAAGAGTTTGAGCAACCGGGCTTTGCTGGTCAGTGCCTTGAGCGGTTTAGAGTTGCAACCTGTACAACTGGCCATTTGCGACGATACCCTTGTTATGCGCAAAGCCTTATTCAGCCGTGAGCGGGAACAGACAGTTCATGTGGGTGCAGCAGGAACGGCTATGCGCTTTCTGACCGCCTACTATGCCGTATGCCAGGGCGAGGAGCATCTGCTTACCGGTACCGAACGCATGTTGCAGCGCCCGATAGGCATTTTGGTCGATGCGCTGCGCAGTCTTGGAGCAACCATCAGCTATGAAGGCGCAGCGGGCTATCCTCCCCTTCGTATCGTTGGCCGCAGGTTGCAAGGCGGACGGGTGGAACTGCCGGCCGACGTCAGTTCGCAGTTTGTATCGGCTTTGTTGATGGTTGCCCCTTGTATGGAGCACGGTTTGGAAATCGGGCTTGTAGGTAAAGTGGTTTCGCGCCCCTACATCGACATGACACTTTCGCTGATGCGTCGGTTTGGTGCCAAAGTCCGTTGGACCGATGCACAGACCTTGCAGGTTGAGGCCGGAGCCTATGTGCCGGATGCCGGTTATACGGCCGAGGCCGACTGGAGCGCAGCCTCGTACTGGTTCGAAACCGTGGCCCTTTCGGGCGATGCCCATGCCCAAATAGCGCTGCCAGGCCTCCGGCTCGACAGCGTGCAAGGCGACCGGGCTGTAAGCAGCTATTTTGCTCCGCTGGGCGTAGGCTGTTGTTTGGCCAGTGACGGGGCGGGAGTGGTAGTGATGCGCGATGCGACGCATTTGCTGCCTCCGGGTGCATTATACGAACTCGACCTTTCGGGGCAGCCCGATTTGGCCCAGACACTGGTAGTTACCTGTGCCATGCTGCGCAGGCCTTTCCGCTTCAGCGGACTGGCATCCTTGCGACTGAAAGAGACCGACCGCCTTGAAGCCTTGCGTTGCGAACTCAGCAAACTGGGCATTACACTCAGCATAGAGGGCAACGATATACTCCATGTAACAACCTATGCCGATGGAGTGCCCTGTTATGACGGCCGCGCCATCGAAACTTACAGCGATCACCGCATGGCCATGGCCTTTGCTCCGGTGGCCCAGGTGTTTCGGCAACTCCGCATTGCTCACCCCGAGGTAGTAAGTAAAAGTTACCCCGGCTATTGGAAAGAAATCGAAAAGCTTTGAATTATGAAAGTACTGCTTTTATCTCTGTTGGGCCTCTTTGTGGTGGCTCTGCTTGCGGGTTGGTTGCGTAACCGCTCGCTCAAAAAGAAACTCGAGCGTGGCGAGATAGACCAAATGCCCGGCATTCAAAAAGCCCGCCCCGATGGTTGTTGCGGTCAGCATGAAGTGTGCGAAAAAGAAAGTTTGCTGGCTGCTGTAAGCAAAGAGATTGAATATTACGACGACGAAGAACTCGATACCTTTCGGGGACGTGCTTCTGAAGATTATACGGCACAGGAGATTGAACGCTTTGAAGAGGTGCTCACAACCATGCGCGATGACGAGGTGGCAGGCTGGGTGCGTTCGCTCCAGTTGCGCGGCATCAATTTGCCCGATGCCATCAAAGACGAGGTGTTCCTGATAGTCGGAGAGTTCCGCAGCGAGGCCCATCACCGCTCGGCAGCGCACACCAGGTAATGCCCCTCTCATTCAATACACAAACAAAGACAATGACAATACTATCCTATCCTTTTTTTCAGAATGCCCTTGCCGGCGCCTTGTTGGCCTCGGTGCTTTGTGCCGTGATAGGTACCTATGTAGTTACCCGCCGGCTGGTCATTGCAGGAGGCGGTATGGCCCATGCCTCGCTGGGCGGGGTGGGACTTGGAGCCTATTTGGGTTTTTCGCCCCTTTGGGGGGCTGCCGTCTTTGCCGTTGTATCGGGTTTTGCCATCCGCTGGCTCGGAAATCGTCGGCGTGTGCGCGAAGACTCAGCCGTGGCCATGCTTTGGACCTTCGGCATGGCCTTGGGTATACTCTTTGCCTATATGGCTCCAGGTTTCATGACCGATTTGCCCTCCTATCTTTTTGGCGATATACTCAGCATTTCGCACACCGACCTTGCTGTGCTCGGTTTGCTCACTCTTGTTACCGTATTACTTTACGGCTTGTTTCAGCGGGCGGTGGTAAGTGTGGCAAGCGACAGCGACTTTGCCCGTACCCAGGGACTTCCTGTTGATACCATCGAAGGTGTGCTGGTAGTGCTAACGGCCCTGACCATTGTGGGGTGTCTGCATTTGGTAGGCATTGTGATGGTCATTTCGCTGCTGAGTGTACCCCAGCTCACGGCAGCACTCTTTGTGCGCACCTTCAGACGTATGGTTTGGCTTTCGGCTCTCATTGCCTATGCAGGCTGTGTGGGTGGCTTGTTTTTGTCATACTATGCCGATGTGCCGGGCGGCGCCTCTATTATTTTAGTTAGTATAGGTATTTATGCCCTTTGCCGCATAATAAAAAGCGTATTCCGTAGTTAAACAACCCAAAGGCAGTTTGCTGCCGCAATCCACCATAAGCATTGAAACCCATACGCTCCATATTTAGCCTCTGGACTGCTATTGTACTCCTATTGCTGCTCAGCTCGTGTTCTACCAAGAAGAATACGGGCATGACACGCTGGTGGCATTCGTTTACAGCCCGCTATAACACCTATTTTAATGCCGACCAGGCATTTATAGAAGGCCAAAAAGCTAAAGCCGATGGCCATAAAGACAACTTTACCGAGATGTTGCCCGTATTCCTGGTGGGCAATGAAAAATCGCGCGAGGCGGGCAAGGCCCAATACGAAACCGCCATCACCAAATGCCAAAAGGCCATTACGTTGCACTCTATCAAGCGGCGGCCGCAAGTTAGTGCATCGAAGCGCAAAAGTGCTAAGATGAAGCAGTACCTTCAGCGTAAAGAGTTCAACCCCTTTCTTAAAAATGCCTGGCTCCTGATGGGGCAGGCTCAGTTTCAGAAGGGCGATTTTTTGGAGGCAGCCTCCACGTTTTCGTACATAGCCCGCCTCTATGCAGCCGAGCCTGCGGTAGCTACCGAGGCCCGGCAGTGGCTGGCCCGTAGCTATGCCCAGATTGACTGGTATTACGATGCCGAAGACGCCCTGTCGAAGGTAAGGCGCGATTCGGTGTCGAAGCGTGTGGCCCGTTTGGCCGATGCCACCCAGGCCGACCTCTTGCTGCGTCAGGAGCGCTATGCCGATGCCCTTCCCTATCTGGAGCGTTCGGCCAGCCATGCCACAGGTGAGTTTAGGCAGGCGCGTCTGTATTACCTCCTCGGACAGGTGTATCACCAACTCGGTAATCGCGAAAAAGCATATAAGTCGCTGGCTCGCTGCATCCGCAAGAGTCCGCCGTTTGAACTGTCGTTTAATGCCCGCATCCTTCAAACTGAAGTGCAGGCGGCCGATAGCCGTTCGGGAAAGAAGATGATAGCCCGCTTGCGGCGCATGGCGCGTTCGGCAAATAACAAAGACTACCTTGACCAGGTATATTACGCCATGGGCAATATTTACCTGACTAACCGCGACACCCTTCATGCCATTTCAGCTTACGAAACCGGTCGCGAAAAAGCTACCCGCGCGGGGGTTGAAAAGGGCATTCTGCTTCTGCGGCTCGGTTCGCTTTATTGGGAAAAGCGAAAGTTTAAGCAGGCACAGCAGTGCTATACCGAGGCGTTGGGCATGATTGAAAAAACACATGACAATTACGAAGAGGTAACCCGCCGTTCAAAAGTACTCGACAAACTGGTGCCTTATACCTCGGCCGTTCAGTTGCAGGACAGTTTGCAGGCGCTTTCGAGGATGGGCGAAGCCGAACGTAATGCGGCCATCGACCGGGTAATCGAAGCCCTCAAAAAGAAGGAAGAGGAGGAACGCCAGGCCCGTCTTGACTCAGCAGCCGAGGCACGAGCCGAAGCCAACGGACTCAACGACTTTATGGGCAATAACAATGCACCCAATGCCGGACTCCGCCCGCAAAACAATCAGCAGCAGGTATGGTACTTTTATAACCCCATGCTCGTAATGCAGGGTAAGGAGGACTTTAAAAAGCAATGGGGCAAACGTAAAAACGAAGATAACTGGCGACGCTCCAACCGCACGGTAGTGGCAATGGACGATGACGAAGGCTATGATTACGAAGCTGAAGATTCGTTGCAGGCACTGGCCGATTCGGCAGCGCTCAATGCCGAGGAGCAAGCACCCATGTCTGAAGCCGACTCTTTGGCCAACGACCCCCATTGCCGCGAGTACTACCTCAAGCAAATACCCTTTACGCCCGAGGCCCGGGAAGCGTCTGACGAAATTATTAAAGACGCGCTCTACAATGCAGGTATTATTGAAAAAGATGACCTGGAGGACTTTCCGCTTGCGGCAGGTACCCTGGAACGTCTGACGAGTCAGTACACCCAATTTGACCGTATGGCTGAGGCTTACTACCACCTGTTTTTGCTTTACTCAAGGTGGGGCAAACCCGATAAAGCCCAGGCTGCGCGCAACTTCCTGGCATCGGCCTATCCCGACCACGAACTGACACGCTTGATAACAGCTCCCGACTTTGAGCAACAGGCCCGCTATGGCAAGCAACTCGAGGATTCGCTCTACGCTGCAACCTATCGAGCATACCGAAACCGTGATGAGGCTACCGTAGCGAAGAATTTTGCTTATTCAACGGCTAAATACCCCTCGGGGCTTAACCGGCCGAAGTTTATCTTGGTTCATGTGTTGAGCCGTTTGGCTACGGCCGATACCCAAGAACTGGTTGCCGAATTGCGAAAACTGGTAGGCGACTTCCCCGAGAGCGATGTCAGCCAGTTGGCAGGCATGCTGGTGCGCGGACTTGAAGCCGGCCGTCAAATAGGTACAGGTACCTTCGACTTAGGGTCGCTCTGGGACCGTCGTTCGGCAGCAGCCGACTCGCTGGCTACCGATGCCGCCAGGCAGAAGCAGTTCTCGACCGAGCGCGAAACGCCCTTCCTCTTTGTCCTGGCCTATCCCACCGACTCTATCGATACCAACCGCTTGCTCTATGAAATGGCGCATTTTAACTTTGCCTCGTTCGTTGTGCGCGGTTTCGACATGGAAGTTGTTAAGGCCGATGGAATCAGCCAGCTCCGCATAGCCGGCTTTGCCTCGTACGACGAGGCGCATGCTTATGCACAGCGCTGCTATAAAGACAAAGAACTTTATCCCTTCCTTAAACGCGGACGCGTGCTGCTCATTTCGAAAACGAACCTCGATATGTTGGGAACGCTCTTCAGCTTTAACGATTACCAGCAATTCTTTGACCAAACCTTTGCACCCATCGAACTGAAGCCTGGTCAGCCCATTGAACAACTCATACCGGTAGAGCAGCACTACGAAGATGAGTACACTCCCGAGGAACTCGAACGTATGAACAGCGAAAGCGGGGATGAACCCCTTGACGACGATGGCGGCGAGTGGTATTAGGTGGCAGTAACGACTGCTGATAGAGATTGCTTTGCCGCTTTATGCAGCTATCTTGCAGCCACAATACTACTGATAAATAAAAACAACCGGAGGGTCGACTTGCGCAGGCAGGCCGGCCCTCCGGTTTGAAGGACATCAATCGTTCCAACTGCCAGCCTTCCGGCCCTTTGGGCTTTACAGGCTTTGCCACCTTTTGGTATTGGCTGCGGAACATCGATTAGAGCATAATTTGAGTAGTCACACTCCATGCCGTGTATCGTGATGGCATGCCTGAACAGTTGCACACATGTGTGTAGAAATAGCTACGCCGTGCAGGTAGCAGCAAATAGGCTGCTGGTGTAAAAGCATTGCCGGCTGTCGAGATGGGTAGGGCGTGAGTAAAAGGTGCTTCAATAGTTGTTTGTTCACCAAAGAATGCGTACTTTTACACCTTGATAGTTCAGGGGACTTTATCTATATCGGCCCCGTTTAAGACACTCCACAGTAGGCAAAATAGTTGTTAGTATGGCTGCGCTCTGCCCTTTAGGCACAGCGTTTAAGTCTGCATTGCCCAAACATTTCGCATTATGCAAATTTCAGAAATACTTCCGCTTTATGCACAGCATCCGCAAGTAGCCGGCCTTGCCCGATTACTGGCCGAAGGTCAGCCGGCACTTATACATTTGCAAGGATTGCAAGCCTCGGCAGCCCCGATGGTTTTTGCCTCGCTTACAGCCCGGCAGCAGGTTGTGTGCCGTCCGTTTCTAATTGTGCTCGATGATGAAGAAGAAGCGAGTTATTTTTATCATGACCTGACGCAAATGTTGGGCGAGGAACAAGTGTTTTTTTATCCTTCGGCCTATCGCCGTGCCGTGAAGTATGCCCAGCGCGATGCAGCAAACGAAATTTTGCGTACCGATGTACTCAACCGGCTGTCCAAACAGTTTGACGCAAGCCGTCCGCTCTACATTGTGAGCTATCCCGACGCTCTGTCTGAGCGTGTAGCTCCCCCCGACAGTCTCAAGGAGCGCACCTTGCATATAGAGCAGGGTGGAAGCTACGACCTTTCCGACCTTACACACCGTCTGCTAGAATTAGGCTTTGTGCGTAAGGACTATGTTTACGAACCGGGAGAGTTTGCAGTACGCGGATCCATTCTCGATATTTTTTCGTATGCCTCAGAGTTTCCATTCCGCATCGACTTTTTTGGCGATGAAGTCGACTCACTTCGTACCTTCGAAGTGCAGACTCAACTTTCGCGCGAGCGAAAGGAGCATGTGAGCATTGTGCCCGATACGGAGCAGGGAGTAGTCGGGAATCTTGTACCCTTTACCGAATATTTACCAGCTAACACCGTGCTGGTAGTTAAGGACTTGGCTTTGGTGCACGATAAGGTGGAACATATCTACCAGGAGGGTTTTGCCCGCCAGGCCTTGCAGGCTGGCGATGCTAATTCGGAGATGGAAGCGGCCGAACTGCGTGAGCGCCTTAATCGCGAAAGCCTGCTTATTCAAGGCAAAACCCTTTTGCGTGGCGTAGCTTCGTTGCAGCGTGTAAATATTGGCACACAGCCATTGGGAACCCCTTCGGCCATCCTGCGTTTTAATATTTTGCCACAGCCCATTTATCACAAAAACTTCGAAATGTTGCGGCAAAACCTTGGACAGTATCGTGCCGATGGTTTCCGTTTGTTCATTTTGGCCGACAGTGCCAAGCAGACAGAGCGTCTGCAAAGCATATTTGAGGAGATGGGTGATGGCTACACGGTGTTCGAACCCGTTTTGAAAACCCTTCATGCAGGCTTTTCGGATGCCGACCTCAAATTATGCTGCTTTACCGATCATCAGATATTCGATCGCTTCCATAAATACAACCTCAAGTCCGACCACGCCCGCGATGTAAAAATGGCTCTATCGCTCAAGGAACTCATGCAGTTCGAACCGGGCGATTACGTAGTGCATATAGACCATGGAGTGGGGCGCTTTGCGGGGCTGGTTCGAATGCCGGCATCGGATGGCGAAATGCAGGAGATGATAAAACTTATCTATAAAAACGACGATGCTGTGTACGTATCTATTCACTCGTTGCACAAGGTGTCGAAGTATAAAGGAAAGGAAGGCGAGCCGCCCCGCATCAGTAACTTGGGTACCGGAGCCTGGGAAAAACTCAAGGAGCGTACCAAGAATAAGATAAAAGATATAGCCCGCGACTTGATAAAACTTTACTCGCAGCGTAAAGAAGAAAAAGGCTTTGCCTTCAGTGCCGACTCGTTTATGCAACACGAACTCGAAGCCGGCTTTGCCTACGAGGATACTCCCGACCAATTGCGTGTGACGCAGGAGGTGAAGGCCGATATGGAAAGCAGCCGCCCCATGGACCGTCTGGTGTGTGGTGATGTGGGCTTTGGTAAAACCGAAATTGCCGTACGTGCTGCCATGAAGGCAGCTGCCGATAATAAACAGGTGGCCGTACTCGTGCCGACTACGGTACTGGCTTTGCAGCATTACCGCACCTTTGCATCAAGGCTCAAGGATTTTCCTGTACGGGTAGACTATCTAAGCCGCGCCCGCTCTACAGCGCAGACCAAAGCAGTGCTCAACGACTTGCAGTCGGGGGCTATCAATATATTGGTAGGTACGCAAAAGCTTATCGGCAAGAGTGTCAAGTGGCACGACCTGGGTTTGCTCATTATCGACGAGGAACAGAAGTTCGGAGTAGCTGTGAAAGAAAAACTCCGCCAGCTAAAAGTAAATGTCGATACCCTTACCATGTCGGCAACTCCCATTCCGCGTACGTTGCAATTCTCGCTGATGGGTGCGCGCGATTTCAGTGTAATTCAAACTCCGCCACCCAACCGCCGGCCTATACAAACTGAAATTCATACTTTCGGACACGAAGTGATTGCCGAGGCGGTGAATTTTGAAATGAGCCGCAACGGACAGGTCTACATCGTGACCCATCGTGTGGCATCGCTGCAAACGCTGGCTAACATGGTGCATAAGTATGTGCCTGATGCACGTATTTGCATCGGACACGGACAAATGCCCTCCGACCAGCTCGAAAAGGTAATAATGGATTTCGTAAACTACGACTATGATGTGCTGATAGCTACCACTATTGTAGAAAACGGAATAGATATACCCAATGCCAATACCATAATCATTGATGCAGCCCACCACTTTGGCCTGTCGGATTTGCACCAGATGCGCGGACGCGTGGGACGTGGCTCACGTAAAGCCTTCTGTTACCTGCTGGCGCCTCCGTTGGCCTTGTTGCCCGATGAGTCGCGCCGCCGGTTGCAAGCCATTGAGAATTTCTCGGATTTGGGTTCGGGCATACACATAGCCATGCAGGACCTTGACATTCGAGGTGCAGGTAATTTGTTGGGAGCCGAGCAGAGCGGTTTTATTGCTGACTTGGGCTACGAAACCTATCAAAAGATTTTGGCGCAGGCTGTGACGGAGTTGAAAAATGATGAGTTTGCCGACCTTTATGCCGAGGAACTGAAGCAAAACGGCGGCTTGAGCGGTGAGCGCTTTGTGGACGACTGTACAGTAGAGTGCGACCTGCATGCTTATTTTCCTGAAAATTATGTGCCTGGAGCCACTGAGCGCATGCTGCTTTACCGCGAACTCGATTCGCTCAGCACCGATGAACAGATTGCAGCCTTTAGGCAGCGCATGGAAGACCGCTTTGGCACAATGCCGCCCGAGGGTGAGGAATTGCTTCGTATTGTTCCCTTGCGTGCCCTGGGGCGTAAGGCCGGTGCAGAGCGTCTGGTGTTGAAAGGAAAACGAATGTTTGTTTATTTTGTGTCTAATCTGAATAGTCCTTATTATAATAGCGATACATTTGGACGCATTATAGAGTTTGCTACCAACTCTTATAGTCGTTGTAAACTGGAGGAAACCAACGGACGCCGGCGCATGATTGTGAAGGATGTGCATAATGTTGAGTCGGCTCTGCTCGTGTTGCGTACCATCCTGCAAACAGGTATTTAAGCCTTGTTTTAACGCAGCAAACGCTTATTTATGCTCAATCGTGTAGTAAATAACCGTTTGCTGCGTCTATTTATATGAATACTGACAAATTACATGACTGTTAGCATGAGCGAAAAAGAATTTTCCGGTCTCGTCAAAGAATATAAGAGTACCATCTATACCGTTTGCTATATGTTCTCCAAAGACGAGGACGAGGTGAACGATTTGTTTCAAGAAGTGCTGATAAACATATGGCGCGGTTTGGATAGTTTTAAAGGCGAGGCTAAATTGTCGGCGTGGATATACCGCATCAGTTTGAATACCTGCATCAGTGCTGACCGCAAGAAAAAGCGCATGCCGACAATCCCCCTGGAGATGGATGCTAACCTTTATGAGGACGATACAGCAGAGGTAAAGCAAATACAGATGCTTCACCGACGGGTACACCGGCTCAAACCTTTTGACCGTGCCATCGTTTTGCTTTGGCTCGAAGGATTACCTTATGATGAGATAGGTGCAATTATTGGTATCAGTGCCAAAAACGTGTCGGTGCGCCTGGTGCGCATTCGCGAAGAACTCAAAAAAATGAACGATTAAGTTGTTGCATCTCATTCAATACTCAAAATAAAGAATAAACCTACGGCGATAAATATGGAAGAATTGAACGAATTGAAAGGGCAGTTCCGTATGCTCCGTGAAACCCTCGATAATCAGCGTATTGTTGACGACCGCCAAATACAGGAAGCCATGAAAAGCCGCATCCGTTCGGTTAACAAATACTATTGGCTCAGTTTGGCAGGCGACCTGATAGCGATTCCTTTTTGTACTTACGTTTTGCGCGATTTAGGCTTGTCGTGGCCTTTTTGTATAGCCACCATTCTGATGCTGGCAGTCGAAATGGTCGAATCATTCAGTACCCATCGGGGATTACACCCCAATATGCTGGCTTCGGCACCTGTGGCCGACACGGTGCGCAAACTGGCACGCTTGAAAATGCGTTATGCCAAGTGGCTCCGCATAGGTATGCTGATAATGGCAGTCTGGCTTATCTGGGCCGGATGGGAGGTGTATAACCATCCAACCCTCCCGCTCGACGAAAAGGTAGTGGTTGTTGTTGGCGGTGTGGTAGGAACTCTTTCCGGAGGACTGGTCGGCATCAAATTGAACCGCCGCATACAACGTATGGCTACCGAAATGCTCAATATGCTCAACGAAGACTAAGTGCGCGTATGATGTTGCATAAAACGCATGATGCACCTGGTGCATCATGCGTTTTTACCTTTTGAAGTGCAGCATCTCTTTAAAGCCTTAATGACCCTCAAATCTCTAAAAAGGCCCCACCGAAACGCTATATTAAGTACAGATGAGGCTTAAATGAATGTTTTTTTGAAAAAAAATGGCCGAAAAGTTTGGTACTTTAAAAATAAGTGCGTACTTTTGCATCGCTTTCCAAGAGAAAGATATACATGGTGCTTATAGTTCAGTTGGTTAGAGCGTCAGATTGTGGTTCTGAATGTCATGGGTTCGAATCCCATTAAGCACCCCAGTTTAAACGTCCAAATTCGTAACATGCGAGTTTGGACGTTTTTCGTATTCTATCTCCTGTTAAGGTGTCCCGTAGGTTTGATTTTTCTTTTTCGCATTGCTAATCTATATGTTTATGGGTCAGCCCGATTTGATTGGCCGGAATATGAACCAAACTCATTGTGGAGTCGGTATACAAAGTGGCCACCGGCATGCGTAAATAGAGCAATCGGTAGCTCTTTGCAACGCATGCCGGTGGCCAGTTCAATAATGTTCGGATACATGTTCCGGTCCAATGGAATAGCCATATGGAGTAAGGGCTGACTTATGCCGGGGCTTTGGGTATTAGCTGCGAACCCCTGCCGCTTTACTGTCCATGGCTTCGGTTTGCGGCCAAAGCACGAGTAAGGCTTCGGGGTCGGCACCGGTAATTTCGGCATACCCCTCGGCCATGAGGCGTTTCATGTTGTCGGTAGCCGGTAAGCGCTGCAGATTTTCGATGCCTTCGGCCAGACTCACCTGGCGAAAGCGGATGCGGTTCAAATCGACTACCTCAATATAAGGTTTTCCATCAACATAACCCATCAGCAGGTTTCCGCGCGAAAAGTCACGGTGAATCATGCCTGCCTGGTGCATACGGGCTGCTGTTCGGCCCACCTCACGCAGTAGTTCATCGGGATGTTCAATGCGTCCCTCCATCAAGTCGATGTAAGTGTAGGGTAATTGGCTGCGTACCGACACATAATAACTCTTGTCGAGCAATAAACCATTGCGCACTGTGCACCATGAAACAGGTTCGGGGCTTCCGATGCCGGCTTGGCGGAGCAGAGCGGCATACTCGCATGAACGTTGCGCCTTCGATTTGCGCAGCAAACCATAGGCCAGGCGATTGATAAGGTTGGGGCGGCAAAATTCTTTAACAACAACGCATTGCCCCTCGTGATTGAACTCGCGCAATTCGTTGCGGCCACGATAAATAACACGTCCTGTATCGGTGTGTTTAAAGCGGTAAGGCAGGGTTGCTGTAAAGAGTTTCCAGTGGGCATAGTTCCTGGTGGTATGCAGACGAAGCGGATGGAACAGGCGGTAAATGCTGTTAATCAGTTTCGACCACGTGCGCCTGTAGCGTAAGGGGCCACCTAGTTCCTGTTCAAAAAACTCAGGGTGGCGGTGGTTAAGCACCTTGATAACGTGACGCTTGAGTTGGCGGTCGGTTTCGCGCTTCGAGCCTCGGTGAATGCGGTAGTGCAACTCAATGTTAGGCAATCGCACCACTTTACCTCCGTCTTTCAGCATCGAAATCCAAAATTCCCAGTCCTCACGGGCAATAATGTCTTCGCAGTAGCCCCCAATGCGTTGCCAGTCGCTTTTACGGTAGAGTGCACAGGTATCCATGATGTTTTTGTGTGCCAGTTTGTTCAGCGTAAAAGGAGGCAAAACCCATTCGCCCGTGCGTCCTTCAAAAAAGTCGGCTCTGGGTGCCACCACCTTTACTTCGGGGTCGGCCTCTATGGCAGCAACAGCCCGTTCAACAAAGGTTGGTTCAATCAAGTTGTCGGCATCAACAGGCAATATCAGTTCGCCACGAGCCTGGCCGATGGCAGCATTACGTGCGCGGCATACCCCGGCATTAGCCTGATGCAACAAGCGTATACGGGAGTCGGAAGCAGCAAATTCGGCAACAATATGATGCGAGCCATCGGTCGAACCGTCGTCCATGCAGACAACTTCGATGTTGGTGTAGGTCGATGCAAGCACCGAGCGCAGCGTATCGCCGATATAGGCCTCAGCGTTATAAATAGGAATGATGATGGATACCATTTTAAAGAATGCCCGGAATAGACCGGTGCTTTCTGCAAAAATAATAATAAATTTGCACATGGCTCTATATCAGCCGCTCCTGCCAACTACCGGCTGGAGTTGTGCTTCGCTTTTTTGAACTCAAATCATTGCATTTTGAATACAATAGCTCCTTTTTCGTCTCCGCTTTATCTGATGGCCAAGCCGTCTGGTTCGCGCTGCAACCTTTCGTGCAGTTACTGCTATTATCTGGAAAAGTCACATCTTTACGAAGGTGGCAAGCAGCAGATGAGTGATGAATTGCTCGAACGCTTTATACGCGACTATATGGCTGCGCAGACTATGCCGCAAGTGCTCTTTACCTGGCATGGTGGCGAACCTTTGATGCGTCCGCTCTCGTTTTATCGCCGGGTGGTAGAGCTACAGCACAAGTATGCGGCAGGCCGGCAAGTTGACAATTGCATACAAACCAACGGAACGTTGCTTACTGCAGATTGGTGTGCCTTTTTTAAAGAGCAAGGCTGGCTGGTTGGGCTCTCAGTCGATGGACCGCAGGAGTTTCACGACGAATACCGGCGCAACAAAGGCGGACGGCCAACCTTTCAGCAGGTAATGCGGGCCATCAACCTGCTGAACCGCTACGGAGTAGACTGGAATGCCATGGCCGTAGTCAACGACTTTAATGCCGACTATCCCCTCGACTTCTATCATTTTTTTAAAGAAGTAGGTTGCCATTATATACAGTTTACCCCGATTGTGGAGCGACTGGAGCATCATGCCGACGGGCGGCAGTTGGCTTCGGCTGCTGAGGCCGGAAAAGGCGGATTGATGGAGTATAGTATTACCCCCGAACAGTGGGGAAACTTTTTGATAACCTTGTTCGATGAATGGGTACATCACGATGTAGGCGAATATTTTATTCAGCTCTTCGATGCCACACTTGCTAATTGGGTGGGGCAGCCTCCCGGCATTTGCTCGCTTGCACCCACTTGCGGACATGCCGGTGTAGTAGAATGGAATGGCGATGTGTACTCCTGCGACCATTTTGTATTTCCGGAGTATTTGCTGGGTAATATCCGCGAGCGTACCATCAATGAAATGATGCATAGCACGCGGCAGCATGCTTTTGGACAGGCCAAACGTACGGCCCTCCCCACTCAATGCAAGGAGTGCAATTACTTGTTTGCCTGCAATGGCGAGTGTCCCAAAAACCGTTTTGCACGTACCGCTGACGGCGAACCCGGACTGAACTATCTGTGCAGTGGTTATTACCGCTTTTTTGAGCATGTAGCACCCTATATGGATTGGATGAAGCGTGAATGGCTCAACCATCGTGCCCCGGCAGGTATTGTAGACTGGCTGCGTGAACATCCCGATGCTTTTTAGCCTGGCGCAATCCATTGGGGGCGCCCCGTCTCTACCTTTGTTCTTACGGGTGGCCTGATGCATGTGCGGACACTCCGGCCGGTATGTTTTATATGCTTGTGCAAGCATGATGTGAACCGACAGGAAAATGCTAGAAATAATCGAGCATATGCATGGGCAAACAGCGAAGTCTTAGCAACAAGCAGAAATGCCGCTTAGGGCTTTCGATATCCCGAAAATTTCCCTAATTTTGCTCCTTACAAACCTAAATACCTTTATATCATGGATATAGTAGAAAGATTTTTGAAGTACGTAAGCTTCGACACCCAGTCGGCAGAGGATACCGGCAAAACACCCAGTACCGACAAGCAGTTTAAACTGGCAGAATACCTTACACAGGAATTGCAAGCACTCGGACTGACCGAAGTCGAAATGGATGCCAATGGCTATGTATATGCCACTTTGCCTGCTAATACAGACCGCCAATTGCCCGTAATAGGCTTTATTGCACATATGGACACCAGCCCCGACTGCTCAGGAGCCAATGTAAAACCCCGTATTGTTGAAAAGTACGATGGTGGAGACATTGTGCTTGATGCTGAGGCCGGACTTGTAACTTCGCCAAAGAAATTTCCTGAATTGCTCGATCACGTAGGCGAAGATATCATTGTAACCGATGGCCATACGCTGCTGGGTGCAGACGATAAAGCCGGCATCGCCGAAATTGTGCAAGCTATGGAGTACCTCTTGGCACATCCCGAAATAAAGCACGGAAAAGTGCGCGTAGGATTTAATCCCGACGAAGAAATTGGGTCGGGAGCTCATAAGTTTGATGTTGAGAAGTTTGGCTGTGAGTGGGCCTATACCATGGATGGCGGTGAACTGGGCGAACTGGAGTACGAAAACTTTAATGCAGCCAGTGCCAAAATCGAGGTAAAGGGTGTGAGCGTGCATCCGGGTTATGCCAAGGGTAAAATGCTTAATGCCGCCCGTATAGCAGCCGAGCTCGCAGCACAGATGCCAACTCATGAAACACCGGAGCAAACCACCTCGTACGAGGGCTTCTACCATCTGTTGGGTATTGAAGGCAATGTAGAGCATGCCACACTCTCGTACATTATTCGTGACCACGACCGCGAACGCTTTGAGCATCGCAAGGCATTTGTTGAAAAAGCCGTGGAGTGGACAAATGCCCGGTATGGTGCAGGCACCGTACTGGCTGAAATTCACGACCAGTACTACAACATGTGCGAAATGATAAAGCCCGTACCCCATGTAGTCGACATTGTGCTCGAGGCTATGCAGGCTTGCAACATCCCTCCCCGTGTGCGAGCTATTCGTGGAGGTACCGACGGTGCACAACTTTCGTTCAAGGGTTTGCCTTGTCCCAATATTTTTGCAGGTGGACTCAACTTCCATGGTCCGCATGAGTTCCTGCCGATTCCCTCGTTAAAGCGTGCATCGGAACTGGTGGTTAAAATCATCGAACTGACAGCACAACGTTAATCGGGTGGCGCAGTCTGGATCTTGTGGACCAGGCTGCGTTACTTTTTTCTGCTTTATATTTTTTCATTACTACTGTACTTTATATAATACTGCACGATATATGGAAAGTTTTATCTCCGACCTTGCGCTCATTCTAATTTCGGCCGGTTTAGTTACGCTGGTATTTAAACGCCTCAAGCAACCCTTGGTACTGGGCTATATCGTGGCAGGTTTTTTGGCCGGCCCCCACATGCCCTACACCCCTTCGGTGTGCGATATGAGCAGCATCCGGACGTGGGCAGATATCGGAGTTATCTTTTTGATGTTTACCTTGGGTCTGGAGTTCTCCTTTAAAAAAATAGTCAAGATGGGTGTAGGTCCGGTCATAGCAGCCTGCAGCGTGATGTTTTGCATGATGAGTGTGGGCAGTGCCGTAGGCCATTTTTTTAATTGGGGAACCATGAACAGCCTGTTTTTAGGAGGTATGTTGGCCATGTCGAGTACTACAATTATTTACAAGGCCTTCGACGATCTGGGGCTTCGGCAGCAAAAGTTCTCGGGCGAGGTTCTCTCAGTGCTTATTCTTGAAGACATTTTGGGCATCTTGTTGATGGTGGTGCTTAGTGCAGTAGCAGTGTCACGCCGATTTGAGGGCATGGAACTGGTAGGGAGTTTGTTTAAACTGGGCTTTTTCCTGGTGCTATGGTTTGTGGTAGGGCTTTATTTAATTCCTATTTTTTTACGCAAAGCCCACAAGTGGCTCAATCGCGAAACCTTGCTGGTAGTAAGCATAGGTCTTTGCTTTTTACTGGTGGTTATGGCAAATAAAGCCGGATACAGTTCGGCCTTTGGTGCCTTTATGATGGGCAGCATACTGGCCGAAACGGTCGAGGCTGAGCGTATTGAGCGAGTTGTATCGCCAGTAAAAGATTTGTTTGGTGCTATCTTTTTTGTATCAGTTGGCATGTTGGTCGATCCGGCCGTGTTGGCTCAGTATTGGCTCCCGATATTGGTAATCTGTCTGGCCATTATGGTTGGCCAGGCCATATTCGGTACGTCCAGTTTTCTTATTTCGGGACAACCCTTGCGTACAGCCATACAAGGAGGTTTTTCGCTGGCACAAATTGGTGAGTTTGCCTTCATCATAGCATCGCTGGGCATATCGCTGCATGTAACCGACGATTTTTTATATCCCGTAGTTGTTGCAGTAAGTATCATTACCACATTCTTTACTCCTTATATGATTCGTGCAGCGCGTCCGGTGTGCGACATGGTCGAACGCATAGTACCTGCCAATGTGCTGCAGCGCTTGAGTGAACGAGGCGAAAAAACGCAAGTATCCGAAGTGCGTAACGGTTTGTGGAAGAGTTTGTTGATGGCATTGATCAGTCAGGTAGGCGCATATCTTACCTTGAGTGTCGCAGTTATACTCATATCGTTTGCTGTGTTGCTTCCGTTATGTCGCGGAGCGTTTGGGCATTGGCCGGGCAATACCATTTGCGGCTTGTTGACGCTTTTGGCCGCATCGCCCTTTTTGCGTGCCATTGTTATGCGTAAGAACCGTTCGGAAGAGTGGCGTCAGTTGCGTCAGCGCGGATGGTTTCATCGCATTGGTTTGTGGTTTACGTTTGGTGTGCGCTACGTAATAGCTGCATCGGCTGTATATTATGTGCTTAACTTTCTGTCTCCATTTTGGTGGGGCTGGCATGTAATAACGGCCATGGTCTGTGTGTTGCTTTTCATACTTTCGCGCCGTATCAAGTGGACCAGTATCAAGTTGGAGCGTACCTTTTTGCAAAACTTGCGTTCACGCGAGGTGATGGCTCGTGTAGAGTCGGGTAGTGGTGAGCCGGGTTATGCCGGACGATTAACGAGTCGTAATATCCACATTGCCGAACTCGAAGTTCCTACCGACTCAGCCTGGGCCGGTGGCAGGCTCAACGAACTTGGTTTTAGTCATCGCGATGGAGTAATGATTGCCGCCATTGTTCGTGGCGAATACCGGTTGAATGTTCCCGACGGCGAAGCCATGATTTTTCCAGGAGACCGTATCGAGGCTATTGGCGATGACGAGAGTTTGCAGGCTTTTGCGTGTCGTATGAGCAAGGAGCATCTCGACCTGCCGCTGGCAAGCAGTCGTTTGCAGTTGCGTCGCATCATTGTGCGTGAAGGAAGCAGTTTTATAGGAGTTACTCTGCGCGACAGTGGCATACGTTCGGATTATCACTGCATGGTTGTCGGATTTGAAGATGCGCAAGGCAACATAGTGCCTGCGACTGCCGAACGTACCATTTTGCGCGGCGATGCCATGTGGATTGTGGGCGAGGATAACGATGTGCGCAAACTGATGAAGCTCGACTAACCTTTAGTTACCGGATGTTGTGCATCCAGTTTTACTGCCACCTTTCGATGTCGGGAGGTGTGTATGGTGAACATGCTGTTAGCAATTCTGGTTCTCTTAGGTCGTAATTTAAGGTCTTTATTATATGCGTTAAGAAGAAAACGTCACTCGTATTTAGAAAATTCAACATCCGGTTTCATTTTTCTTCCATGTTGATGTTGAAGTATGGGTCTTTGCAATCTTAAAAAGCCATCACTAACGCCTTTCTACCTTAATGGAATGAGAGCGTTGGTGATGGCTTTATTGTAGCAAATAATTGTTAGTCGGATGCGAAAGGCTATTTTCGGCGGGCCTCATTAATCAGGCGTGCACAATTTATGGGGTCGGCATTTCGCTCGTTGGCGTAGCATTGAGCCAAATGAGCAAAGAAAGCATCGTTGCCCGTGAGCTGTGCCAAACTGCGACAACCAGCTTCGACGCTGACGGCCGAGCCGCATTTCATACTGTTGGTGTCGATAAGCGAGAAGTGGTAACGGTTGTCAATCTTGTCGTATAGAATGTTTGACGATGAGAAGTCGCGGTGCAAAAAGCCTCCTTCGTGCAGATGTGCGGCAAAACGTGCAAAGTGGCATACCACCTCCTGCTGTACTTCGGGCGACTCGTTGAGCAGTGTTTCCATGTTGTAGCGATAGTTCGACATGAGACAAACAAAGTAAGTGGTTGTGCTCAACAATCCATTGCGATAGCAAACGTATGCAATCGATTCCGGACTTTCGAATCCGCGTTCGCGCAGTAAAAGCGGGCTGAGATAGGCCAATTTACCTTTAGGCGATTTATATAGAAATTGCTGCAGGCGGCGGTGAAGCGGGGGAGGTGCATAGCGCTTTACGCAGAGCGTCAGTCCATGCGTCTGGAGTGTACGTATCACGTTGCGCCCGGTGTGTATTTCCTGTCCTTCCTTTTCGAAGTGTTCTTCGAGTTGGAGCATATAGTCGTGCAGGAATTCGTATTTAGGGTTGAGTATGATTTTCATGGGCGTTCTGAAAGCGAATGATAACTTTCGATAAGTTAATACAGAGCCTGTGTAACTTCAAATGAATGTATTTGGCTAGTGTAGCAAATAGAGTTTCATGCTCTTGTGAGTATGAATTCTGTAAGCAAAGATAGTTAAAATAAATCAGAGAGATACCAGCGGGTAGTTGCTTTTTTGTTTAGTTTGGTACAATCAGTGCTTTTTTTGTCCGTTAACACCGATACATTAACCTTGTTTTCCGTATAGTTGCCATATGATGGTAAAGGTAGCAATATAAAAAGTTCCGGCTGCGTCTGTATCTTGATTTTAAGCATCAAGCACAGGGCGTAGCCGGAATTTTAAGGTATTGGCAGCAGAGCCAAGTTTTGTGTAGTCAGCGTATAATTAAGAGAGTCCTATAATCTCGCCGTTGACGTATTCAATGTGGTTGGCTTGCGGGTCTTTGGGCAGACCGGGCATGCGCATAATATCGCCGGCAATGGCTACAATCATTTCGGCACCGGCATTGATAACGATGTCTTTAATGTTGAGTTCGAATCCGCTGACAGCACCGTATCTCTTTGCATCGGCCGAGAAGGAGAATTGTGTTTTGGCAATGCACACCGGGAAGTTGCTCATGCCGTTTTGTTCCGCCAGTTTAATACGGTTGAGCGCAGGTTTGGCAAAGGTTACGCTGCCTGCTCCGTAAATTTGTTTGGCCACCTTTTCGATTTTGGTTTGGATGGTATCTTCGTCGGCATATACAAACTGAAGCGGCTTTTTCGACGGGTTGTTTTCGATGGCTTTAGCCACCACTTCAGCCATTTCGATAGCTCCTTTGCTTCCTTGAGTATAGGCGTAGTTAATAACAAAGGGCACACCGAGTGTTTGTTCGCAGTGTTCGCGCGTGAGTTGCAGTTCATTGTCGGTATCGCCCTCAAAGTGGTTGAATACTACGACAACACTTTGTCCAAAGCTTTGGAGGTTGCGTACGTGACGGTCGAGGTTGGCCAAACCGTTGCGGAGTCCTTCTTCGTTGGGTTCTTTAATTTTTTCGAGTTCTACGCCACCGTGCATTTTGAGTCCCTGAGCCGTAGCTACAATTACGGTAAGGTCGGGTTCAAGTCCAGACTTGCGGCACAGAATGTCGTAGAATTTTTCGGCACCCAAGTCAGCGCCGAAGCCGGCTTCGGTAATGGTATATTCAGCGTGGCTCATGGCCATGCGGGTGGCTATGAGAGAGTTGCATCCGTGTGCAATATTTGCAAACGGGCCTCCGTGTACAATGGCCGGAGTATTTTCGGTAGTTTGCACAAGGTTGGGTTGCAAGGCATCTTTCAGTAGCACAACAATGGAGCCGGCAATGCCCAGGTCGCGTACCGTAAAGGGTTTACCTTCGTAGGTATATCCGAGCAGGATATTTTCGATGCGGCGGCGCAAGTCGGTCTCGTCTTTGGCCAAACAGAGGATGGCCATGAGTTCAGAAGCCGGTGTAATGTCGAACCCGGCCTGTTGAGGAATGCCGTTGACCGATGGGCCTAAGCCAGTTACGATGGAGCGGAGTGAGCGGTCGTTGACATCGAGCACACGGCGCCAAAGTACTTGTTTCAGTCCGAAACCCTCTTTTTGGTGCTGGTAAAGGTAGTTGTCGAGCAGTGCCGAAATCATGTTGTGCGCAGAGGTTATTGCATGGAAATCACCGGTAAAGTGCAGGTTGATGCGTTCCATAGGCAACACTTGTGCATAACCACCACCGGCAGCACCACCTTTAATGCCGAAGCAGGGGCCGAGTGAGGGTTCGCGCAGTGCCACGCAGGTTTTTTTGCCAATGGCATTGAGTCCGAGTGCCAGGCCAATGCTAACTGTGGTTTTACCGATGCCGGCACGGGTGGCAGTGATGGCTGTTACAAGGATAAGTTTGCCCTTTTTCTCTTCGCTGATAAGCGAGAGCGGGAGTTTGGCAATGTATTTGCCATAGTGTTCCAAGTTGTCGGGATTGATGCCGATACTTTGTGCTACCTCGTCAATACGTTTGAGTGGTGTGCTGTGAGCAATTTCGATGTCTTTTTTCATTTGTGGGGTAGATTGTCAAAAGTTGTCAGAGCCTTTGTTTCTGTGTGGCTGGCAAGTTTTTGGAGCCGGTGGCATAATTTGCAAAAACTATAGCACAGCGTTAGCAACTGCAAAGGTACGAAAAACTTTTTGGGCAAAGTTGTGCGCGAAATATATAAAAACAAAAAAGTAGCGCATTGCCTAAGCAATTTGCTACCTTTAAAACCAGTCGGGGTGACTGGATTCGAACCAGCGACCACACGCCCCCCAGACGCGTACTCTAACCGGGCTGAGCTACACCCCGAATTGCGAGTGCAAAAGTACACCTTTTTATTTAACTGGCAAAACTTTCGGGCCTTTTTTCTGAATTTCCATGTATATTTTTAATAACGCTTGTTGCTTTAGCCCCTGTTTAGCGATGCCTGACAAGTTGTGTTGGCTGTGGTAAACCTAAATTTGAGTTGCCAAATTAAGAAACAGGTTCCCGGCAGTATGCCCCCACAATTTGCAGATTCTGAAAAATTGGTATTTTCAAGGATAAAAAAAACCTTGAAAGTCGTAAAACTTTCAAGGTAAAATGGTGTTGTTGGTGCGGTGCGTACGGGACTCGAACCCGTGACCCCATGCGTGACAGGCATGTATTCTAACCAACTGAACTAACGCACCTTGCAGTAATCAAGTATCGTTGTTTCTTGTTTGCGGGTGCAAAGGTAGTGCTTTTCTGTTAACCTCCAAAATTTTTCGCCGTTTTTTTCAAAAAAATGCGTTGAAGGCTGTTTTATCCGCATTGTTACAGGTTTTGAGTGCAGAATGAGGCCGACTGATAGGAAAGCATTAACTTTGTGGCTTGAAGCAATATCTATATCTATAAACAACCTTTGATATGAAGTTACTACCTAAACTGACTTTGGCTTTAGCCCTGGCTACACTGAGCATAAACCAAGCAGAAGCCCGTAAATATCTTTTTAAGATGGCCGACTATGGTATTGTGCCCGGGAATCGTGCTGATCATCGTCTGGCAAGCAGGCTCGACAGCGTGTTGCAGGTTCTTAAGGCACAAACAAAGTCTACCGACCGCGTTGTACTGCAGTTTGCCGAGGGTAGATACGACTTTCATGCAGCTGATGCACCGGCTCACGAAATATACGTATCTAACCACGATCAAAATCAGCCCAAGCATATCGGACTATTTATAAATAAATGGGACAACGTGACCATTGATGGTGGCGGAGCTGAGTTTATATGTCATGGGCGGATGCTTCCGTTGGCAGTAATGAATGCAGCCAATACTCAAATCAAGAACCTGCATATCGACTTTGAGAATCCGCACATTATACAGGTACAGGTTGTAAAAAATTCGCCCGAAGAGGGTATTACCTTTGAAGCAGCACCTTGGGTGAAATGCCGCATCAGCGACAAAGGAAACTTCGAGGCTTATGGCGAGGGATGGAGCGAACAACCGTTTGTAGGCATTGCCTTTGAGCGTGATACGCGTCATATGGTGTATCGTACAAGTGACATCGAAATCAATACCAGCGGTGTAAAGAGTTTAGGCGGAAGCCACTTTCTGGCACCCCATTGGAAGGATAGCCGTCTGATTCCCGGTACGGTAGTAGCTATGCGCACTTATTTCCGTCCGTGTCCGGGTATTTTCTTGGCTAATAACCATAACACCGATATCTATAATGTGAAGGTGCACTATGCAGAGGGTATGGGACTCATTGCCCAGCTGTGTAATAACATTCGCCTCAATAAATTTGGAGTTTGCTTGCGCGGTGACAACGATTTGCGCTATTTTACCACCCAAGCCGATGCAACACACTTTTCGCAATGTAAAGGTAAAATCGTGTCGAACAATGGTTTGTATGAGGGGATGATGGACGATGCCATCAACATTCATGGCATTTATCTCAAGGTGCGTGAGCGTATTGACAACCATACCCTGCGCTGTGCTTATGAGCATGAGCAGGCTTGGGGATTTGAGTGGGGTGATGCAGGCGATGTGGTGAGTTTTGTGCGTGCAGCTTCGATGGACGATTTGGGAGTAACTAACGAGATTGCTTCTATACGTCCGGCCGATGGGGCCGATGTGAAGGGCTGCAAGGAGTTTGTTATTTCGTTCAAGAACCCTTTGCCTGCCGAAATCAGCGAAAAAGAAGGCTATGGCCTGGAAAATCTGACGTGGACTCCTGAAGTAGAATTTCGCCGGAATGTGGTGCGCAACAATCGTGCCCGTGGGGCCCTCTTTAGTTCGCCCCGTCGTACGGTGTGTACCGATAACCTGTTCGACCACACTTCGGGTACTGCCATTTTGCTTTGTGGCGACTGCAACGGCTGGTACGAGAGTGGTGCAGTGCGTAACCTGATTATTCGTCGCAACACATTTATTAATGCGCTTACCAATATGTTTCAGTTTACCAATGCTGTGATTTCTATTTATCCCGAAATCCCGAAACTCGAGGCGCAACGTACTTATTTTCATGGTGGTAAGCCCGGAGCCATTTGTATTGAAGATAACGACTTCGTTACTTTCGATACTCCGTTGCTTTATGCCAAATCGGTTAACGGATTGGTGTTCCGCAAAAATCGTGTGCGCAAGAGCACCGACTATCAGCCTTTCCACTGGAACCAAAAAGCCATATTGCTGGAGCACTGCCAAAATGCTGAGGTCGAAGAGGCTGAGCACCGGTAACGCGTGGGGGATGTTGGAGCATCAACTTGAATCGTTGCATAGGCACCCAGTCTGACCGTAGTTGCTTTCGATACACATTTCAACGGCAGCGCGCAATGACCAAAAGGCGTGTAGCATGCGCTGCTGTCTGTATGCAGTATTTATCGATGCTCTGCAAATCGTCCGTTTGTAAGGATTAATCCTACATATCAGCCTTTTGGGGTTAGAAAAAGCACACTTTTTTTTGATAAATCCCTTGATTGACGTATTTTTGTCGCATAATCTATTCTATATTAGTTCAAAATGCAAAACAAATCAAGCTACTTTGGCCTTACTCAGGCCGAGGTTAATGAAAGCCGCAGCCAACATGGCTCCAATGTTTTGTCGCCGCCCGACAAAGAGCCGTTGTGGAAGAAATTTTTGGAAAAGTTCAGCGATCCGCTCATTATCATCCTGCTCATAGCCGGTATGCTCAGTATAGGCATTGCCCTGTACGAATATTTTGGGCTGGGACACAGCACTGAAGTGTTTTTTGAACCCGTAGGCATCTTTGTGGCAATATTGCTGGCTACCGGTTTGGCTTTTTATTTTGAGATGAAGGCCGACCAGGAGTTTGCCATCCTTAACCAGGTGAACGACGACGAACCCGTACAAGTTATTCGCGAAGGACACTCCATGAGTATTCCTAAACGTGATGTTGTAGTAGGCGACATCGTAGTGCTTTCAACCGGTTCTGAAGTGCCTGCCGATGGTGAACTGCTTGAAGCTGTAACTTTAGGCATCGACGAGTCGACCCTCACGGGCGAACCCATCTGCCATAAATCGACCAATCCCGAAGAGTTCGACCCCGAAGCCACCTTTGCTACCAATGCTGCCATGCGCGGCACCAAGGTGATGGAGGGTCATGGCGTGATGCGCGTTACAGCTGTAGGCGACCACACCGAGAATGGTAAGGTGTTTGTATCGGCACAGATTGACAACAGTGTCAAAACCCCGCTCAACGAGCAGTTGGAAGGACTTGCTGCTCTCATTTCCAAATTCAGCTATTTCGTAGCCGGACTTATTATTGTGGGTCGTCTGGTTAAATATTTTGATTGGACCCCCTTGGCTTGGACATTGGCCATCCCCGTAGTCATCTTCTTTTATTTGGTTATCAGTAAGTTCCCCAAGTGGAGCAAGTCGGTTTGCGTAACTGCCATGCTTACTTGTTTTGCCGTATTTATTGCAGCAGTATGGAGTTTGAACAACCAGTTGGGAGGCGGAAACATAGAAGCCTTGCTTGCCGAAACGCTTCAGACCCTCATGATTGCCGTTACCCTCATTGTAGTGTCGGTACCTGAAGGGTTGCCCATGGCTGTAACGCTCAGTTTGGCCTATAGTATGCGTCGTATGCTCAAGACCAATAACCTGGTGCGCAAAATGCACGCATGCGAAACGATGGGTGCAACAACGGTTATCTGTACTGATAAAACCGGAACACTGACTCAGAACCAAATGACCATTTATGAGACACGCTTTTATGGCTTAGGCCAGGAGCAGCAACTGGCCGATAATGAGATGAGTGGTTTGGTCAAGGAGGGTATTGCCGTTAACTCAACAGCATCGCTCGAGTTTGGCGAAGGAGGCAAGCCTTCGGTATTGGGCAATCCTACTGAGGGTGCACTTTTACTTTGGTTGCATGCCAATGGTGTGGAATACCAGTCGTATAAGGAGAAAGCCGAACGTGTAGAGGAACTTCCCTTCTCGACCGAGCGTAAGTATATGGCTACGGTAGTGCGCTCTACCATTTTACCGGGTAAAAGGGTGGTTTATGTCAAGGGTGCTCCCGAAATCATCTTCGGTCTTTGCCGTCAGAGTTGTGTTGATGGTATAACAAAGGAGAGTGTCGATAAGCAGCTTTTGGCTTACCAGCAAAAGGCGATGCGTACATTGGGTTTTGCCTGTCAGGTAATCGACGAGGGCGATGTAGCTATTGCCGACGGAAAAGTCGTGGCCCAAAATCTCACTTTCCTGGGTATAGTAGCTATTGCCGACCCTGTGCGCAAAGAAGTTCCTGGTGCCATCCGTCAATGCATTAATGCAGGTATCAGTATTAAGATTGTAACCGGCGATACACCGGGAACAGCTAAAGAAATTGGTCGTCAGATAGGTTTATGGACCGATGCCGACACCGAAGACCACTTGATTACCGGACCGGAGTTTGCTGCGCTCAGCGATGAGGAACTTTGGAACCGCATACTCGACATCAAGATTATTTCGCGTGCACGTCCTATGGACAAGAAACGCCTGGTTGAAACTTTGCAAAAGAAGGGACAGGTAGTAGCCGTTACCGGCGACGGTACCAACGATGCTCCTGCACTCAAGGCAGCGCATGTAGGCCTTTCGATGGGCGATGGTACCAGTGTGGCCAAGGAGGCTTCTGATATTACCATCGTCGACAACTCCTTCTCGTCTATAGCCCGTGCCGTCATGTGGGGTCGTTCGCTCTATCAAAATATCCAGCGTTTCATCCTTTTCCAAATGACGGTCAATGTAGTGGCCTGTCTCATCGTGCTGTTTGGTGCATTCTTCGGAACCGAGTCGCCGCTTACGGTAACGCAGATGCTTTGGGTAAACCTCATTATGGATACCTTTGCTGCCATGGCCCTGGCTTCGCTGCCTCCTTCCGAGTCGGTAATGAACGATTGCCCGCGCGAGCGCACCGCCTTTATCATTAACCGTGCCATGTGGGTGGGTATTTTGGCCACCGGTATTTTGTTTACACTCGGACTTATCGGGCTGCTGATTGTCTTCCAGCGTTACGACATCACGTCGTTGACTAATTTGGCCGACCTCGGAGCATTGGTTGCTTCGCAGCCTGGTACTAGTGCCTACGAGTTGAGCATGTTCTTTACCATCTTCGTGATGCTGCAATTCTGGAATATGTTTAATGCCCGTGCTTTCGAGACAGGCCGTTCGGCCTTCCACTTTGCCGGCTGCAAGGGTTTCATGTTCATAGCGCTGTTTATCCTGTTGGGACAAATAGCCATTGTAACCATAGGCGGAAAGATGTTTAATGTAACACCTATCGGCCTGACCGACTGGTTTATCATCATTGCTGGAACCTCAGTCGTTCTGTGGATTGGCGAGGCCATGCGCCTGGTGCGTAAGTAGCCGGAACTTGAAAATTCAAAAATCGCAGCGTGTCTGCGTACGAAGTATTATTTATTTTAAAGGAGTACCGGCAACTGCCGGTACTCCTTTTTATATATAGCGGTATGGTCACGAGGATGTGCGGAGCCCTCCGAGTTGAGGCGTTTGTGGTAGATGGGGTAAAAAGGGCGTTGCTCTTTTGTTATCAGTTGTTGCATGTTTTTGTTTTTGTCTAATAAAAAAAAACGACGAAACATCACCGAATTCCATTAAAATAGCGGTTCGAGGACTTAAATGGCATCATGGTTTTCCGTGATTTTTGGGACTGAAAGTTTTAATTTATAGTTTTGTCGCTAGCAATTAGGTGTTAGTTATTTAAATTTGCAAAGACAAGATTTTGAAT
>CALCVT010000023.1 GCA_937906495.1 uncultured Prevotella sp.
GCCGTTAATTGCGGGATTCGGCATGTTAATTCACACTAAATCCCGCAGAACCAAATTATTAAAACCGACAAGTATGAAGAAATGTTTACTCTTTATGTTTGCGTTTGTAGTTGCTGCAATCTCTGCTTTTGCGGGCGATGTAACAGTAACTTGGAGCGCAAGTAGTGATTGGAAAAATGAGGGTGGCGCGTTGAGCTATACTCAAGATACTTACACCATTCTTTTGGAAAAAGCCGGAGGTAAAATTAATCCTGCCATTAACGGAAACAGTAACGATGCCCGCGTTTATGCCAATGGAACGGTGAAGGTTTCGACTACCGGTGAAGGTATGACGAAAATCGTATTTGCACTTTCAAAGCAAGGCCTGAAACGTTTGCCCCAGATTCAAGTAAGTGCAGGAACTATAGAACATTCTATAGAAGCTAAAACGGTTACCTGGACCGGCGATGCAAAGGAGGTAATCTTTACCGTTGGCGAGCACGCTGACCTGGGTTCGGATGGTGCAACTAAGGCTGGCCAGTTTTGCTTCGACAACCTCACGATTACTACTGGTGGTGCCGGTGGTGGAACCGACCCCACACCCGATCCTGAGAAACCCGTGCTTGGCGAGGTATTTTCAGAACCCTTTAACGTAAATCTGGGTGAATTCGTTATTGAGGACACCAGCAAGCCCGGTGAGTTAGAGCACGTATGGAGCTGGGGAGGCCAGAATTATGGTGCCAAGGCCTCAGCTTACTTTAACTCTACCAAGTATGCAACTGAGAGTTGGCTCATTTCGCCGGTTATCGACTTGGGTAAGGCTACCAATTCCGTGCTGAACTTTGAGCAAGCTGCCAATTTCTTCACATCGCAGGAGCACTTCCAGACTGCATGCGATGTAAAGGTACGCGTAGAAGGCGGAGAGTGGGCCGACTTGGCCTATACCGGAGAACCTACCGGTAAAAACTGGGATTTTGTTGAGTCGGCTGCCGACCTCAAGGCCTACGATGGCAAGAAAATTCAGGTAGCTTTCCGTTACACCTCGACCAGCGAAATTGCCGGAACCTGGGAAATCAAGAACTTTGTTGTAAAGGCTGAGTTGAGCGAGGCTCCTGTTGTGGTTACTCCTCCTGTATTCTCGCCCGAAGCCGGCACGTATATGGACGAAGTTGTCGTTACTCTGACTGCTGAGGCCGGTAATAAGATTTACTACACGCTTGACGGTTCTGTGCCCACAGTTTCTTCAACGCTCTATATGGATCCCTTCAAACTCACAGCAAATACAAAGGTAATAGCTATTGCTGTTGATGCCGAAGGTAACGTAAGTGCCAATGCCGTGGCCGAATACAAAGTAAAGGAGAGCCCTAAAGTACCTGAAAATGGTGTCCTGCTCAATTTTAATGAGAATAAGTGGGAACTTCCTGTATCGACCGACAAAGAAACTTTTGAGATTACGGAACCTCTGACAGAAGGCCCTGTAACCCTTGCATTTACCAGTGGCTCTACACCCACTCGTTTGTGGAACGACTTTAATAATGGTATCCAACTCCGTATTTATAAGGCTGGTGGTAGCTTGACCATTACTGCTGCCAAGGGTTACCAGATTGTTATGGTAGACTTTGATGCCAGCAAGTTCGAGATGGTTGCTGATAAGGGTACACTCGAAGCAATGAAGTGGACTGGTGAGGCTGATGAAGTAGTATTTACTGCTAATAATACTTGCAATATCAGCTACATCATCGTAACACTCAGCAAGACGGATGCAATCGGCAAGGTTGAGGCTGAAAATGGCCAGCAAATCATTTATAGCATTGATGGCCGTCGCTTGCAACAGGCCGAAAAGGGTGTGAATATTATTAACGGCAAAAAAGTGCTTGTTAAGTAATATGGCAAGCTAAGCAATTCAGTTTGTTAAGCAAACAATAAAGTATACAGCCCTGTCTGAAGATTACGCCTTCAGACAGGGCTGTTGGTATATCAGTGTGAATGGATATCTTTTCACCCTCAAGAAAAAGGTTTAGTATCAAAAAATGTAATTGTTTTTATTAAAGCAGGCTATCCTTGCTAAACATACTAAATGTTAGGTTCTAAAAAGAGTAGGATTTTGGCAAAAGATAATTGCTTGTCATTGCTTTCTTTTCTGTTATTAATTAGTCAGAGTGATATGTTTATAGCCCATCGCACAAAATATGGTCTGTAAACGACAACTAAATTCTTACAAATGTATATATTAGGGGTTCTGGAAGCAGAAAATATAGTGATTTTATCAAATCTTAATAACTAAATGTTGCGCATATAAGATACAAATGAATATCTTTGCCAAGTGCAGTTAGTAAATTGTAGTCTTATCACATGTTTAATCTTAAAATATGAATCTAATGAAAAGAGTACTACTACTATGTATGGCCTTTATGCTTGCCATGTTTGTTTGTCGAGGTGAAGAAGTTACCATTGTTTGGGAAAATAACTCCGCCTGGGAAAGCGGTCCGGATCGTTCAATTATTTACAAGCAAGATCCTTTTGAGGTGAGAGCTCTTAAGTCGACAGGTCCGGTTAACCCGTATGTGGCAGGTTCAACCAACGATGTACGTACGGTGCGCAATAATATTGTGCAAGTCATGACTCGTGGTGAGAATATGACAAAAATTGTCTTTAAAGTGTCAGAAGAGGGAAAAAAACGCCTTTGCGAACTCAAGGCTACCAGTGGAGAGGTCAGTGTTGACACAGAAAATTGGTTAGTTACTTGGACTGGCGATGCAGTTGAGGTTTCATTTACGGTGGGTGAGAAATCAACATATGGTACGGATGGTCCAGATAAGGCAGGACAATTCTGCTTTGAAAGTTTGGTGATTACGGATGCACAGCGTTTGGTAGAAGTAACGCCTCCTGTATTCTCGCCCAAAGCCGGTATTTATACAGACGAGGTAGAGGTAACACTCAATGCCGAAGAGGGCTTGAAAGTGTATTATACCACGGATGGAACAGAGCCTACATTATCTGCTACGCTTTACGATGCTCCCTTTAAACTCACCGAAACAACAGAGGTGCAAGCTTTGGCAGCCGATGCAGATGGTAATATGAGTCAAGTAGTAAAGGCAAAATACGAAATTAAAGCTGCGCCTAAGGTGCCCGAAAATGGTGCACTCTTTAACTTTAATGAAAATAAGTGGGAGTTTCCAGTTTCTGACAACTCACAAAGCTACGAACTCACAACTCCAATTATCGAAAATGGTGTGATGATGACCTTTACCAGTGGAAATACACCGACTCGCCTTTGGAAAGATTCGAAATATGGTGTACAACTCCGTGTGTATGCTGGTGGTGGGTTTACCCTAATGCCTTCGGCTGGAGCCAAAGTTACTAAAATAGAATTCGATGCTTCAGAGTTTGATATGACAGCCAACGTTGGTACCATAGATGGCATGGTTTGGACTGGTACTTCGGCAGGCCCTGTATTTACGGCTAACGGCACATGTAAAATCAGCTATATTATTGTAACAATAGATAAGAATACGGGTATTGAAGGCGTTGAAAACGATGCAAATACAACCAAGGTTATTTATAGTATTGACGGCCGTCGTTTGCAGCAGGTGCAAAAAGGCGTGGTTATTATAAATGGTAAAAAAGTATTGGTAAAGTAAGGCCTTAAGCAATTGAGCCGTGTGGCTCGGTTGTATAATTCGTTAACCGGAGTTCGTAATGCTTTGTGATACAACCAGCATGAAGTCATCACTGAAACCGGAGATAAGCAAACGGGTGCGCCACTTAAATCAGGCGCACCCGTTTTATGGTGTAAAACATGGTATGGTGTAAAACCTGATGAAGCCTTTAAAAGCACTACACCCTTGAATTGAGCTGTATGGGCAATGTGTGTAGATTTACAAGCGTAAAAAGCATGCTGTATTTCGTGATTTAGGTTTGTTTCTCTTCATGTAGCTGGGCGATGGTCAGAACTTGGCAGATACGCTTCGATTGGCGTATGATGAGTTGTATGATGCTACTCATGACAAGCAGTTGCGTTTTCTTCGGCACAAATTCCATGTAAGTAATGGAGAAGATGAATGGTGAACCATTGGAAATTTCCACTTTGTAGTCGGGATAGTGCAAGAATATATTTTTAATCTATTTTATACGTATTAATCCAATCAATCGTCTGAACAAAGTGCTGCATGTAATATTTTTCCAGATACTGTAAATATTACTATTTAACATTCAAAAGAACCAAGAGCTTGCAAGATTTGCATCCATTGTTGAGTGATAACAACTGAATATCAGTGTAGTACGATTGTTGGCAAAATCTATTCCAAAGTAAGCATACTGACATACAGCGGGGCTCAGCGGCTGTTTGTCAAATTCATAAACAAGGCTTAAGTTAAAAATATTTTTTCAGACAAATAAACTCTTTTAATAAAATTCTGCTGTTTGGATTTTCGCCTCAGCAAGCAGTTTCTCAACGCTACGTGTGCATCCAGAGCAGAAGTTCGGTGACCTGGCAGAATTTGCCGTTACACGCTGAAACATTCATTTGCCGGTCTCAGTCTACATCTCCGACCGCGGCTTGAAAGGCTAACGCTATCAACTGCTAACTTCCCTCTTCGGAACTGCAGCTCGTGCGCGCGGGGGGGAGGGGGCAAAAATTCTTTTTCTTTATTTATTTCTTTTTCTTTAGGTTGGGGGTATGGGGGATAGGATATTTTTTGTCTTTGTTTTTTCTTTTTCTTTTTTGCGCAGTTTGGTGTGTTGCTAACCGCCTGTAGGGTAGAGTGCAATTGGCTATCGCGCGGCACAGACTACATCGTGCGGCAAAAGCCAAAGACCGAGGGGCCGATACGAAGCGAAGCGGGAATCGTTGACAGCAGACTGCGGAGCGCAGCCTTGATACGGTTTGTGCTGCCGGAGAAAGGCTGCGAGGCGGGCAGCCAAGGAGTGGATACATATTTTCCTCACAAGCAATTCAAAATCACTATGGTCTGTAAGTGGTTGATAATCAACGGTTTCATAACCTCAGTGCTTGTTCAGTGCTGCATCTGTTGGTCTAAAATTTGGCATTCGGCCCAGAGCAATCGTATATTTGCACCAGCAACGCCCCAAATGCTCCGTCCAACCCGACTACCTAAAGTGCCGCCCGCTACCTGCCCGAATACCATCAGAACCCCGCTCTGCTGCCTTACAACCTTAAGTACCACAACCGCAATAACCAACCTTCGCTGCCATGTTTAAATTCACCTTCACACAACCAACAGTTCACCGACACCCAGCGCAAAGCTCCATCGCGCTTTTCCCATCAACCGCCTGAATCGCATCCGTCACATCGAGCAGTTCCATCCCACCACCGAAGCCGAACGGAACTTTCTCTGCAAGATTTACAAGGTCGATTGGAAAGACCTTATTTCCCTCTCGTCAGAACGTCCGGAGTCGCATGCCGATGCTGTTAAACAATTACACACCCTCTTCCAAGACGAATCCATTTCCTCCGTCCGAGCCGAACTTCGTGAGGAAGGCTTCAAGGTGTTACACGATGGCGACACCTACTATGCCATCGACTTCCAGCGCCACATGCTCATCAACCTCAATGCCGAAGGTTTTGATTTGAAACGAGTAAAACGGCAACCACGGAAACAGCAGCCTCCCAAGCTACAAACGTCAATAACCAAAGCGCCAGTTAGAATTGCACCAGTTCCTAAAATCACCAAACCGCAAAGGCTTTCTGCTGCTTTGAAGAATACTGATGTGGGTAGTCAAAGCGCCAACCGAGAATGGGAAGTTGGGCAGAGGGAGGATGAGGAGGATGTGGAAAGAGGGCGTGGGATGAAGTGGTGAAAAGGTTAGTGTGTGATAAATCAGAATATATCGACAATTAACCATTCATTAAGCGAGCAAGAAACTATTTGCAAAATGGAGCATGAAACGTTATAAAAGCGTGTGGTTGTTGCATGAATTTTCTTCGGATTGCATTAAATCTCAAAAGGTCGCTTTTCCAAAGTTTGGTTTTGAAAAGGTTACCTGAAGGTCACCACAAACGAAATCAGGCATCTACGATTGCTCGTAAATGCCTGATTTTCAAAGTGGACCAGCTTGGGCTTGAACCAAGGACCTCCAGATTATGAGTCTGTTGCTCTAACCAACTGAGCTACAAGTCCTTAATAGCAAAACAAAGTGTGCTTAATTTTCCTGCAAAAGTAATGTATTTAATCGGACTGAACAAATTTTGATGCAGGAAAAGCGGTTTTTTCTGCTATTTTTTGTTTCAATATGTTGTGTGTCAGTCAATGAAAGCACGAATTGTTTAGTATCTGTAAGGTATGGGTGTACGAAGATTGGGGTGATAGTAAAAGGTAAATTGCGGAAGAATATGTAAGGCTGTCTTGAAGGTAAAAAATACCTGCCAGAGTTATAGTTTACCGAAACAATTCAACTCTTTTTCGTAACTTTGCATACGCTAAATAGCCAGAAGGAGTAGCAAAAGGTGTTTTGCATCTTTATGGGCACTTGAGTGATGCTCTTACTTCGCAGGGCTATGGCCTGACAACTCGTAATCAGTGCATATATACGGTGGCTGCGGGTTGACAATATGAATAGTAAATAATCAGCAAATAAACAGATATGGCTCAAAAGACAAGCATCCCCAAAGGTACCCGTGACTTTGGTGCCATCGAAATGGCACGTCGCAACTACATCTTCAATACCATCAAAGAGGTGTATGCACTCTATGGCTTTCGTCAAATAGAGACTCCGGCTATGGAAAACCTTTCGACTTTGATGGGTAAATATGGTGAAGAGGGTGATAAACTCCTCTTTAAAATTTTAAATTCGGGTGAGTTTACACGCAGTGTTACAACCGATGAGTACGCTGAAAAAAATGCGGCTCAATTAGCTGCACGCTTTTGCGAAAAGGGGCTGCGTTATGATTTAACAGTTCCTTTTGCCCGCTATGTGGTGCAGCACCGTGAGGAATTGCAGATGCCTTTTAAGCGCTATCAGATACAGCCTGTATGGCGTGCCGATCGTCCGCAAAAAGGACGTTACCGCGAATTCTATCAGTGCGATGCCGATGTTGTAGGGTCCGACTCTTTGCTCAACGAAGTAGAGTTGATGCAAATTATTGACGAGGTCTTTACCCGTTTTGGCATCTGTGTATGTATTAAGATAAACAACCGCAAAATCCTTTCGGGTATTGCCGAGATTATTGGAGCGGCCGATAAAATTGTTGACATTACGGTAGCTATTGACAAACTCGAGAAAATTGGATTGGAAAAGGTTAACGAGGAACTCCTTGCTGTAGGACTAGGTGAAGAGGCTGTGCAGAAGTTGCAGCCTATTATTACCCTTTCGGGCAGTAACGAAGAGAAACTCAGCACCATGCGGACTGTGCTTGCCGACAGCGAAACAGGATTGAAGGGTATTGACGAGGTTGCTTTTGTACTCGATACGCTCAAAGCCAGCAAACTGAACAATCCTATAGAACTTGACCTTACGTTGGCTCGCGGGCTTAACTATTATACGGGTTGTATCTTCGAGGTGAAGGCTCTTGATGTGGCTATTGGTTCGATTACCGGAGGTGGACGTTATGACAATCTGACCGGAATTTTTGGTCTGCCTGGATTGAGTGGAGTTGGTATTTCCTTTGGTGCCGACCGTATTTATGATGTGCTAACTCAGTTGGAACTTTATCCGGCCGAAACATTGTCGGGTGCTCGTATTCTTTTTATAAATTTTGGAACAGTCGAGGCTGCCTACTGCCTGCAGTTGGCTTCGCAGCTGCGTAAGGCTGGTATTCCGGTCGAGGTTTATCCTGATGCAGTTAAGATGAAGAAGCAGATGAACTATGCCAACACTCAGCAAGTGCCCTTTGTGGCTTTGGTGGGCGAAAGCGAAATGAACGAAGGTAAGGTAACGCTTAAAAATATGCAGACCGGCGAACAGCAATTGTTGACGATTGACGAGGTTATAACTTGTTGTAAGTAAGTTGTTCGTAACTTTGCAGCAGCTATTTGTGAGTATAGAGCGGTTTTAAATGCATTGCTTGGGGGCTAAAGCTAACTCTGTGCATTGATTGTTCCCTAAGTTGCGATAGCTTATGCGCTGCTTTGTGATAGCTGCTGTAACAATAAAAATTGGGGCAGTATACGCTTCACAGCGGGTACTGCCCCTTCGTCATTTACCTAAAAAACACTATTACCTTTTTTGATTTAAAATCCTTGTGGATAAGGAGATTTCTTAGCTCCCATACGGAATGTTAGCATACAAGTCAAACTATGAGTATGGGCAACGAATGCCAATATTGAATGTATTCCGTAATATGGAGGCAGAAAAACTTAAATATGGTCAACGCTACGGCGTTAACGTATCATATCGCTGCACTGTGTAGCGATATGATATGTCGGATGTTGGTTTGCTTAAAACGTAGTAGGTATTGAAAAACGTTTTCGATTAATTATTTTGCCGGAAACGGGCGAACTTTCGAAGTTTCAAAGTACTGTGTAAGTTTATATAGCCGTCTCCGTACGTTCATCGTTGTCTGTTTAAAAATCCATTTGCAAATATAGTTCTGACTAAGAAGTCATCTAAACTTATTGAGAAAATATAAAATGGGAGATT
This sequence comes from uncultured Prevotella sp., assembly GCA_937906495.1. Classification (GTDB taxonomy): domain Bacteria; phylum Bacteroidota; class Bacteroidia; order Bacteroidales; family Bacteroidaceae; genus Alloprevotella. Next base: position 8,578 of record CALCVT010000023.1, read on the forward strand.
TTTGTATCTTTGTTTTACCACAAACAATAAGTTACAAATCTCCCATATGTACCAAGTACTCAGCAAAGATACATTAATTTTGGAAATTCTCCCCTATCTGTCAGTGGCAAAACGTGGATTTACCTGCAAAGCTGACATAACTGAAGTGATAAATGGAATCCTATACAAACTGAAGACGGGTATCCAATGGCATATGCTTCCGGTTAAAGCCCTCTTTTCGCAGTGTACTTGTCAGACATGACACAACATTGACAAGTTGGGAAGCGTGGA
>CALCVT010000024.1 GCA_937906495.1 uncultured Prevotella sp.
TTATACCCTATCTAGGCGGACTTATCTTCTTTGTCCTGATGCTCCTACCCAGCGACCCGCAACCCAACCAATACGGCCCTGTACCTTAACTCTTTGCATAGAAAACTTTTTCATGTTATAAGATTATTCAGTTCTGCAATTTGGCTTTGAACTGATATGATGAGGCCCACTCCCAATGCACAGCCCAGCATCGGGAGTCCGCTCTGTCAAGTTGCCCGGCTTTGTACTGAAGCGTAAAGGCCGAATCACGGATTTTTGGCTATTATTATATTTCATATAATAGTAGAACGATGCTAATTAGGTTTTTTGTCGCCTTCCGATGACTCCACATCGGAAGGCGTTTTTTGTATCCCACTTCTTATCTGTTATAAAAAAAAGGGAACTTGATATAGAAGTATGAAATGAATGGGAGGAAATAATGGATGATAGCGAAGGGATAGAATCGAAGGATAAACGATTAGATTAAAAGAACAATAGTGCTTTATCAACACTATAGGAGCTAAAGCCAAGTGCAATGTAACAGAACTTATGTATATCTCTTACTAAGAGATATATTCTATTTGCAAAAATATAGATTTCCAGTCAATTCAACAGGGATTTTGTGCAGAAATCGCTCGATAATCTTCGCTGAACAGCTTGCAAGCCTTGCATATATATAGAGAGAGATGCAAAAAACTTGTTGTTCTACAGAATATATGCAGAAATCAGTATCTCTTAGTAAGAGATATGCACTATTCGAGAAGGAAGTTAAAAACATTGAAAAGCATTTATGATAAATCATCGTTTACAGAAAACCTTAGGGGCAGCCTCCTGTGTATTGCTTTTAGGCGTCAGTGGATGTAGTGGAGATAAAGTTAAATTATCGGCAGAGAGCGTGCCGGTTTCCGTTAACGATTGTAAGCCCGTATTGCGCGTGTTTCTTGAAAATTCAGGAAGCATGGATGGGTATATGTGCGAGGGCAGTCAGCTCAAGGATGTTATTTTCGATTATGTGGGCGACCTGAATGCCCTCTCTTCGCGTACGGCCTACTATTACATCAATAGCGATACCATTCCCTTCAAGGGTTCGTTCGGGTCGTTTATCCAGACCATGACTCCCGAAAACTTTCGCAAGGCCGGTGGTAATCATGCCAACTCAGACATTCGCAAGATGTTGGAACAGGTGGTAAACTGTGTAAACGACTCAACGGTCTGCATGTTTGTGTCGGATTGCATTTTAGACTTGCCCGTTGGCGATACCCAGAAGTTCTTGAACAACTGCCGTATCTCCATCAAGAACACCATGAGCAATGCGCGTAAGCGTGTGCCCAACCTGGGCATTGAAGTTTTGAAAATGTCGTCGAACTTTACCGGCAAGTATTTCTATCCCAATGGCAGCTACGAGGAACTTACAAATGTGGAGCGCCCGTATTACATTTGGATCATGGGCGACAGCCGCCTGTTGGCCAATTACAATAAAGGGGTAGCCCTTGACGAACTGAAAAAGTATGGCTTCGAGCAAATCGTATCGTTTACGCCCCAGCTCGCCACAGCATTCGAAGTGACCAACCGCAGTACAACGACCAACGTGGTGAATCCCGAGAATGGCAACTACCGCGGCATCCTGCGTGCCGATTTCAGAGGAACCTTGCAGCCGGAAAGCGAGGTGTTGAATCCGGCCAACTATACCTTCAGCAATCCGGCTATCCGCATTGAGGGCATCCGTCCGGTAAAGGCTGCTAATAGCCAGTATACGCATCTGGTGGAATTTGCCGTGCCTGTAACGGCCAACGTGCTGCAGTGCAGACTGACGTTCAAGGTTCCGGCCGTGCCCCGCTGGGTAGACGACAGCCATGACGAGGCCGGAATCGACATTCAGAAAAATATGAACAAAACCAGTGGCATCAAGCACCAGATTGAGGGTGTGGCCGATGCGTACCGCAAGGAAGCCGCTTCAACAGAATTTATTATCAATCTTAATCGTAATTAAAACTTATGGGACAATTTTTTGGTAGCATTTATTGCTTGTTCGAAGACCTGTTTGGCTTAGATTTGGCCAACTACCTTTGGGGCTTAGCTTCTCCGGAATCGCAAACGAATGCTTTTATCAGCATCGGTCTGTCCATGTTTGGCATCACCCTGTTCTTTGTGGTATTGTATTACTATATCATCAACCATCCTCGCCTCTGTACCTGGTGGGCCTGGTCCATCTTCGGCGGCATCAATGCCGTAGTCAACTTCTTCGTAGGCTGGCAGTGGGTGTTGAACGATTATTATGATGGAAAAATGATAACTATAGACCCGGCAACCAACCTGAAAACGCCACTCAATATTGGCGAATCCGAAATTCTTTGCTTCGGTGTGAGCAACATGCTCTTGTCGCTGTTGGCTTTCTTCCTGTTTTCATTAGCAATCAAGTGGTGGAGCCGTAACTGCTCACATTCACCCTTCTAATAAATCCCCCAAAGTCTATGTCTAAACTATTTATATTTGCCATTGGTGGCACCGGTTCGCGCGTGTTGCGCTCTTTAACCATGCTGTTGGCTGCCGGCGTGAAGGTCGAGTTCGACGAGGTGGTCCCCATTATTATCGACCCCGACGGCAGCAATGCCGACCTGACCCGCACCGTAGCCCTGCTCAACAAGTACAACGAGGTGCGCAAGCACCTGCAGTTTACCGCCGACTGCGAGAGCCGCTTCTTCCGTACCGAAATCAGTCGTGTACTGCCTAACTACACCCTGCATATCGACGATACCGACGATAAAACCTTCCAGCAGTTCATTGGCTATTCGTCGATGTCGGCTGCCAACAAAGCCTTTACCAAGATGCTCTTTTCAGACAAGAATCTGGCCTCGTCGATGGAGGTGGGCTTTAAGGGTAACCCGAACATTGGCAGCGTGGTGCTCAACCAGATTGCCCATTCGCAGGACTTTGAAAGTTTTGCCAATGCCTTTAACGATGGCGACAAAATCTTTATCATCAGCTCCATCTTTGGCGGAACGGGTGCCAGCGGTTTCCCACTCCTGATCAAGACCTTGCGTCAGGGTAGTCACTTCCCCAACTTCGACCTCATCAACCAGGCCAAGATTGGTGCGGTTACCGTGTTGCCCTATTTCAAGCTGAAACGTAGCGAAGAGAGCGAAATCGACTCGTCGACCTTCATCTCGAAAACCAAGTCGGCGCTGGCTTATTACGAGCACAACATTGCCAAGAACGGTTTGGTCGATGCCTTGTATTACTTAGGTGATAACGGCGAAACCACCTACGATAACAACGAGGGCGGATCGGCTCAGCAAAATGCGGCCCACCTTATTGAGTTCCTTTCGGCCACAGCCATGGTTCACTTTGGTGAGTTTGATGGCGACAGTCCGCAGAACCTGGAGTTGGGAATCAAGGAAGGTACCGACGGTGTAACCTTCAATACCTTCTATCAAGGCATGCACACCATGCTCTATAATCCGCTCGTACAGTTCACCCTTATGAGCAATGCCTTAAGTCACAAATACGACTTTTTCAGTTCGTCGAAGTTCAATGCCAATAAAGGCAATTTTGCCGATTTGTACACCGGTAACTTCTTCCGTTCGCTGCGCGATTTCATCCGTTTCTATCATGAGTGGCTCGGCGAGTTGAAGTCGAATAAACGTTCCCTCGACCTCTTCGATCTTCAGTGTGGCGACAATGCTTTCGATTTGGTAACCGGCGTTAAGCCCAAGCGCGTATTCAGTTTAAAGTCTGGCTACGACCTGCTGAGCGACCGTCTCGGTGCCTCTGTCGGTAGCTGCAAGAGCACAGGTAAGGAAAGCAAATTCCTCGAAATGTTTTACTTGGGAACGCAGAAACTGGTCAATGAAAAACTAACCAACTAATAGCTGTTATGTCAAAGATATTCCGACTATATAAAGAGGGTAAAAGCACCTACGAAGACTGGAATGCCGACCCCTCCTTCCCTTATAATACCGCCAACCGCGATACCATCGAAGATCCCGATGGTGCTTCAGCTAAAAACGAAATAACCTCCATCCCTTCGCCTTTTGCCCGTATCGACTTGATTAAAACGGCCTTCAAGGAGGTGTGCAAGCCCGACCGCAAGACAAAGAAAATCAATCTTGACGGAAAGAGCATTTTCCACAAAATGGTTTCTGACACGCTCGATGTGGCCGAAATCTTCTTCAATATCGACCGTTATCAGGAACAAATCGAACTAATTAAGTGGGATGCTGCACAAATGATTGATGAGCTGGAACTGTCGAATGTTTCCGGACACCGTTACATGGCTGACACGTTGCGCAAGTATCTCAAGTCCGACGCGAAAACCTACAACTTCAGTCCCAATACCACCATGTACCTGCTGAACTACAGAACAGGTCCCAAGGAACTGAACATTATCGGTGCCACATCGCCTGCTACACTCTTTTTTAGCAATGCCAACGACTTGACCTACATCCAGGATATTTATTTTGGTGACGATAAGCCCTTTGATTCCGACTACCAGCCGCTCTATAAGCGCGACTTTGAATTTGTAAAATACCTGTTTGCTCTGCGTAGCAGTATTCCCGCCTTTGCGGAGTTGTTTCCAGAGTTGGATGCTTACCTGGAAAAAACCTTCGAGGCAATGGCTGACATGGCGCAAAAGAAGGAACTCCGGGATGTGAATGCCAATACCTTGAGCAATTATGCACCCTTAACCTTGTCAGCGGGTGCTGCCGACAATGTCGAAGTGTTGGGCTACCAGCTCTACAAAAAGTCGTGCACAGCTGCCAAGGTTGAGAGCGAGTTTACCATCCGTACAGCGAACGAGCAGACGATATTGCCCCTGGTGCTGCCGGTAGAGCCGGGCAACCGTTACTGCCAGCTGCGTTACACCACTGCCAAGTGGGGCACTACCAATGCTGCCCCATACTTTGATGTGCAGGAAAATCTGGCCGAGCGCCGTTTGCCCTTCGATGGCAATCCTGTGCCTTATCTGACCATTGGCGACTTCCTCGAAAACGAAGTAGTCAAGGTGCCGCATCGCCTGAATACCCACAAGTATTTCGATGGCCATTTCAAGAAACCGACCGACGAAATGGCCTACCTCCTGCCTCTCAAAACCACGTTCTTTGACTATTTCAGTACCGAGGAACTCATGGGTAACATGCCCGACGGCAAACCCATGATCGAACTCGAAGGACTGGCCAACAACCTGGGCCTCAAGGTGACGCTGCGCATCCCCATTCAGGGAAACCGCGCTGTGAACTATGTGGAGTACCAGCGCCTGTACTATGTAGAGCGTGCGCCCGAGCCCGAGCGCAACGAAGGGGCCATCGTGACCATGAACTTCAGTGGTTTCATCATGCCGCAGGTCCGCTTCAACAATCCTGCCGACGCCATCTACAACGTGGCGTGCCTGCAGGCCTCGGAGGATAAAAACGAATTTGCAGCCTACCAGTGCATGCCCAAGCCTGTTAAGGTGCAGCCCGCGCAGACCTATCGTCGCGACGACCGTAAAGAAGCCATCGTAGCCGACAATTACTTGTATAAAGGTTTGCACATCGACTTTATCCAAGTGCGCAACCGCCACGGCTATAGCGGTATCCTGGTACCCAAGTTCCAGGATTTGAACAATGCCAACGGCCAGTTTGATTTTGCCATCGACTTAGGTACTTCGAACACCCACATCGAATACCGCAAGAACGGCGAGATGGCCCGCATCTTCACCATCGAGAGGGGCGACAGCCAACCTTGCCTCATGTTTATTCCGCCGGTCAACGAAATTGGTGCATTGACAGCCTTGCAGGAGGAAATGGATATTATCGAGAAGGACAACCTGCCCTTGGAGATTGGTTCCTCTGACTTTGCCTTCCCCACACGTACGGTGCTTTCGGTAGCTAAAAAATCGACTTGGAATGAGGTCATCGATCCGTTTGTGCAAACCAACTTACTGATGACCTACGACAAGCGCATGAGCAGGCAGTCGTACAACGATATTTACTACAATGTAAAGTGGGAAAAGAATAACGGAAAGAGCATCATGGAGGCGTATATCCGTAGCCTCATGCTCATGCTCCGCAACAAGGTGCTGCTCAACATGGGCGACCTGCAGAAAACCAAGATTACGTGGTTCTACCCCATCAGTATGTCGGCACGTCGTCGCAACATGATGAAGGGTATCTGGGACAATGCGTTCAAAGAATATTTCGGTAACGGTGCTACGCTCTCTATGACCGAATCGGAAGCGCCTATCCAGTACTATTTCAAGAAATTCAGTACGGCCACCGACTTGGTGAATGTGGATATTGGTGGTGGAACCACCGACATTGCGTTTACCAAGAACAACGTCATCCACACCGTCACTTCCTTCCACTTTGCGGCCAACGTGTTGTTCGAGAATGCCTTTAGCGAACTCGACGCTACCAACGGTATCATAGACTTCTACAAGCCGGCAATCAAAAAGTTGCTCAAGGATAATCGCCTGCGCGAGCTCTTACGTGTTTTCGACTCCACCAGCAACCAGGAGCACCCGTCGAACATGGCTTCCTTCCTGTTCAGCCTGAAGGATAACAGCCTTTTGCGTAAATCGAAACTCAATGTCCAGGCGGTTGACTTTAACCACATTTTGAGCGAAGACGAGCACTTTAAAATCGTGTTTCTCCTGTTCTATACGGCCATCATCTACCACATTGCACAAGCCGTTAAGTGCTTGGGCCTGGAGGTGCCGCGCCACATTGCCTTCAGCGGAAACGGCTCGAAGGTGATTCGCGTACTCACTCCCGAGCCCCGCGATTTGGCCCTCTTTACCAAGGTGATTTTCGAAAAGGTGTTGGGCAAGGCCTATGGCAAGGAACTGGAGTTGATTGGACTGGAAGAGAACTTCAACCCGAAGGAAACAACCTGTAAGGGTGGCTTGAATGGTATGCCGGCTGCTTTGGGTTCCATCAGCAGCATGGTGCTCAAGAGCGATGGCTCAGGAATGATTAAACCGGAAGATACATACAACCGGATAGACCATTCCTACCGCAAACGTTCGGTCGAGGCGGTAAGACATTTCTTCGACTTCGTATTCAACGACCTTTGCAAGCAGTTTAAGGTGAAGGATTATTTCGGCATCGAAAACGAGGCCTTGAAAATTGCCCGAAATGTGTGCTATAAAGATTTGGATACCTTTATGGAAAAGGGTATTGCGCAACGGTTGGATGGAAATACCGATACCGAAGCGGATAGTACAATCGAGGAAACCTTCTTCTTCTACCCGCTCAAGGGAGCGCTTCAGGCACTCTCGGCCGAAATCTATCAACAAAACTATTCTAATTTGGACAACGAGTAATGAAACAGATATTCAGATTTATAACCTGCATGGCCGTATGCTTCTTGATGTGCGGCCTGGGAAGTTGTAGTAATCAGGAAAGGCAGGAGGGTGCTGCTCAATCGAAAGAAGAGCAGCTAACCCTACAAGAACTTAACGATAGTATTACGACATTACAAAGCAACGTGACTGAACTTCAAGAGGGAAGCCAAAGCGCTCACACCATCGCCTGGATTATTGCGGCAATTCTTATTGTTGTATTGGTTCTTGCTGCAATAATTGTGATTAAGCAACATTTCGGACTGGAAAAAAAGTATAGTAAGTTGTTGCGTAAGGTGGACGAGTTTAACAAGAAGTTAAACAACGGAGAAGGTAAGGGTGGACAGGGAACATCCCAAGCCGGTAGCAAATATGGAGAAAAAAGTTCTACGACATCAAAGATTGATAATCTCCAGGAGTCCTTTGAGAGCCTTAATCGGCGTTTGCAGTTGACGGAGCAAAACTACACCCGGTTAGTTGCTGAATTGAATCAACTTCGGAAACCTGTTCAGCAAACCCCAACTCAGACAGCAGCTAATGAGGCAAGGACCGGCCGTCATGGTTATTTCAATATTCCAATCGAAGGGGCTGATGGTGCTTATTTCGATCGGATAGCTGAAGAGCGGTTGAATGCTTTCTTTGAAGTGGAATACGCTGATAACCAAGCAACCTTTACACCGATTGCCCAATATTCACGTTTGACCGAAAACGATTCTGTCGTCGACCTTGCAGTTGAGTTGCAGGGTGACTTGGACGCTTCGCAAAATTATGAATGCATAGCTCCGGGACGGGCGCATTTGCAAGACGGACGCTGGGTAATTGATGCGAAAGCCAAACTTAAAATTTATTGATGTTTTTGAATACTCATACATACAGATAAAATGCAGTATATTCTTAACTATATCTTTACCGAACCGATAGGTTTCATCGTCCTGCTCATCATTATCGGCTTCCAGGTACGCTCTTTTATACGAAACAGGCAGCGCATGGCCACCTTCAGAAACATTTTTACAAAGCAAGGTGAATGGAGTGTGCGTAAGAATTGGGAGACGAATTTGGTGAATGGTATTTCGGCCGAAGGTAATGAGGTCTTTAACCGCATTGTCGACTCCATCAACCAGTACCTCAAGAACAACTCGGGTTCGGTCATCGACTTCGGTCTGCTCAGAGACTCTGTCGACCGCCACTGCGACATGGTCGAAAACGAAATTGCTACCCAAACCCCGGTGCCCTTGTACTTGGGTCTGGTGGGCACCATGTCGGGCGTCATTATCGGTCTGTTCAACATGCTTCGCAGTGGAGCCATCTTTACGCTCATGAGTAGCGGTACGCAGGATATTAATATGGCATCGAACGGTGCAGCGGATGGTATCAACTCGCTGCTTGGCGGTATCGGTTTTGCCATGTTTGCCTCCGTACTCGGCATTGTCCTTACCACCTTGAGCTCGTCGCAGTTCAAAACCTGCAAGGTCGAAGAAGAAAAGGGTAAAAATACCTTCCTGGCCTGGATGCAGTCGACCCTGCTGCCCGAACTTCCCACCGATACGTCCGATGCACTGAATAACCTGGTGGTTAACCTGAACCACTTTAACAATACCTTTGCCGGCAATACCCAAAACTTAGGCAAAGTGCTGAGGCAGGTGAATGAGGTGTACAAGGGCCAACAGCAAATTTTTCAGTTCGTACACGATATGGACATGATGCAGTCGGCCAAGGCCAATGTGGTGGTGTTGAAACAACTGGAAAAAACAACTGCGCATTTGCAGGAGTTCAATCAATACCTGATGGACATCAAAGGTTATACCGATGCCATTCACCGCTTTGAGAAGCAGTTTAATGAAGAGGCCGACCGCATACATGTGCTGGAGGAGATACGCGATTTCTTCCGCAAACACAAGGCCGTAATCGCCAAAACCACCACGGATGCCGACAATGCGTTGCAGTCAGCCCTTAAAAATGTAAAGGATAAAACCACGGCCAACGTAAACGAACTCCACAAACAGTTTGTTGCCCAAAGTGAGACCTTTAAGAATTTGCTCAAGGACGAACGTGACGCCTTCCATAAGTTTGCCACCGAACTCCAGACGCAATTCCAGGGCCAGCTCTCACAAATGCCCCAGCTGGCCAAGCAACTCGAAAAGGTGGCTGCCATCCCCCAACATTTGGACAAGGTGGTTGAGCGCATGGAACAAGCCAATGCCAAACTGGTTAAGGACATTGCTGCAGCTATGACTAAGCAAACTGCTGCTTCGGCAGGTACCGTGCAGCAGCAGGTAATGAGCGAAGGTGAAAGCCCGTCGTCTGCAACCCCCGTGTGGATGAAGTTCACAGCCTGGGTTGCCATCTTGCTGATAGCTGGTGCCGGTATCTTCAGCATGTGGTCGAACTACCAGATGCAGCAGCGCATGGAGGTGCTCATCCAGCAAAACGAGAATTTTATGAATGCAGCCGCATTGGCAGGCGAAACAGCTAAGGACGAGGCTCCAGCCCAAGAGCAGCCCCATAGCGAAGCCGCCCCTATACAGGAAACTCAGCAAACTCAGCAGCCCGCACCTGCGCCTACGAACAAAAAGAAATAATCATGAGTCAAAACCATAAAAAGGAATCCTTCTTTTGGACCAGTTACTCTGACCTCATGACAAGTCTTTTCTTTGTCATGCTCATCCTCTTTGTGCTGGTAATCGTGTTGCTGAACAAGCGAATGGAGGCTACCGAAGCGCAATTGCGTGAAATCAAAAAGGTGGAGGCTTCAACCCGCGACTTGAGTAAGGACTACTTTATTTACCGGCCGGAATACAAAAAGTTCGTGCTCAATATTCAGGTGCGCTACCCGGCAGGAAAGTCGGATTTGCACGAAATAGAGTCAGAAGATAAAGAAGCACAACTGAGTAGATTGGCTGCGGCAGGACGCGAAATCCACTCTTTCCTTGAAAGGCATAAAGACACACAGTATTTGCTCATTATCGAAGGGCAAGCATCGAAAGACAGTTACTGGTATAACTACGAGTTGAGCTACTTGCGTGCACTCGCCCTGATGCGTTTCTGGATTGTAGACTCGCAAATTCAATTCGGCCAAAATTGCGAAATCATCATTTCGGGAAGCGGTGACGGTAAACTCGATACGCACTCCATGCGCGAGGCTTATGAACCCGAAAACCAACGATTCCTGATTCATATCTTGCCCAAAAATATCATTGAGGACGATAAAACAGAGGAAGACAATGAAACCGTCAATAGCAATTAAAGGAATATTTGTGTTGGCCGTGTTAGGGACCAGCTTGTTTTCGTGTGCCCATAAGTCGGGCCGCGTAAAAAAGGAAGCGCCGCAGCCGGTACAGGTACAGCAAACTCCAGGCAGCAACAAGGTAGAGGTATCCAATAAGCGTGGTGACAGTAATAAACTCGAAGGGTCCCAAATCTTTAATAAATACAACCGGGCCGTATTTATGATTTATACAACCGATGGTTTCCAGGTGTACCAGGGTTCCGGCTTCTTTATCAATGATCAAGGGCTCGCTGTGAGCAACTATCACGTGTTCAAGGGTACAGCCATCGGTGCTGAAGGCATTAAGTTGCCCGGTGACAACCAGGCTTATAAGGTGGTTGAGGTGCTACAAAGCAGCGAGCAGGAGGATTTTATTCTTTTTCGCGTGAATGTAAAAAATACTCCTTATATCCCCATCGCCCAATACAAACCGCAGATTGGCGAGAAGGTCTATACCATAGGCAGTCCCAAGGGATTGGAAAATACATTTTCGTCGGGCGAGGTATCGCAGTGGCGCGACAAACAGCTTATGCAGATATCGGCCAACATCGACCACGGCAGCAGTGGCGGAGCACTTATCAACGAGTATGGCGAGGTGGTAGGTATTACATCGGGTACATTCGATGACGGCTCTAAAGCTAATCTGAATTACGCTTGGAGTATTGATGTGATTAAGCCTTATGTGAGTGGTTTATAATTACTCCTTGTCTTTGCTTGAACATTTCTTTTGATATTATTTTTTTAGATTATCCCGCTTTTCGATATCCGATGAATCGAGAGGCGGGATTTTTGGGTAGAGCGGGTTGGAAGGGGAGACTGCGCAAGGGACAGAAATGGGGTGTGGCTAAAGGGTGGCTAAGTTGGGTAGGGAGAAAAATGAGGGTTCGCAGGGCTGTTTGAGTGATGATGTGAATGAGTCTCTGTTGTGTTTTAATAGTTTAAATCACTTGTACTTACGGGTGTTATTTTGTATATTTGCGTAAAAAGAGTGAAATTATAAGCTTAAAGTATTAACAAATTAGTGCGCAGAATGCAATAAGTATGCATCGTGTACAAAAATGCTACAGAGTCGGCCGTTTTTGATGTATAAATGGTCGATGCGATTTTTGAAAACAATGTAGTACTCAAAGTGCAGTGTATGCAGCATGTATCTGTGATAATGAAAAGAATCATAGCTACTATGAAAAACGATTCAACATTTATACGCAAATCTTCTGACTCCCCCAAGCAGCCACGAAGTGCGGTACAGCGAGTAGTATATACGGATAGTAATTGGCATTCGGAATGTAGTACTGGTAATACCAGCCAGGATGATGGTGGGACGAATGCTCATTATGCAAGTGCTGCGGCAGAGAAAAAATCTTCGTTGTTGTCCGATGTCCGGCAGTTATGTAATGAGGTGCCACCAGTTTCGGATACATTTAATGCGGGCTTGACGGAATGGGATGATGGAACTTGGTGGGGCGATATCGAAGACTATAATATCAGGTGGTATGTGTTGCGCTGCACCTATGGGCGTGAACGGTTGGCAGCCGAAGTGTTGATGGACGAAGGGGTCGAAACCTTTTGTCCGACCATAACCATGCGCCAATGCCGGAACGGCAAACCTGTGGTAACCGAAAATTCGCTTTTGCCCAATCTCTTCTTTGCCTATGCCTCGAAGGTAGAGCTCAAAACCTTGATGCGTGAGGTAAGAACCCTGCGCATGTTGCGTTTTTATTGTCGTCGGGAGCGGTTGGGTAGGGGGTGGCATTATAAACCCTTGTGGGTACCTGATGGTCAGTTAGAGAGTTTTCGTATTATTTGTGCTGTTCGTGAGGCTGACACGCTTTTTACAGCAAACGAAATTCCCAAGTTTAGCCAGGGACAACTGGTGCGGGTCAAAGATGGTAAGTTCAAGGGTGTAGTAGGCCGGGTTGCCCGTTTTAGGGGGCAGCAGCGCGTGGCTGTAAATATAGAGGGGATAGTTACCAGTATTACGGCCTATGTACCTACGGCCTTTTTAGAACCTTTACAATCTTAAAAGATTTGATTTATGCAGTGCTTTGGTTTGTTGGCTCGTCTGTTTGTTGCTAAAAAGGGTGCATAATAAGCATGAAGAAACATTTTTGTGAAAATAAAAATATAAAAGTTCGATATTTCTTTGTTTTTGCAAAAGTAATGTCTATATTTGCAAAGTCGAGATGATAGCAGGCCCTGCAAGGCGTTTTGTCAACGAATATTAGATAAGGCGTTGGGCAGGCGGCAAACACAAACCCTTTAAAACCTGGTATTTATGAAGAAGTTTTTTACCACAGCGATTGTTGCCTTTATGGCAGGAACTATGCCCCAAGTAGCTCAAGCTTCAACAGCCTCTCTTGTATCAGCTCCAACATCCCCAACTGTGCAGGCAGCCGACGATGACTACGGTATTGCAGCACCGGTTAAGCCCGAAAACGTGCGTGTCGAGGAGATTGTGGGTGAGGTGCTCCGTTTTACGCAGGCTCCCTTCGACGTCAACGGCCAGTCGCTTACCGAAGATAAATTATTCTTTAGGGTGTATTTTGACAACGAACTTTACACCTTTACGCCCAGTGTTTATGTAAAACTCCCTTCTGAAACAACTGAGATACCCTATCGGTATATTGATAACTACGACTTTGTAATTTACGACAACGAGCAGGTAGTTTATATTTTTGAGCCAGACTATGAAATGGTGGGTGTAGAGAGTGTATACCACTTTGCCGACCAGACTTATGTGTCGGAGCGTGTAAACTACTCGGCTACCGATATCCGCGAGGCTGGTGTGGCTAAACCCATCGTACGCTCGTATTATACCAGTCTTGACGGTCGCCGTGTGGAGAAGCCCACCAAGGGCATCTACATCCGTACCGATGTATACAAGGATGGTACGCAGAAGAGCCGCAAGGTAGCTCGCTAAACCCGAGCCTCACGCCGGACTTTTGCAGCATTGTATGCTGCCGGTTTTTTTCATGTCAATTATAATGACGGGCTGACTCCTTCGATGCAGGGAGTCAGCCCAAGTTTTTTCCTTTCACTTTTCAGCACAACAGTTTGCCTTATTCGCAGCACAGTTCCCTTCCCCTCGTTGCAGATGGAGATAATGGGCGCAAAATCCCTTCTTTCCTTATTTCATAAAGGTGGTTGTGCGCAGTTAAAAGTCCAGCATTCTGTCCAGATTTTTTGAAGTTACAAAAACGAAAGTAAGGCAAGCCATTTCCCCCTTTGCTTCGCTTCGCATCCGACTCTCCATTTTTCAGAAGGCCGGAGTTAGGGAGTGGGGGAGTCTAAGTTCCAAATACTTCCTAAAACGGTATCTCTGTAGGTATTGAAGATGTTTAGTTTAACAGCTTGATATTGCGACAGACTTTGTAAGAATTCTAATTCAAAAACCAATCGTGGGTCTTTATCTTGGCTTTCGGGCTTGATTTCCGCTTTATTGCCAATGCGTGCTCTACGTATAAGATAAAGATCTCGGACACCGCGCCCTTTGATGTAGGGCATAAAGTAGTAGAGTTTATTTAAGGCAATTGTTGATGGAAAGGATTTAGTTTTTCCTGTATAGTAAATTTTTCGTTGTCCGCCATCTAAGAAGTAATTATTGTTGTCTTCTTTGACAAAGCCTATAAGCAGACTTTTGGTTGCTTCTAATTTAAATTGTTTTTTGGGGATGTTGATTTTTAAATCCTCCATACCATCAAACAAATCAAGACAAAGCTTGGGCTGACAATCGCGTTGCATATCAATTGGACGCGATGATACAGGTTCTTTCTCAAAAATAAATCGGTAAAGGCTTTGGCCTATCAACTCTACGATTCCACAAATTAAGGCATTGCCCATTAGGAATGCTCTTCGGCCATCGCTCACTTCGGCATGAAGTGTATGATTATCCGGAAACATATTCAGACGTTCCAATTCCAAGGGGATGAGGCGGCGGTAGCGACCTGAAGGAGTTAGTACCACATGTTTGAAGCGCGAAGCTGCAGTTCCTCCTTCGCCAGTGATAATTGTACGCGATGGCTTATCGGGAAAGTCGGGAAAAGCCATGCCTCCTTCTGAAAACAGGTAGCTATAGCCCTCCTTGGTAGTACGTTCTATTTTCTTGGCTCCCTTCTCGTATTGCCATTTAGGCAAATCACAATCAGAAATAAAGAATTCGTTCGAAATGAGTGACTCGTCTACCAGACAGTTTCCCAAAGTCATTGTAGGTCCATCGTATTTTGCAATCGTATTGACCGTATATGTTTGTCGTTGGCACATGATTCCGGCAGATCCGAACGGACTTGTTTTACCATGTTTGTTGAATTCGTTTGAAACGTCTTGGATGCTACCTTCTATATTGAAAATCGAAACGTTTTTCTCTTTCTTAGTAAATGGAAATGCCTTGGCCATTACACCATCGTATAGCATCCAGTTTTCTAAGTTCTCAATCTTTTTCGATATCGTTGATGTTTCTTTATATCCAAGAATATATGTGCGGCGTCGGCGCTGAGGCATACCATAGTCTGCAGCGTTGATTATACGCCACTCAACAGTATATCCTAAGTCAGCAAGTGAAGCAAGAATGATGGCAAAGTCACGGCCGCGCTGTTTGGCCGGTGAGCCTAACAAGCGGTCCACGTTTTCGAAAAACAAATAATTGGGACTTGCTTCTCCTTTTTCTTTCAAGATGCGATAGATTTGCCACCACAGTACGCCTTTTTTACCTTCTATGCCCCCCGATCGGCTCAGACTGGCAGCAACGGAATAGTCTTGACAAGGAAATCCGCCAACTAAAAGATCATGATCGGGAATGGCTGTGGTAGGGACTGTATTTATGTCGAGGTTGCAATGTCCTTTGGAACCGAAACGTGCCCTGTAAACCAGTGAGGCATCCTGACGTGTGGTTGAAGGTTCCCATTGGTTGTTCCATATTGTTTGGTAGGCATCCGAAGCAGCTTCCAAACCAATGCGGAAACCGCCGACACCGGCAAATAGTTCGACTACTTTGATGATATTTTCGTTTGTTGTCGGCATAGCGTATTATAAAAAGGATATTTCTTTTAGTTTGTTGACGATGTAGCTTCCTTTCAGCCAAAAGAATTGCGGAAGCATATGAATACCATTGACTACTTCGGTTTTGTACTTTTCGCTAGAGTCGGTAGACCCTCCGCGAAAGAATACAATATATTCTGACGATTTCGGAAAGTTTGGAGCACCGATGTATGAACCACTTTTGTTAAGGCATTTGTTTCCTTGTTTGTCGTATTTATATTCCCATACCAGTTCATTCCGGTGAATAAGTTTGCGAGAGTCCTCCCATGTTCTTTTAACTTCGTTCTCGATGAACGACTCCTCAAAGCTGAAGCGTTTAAAGCCTTCAAAGGTAGTTTGAGTGTGGTCATTGCAGTCATGTTCGCAAAAGATTGGGCATAGCAAACTATATTCACAGAAGTATGTGTAAATTTCTGAGTCTTCAAAATCTACGTCTCGGTCGGCCCATTCCTCAAAGTTTATTCGTTTGAGTTTCATGTCCTCCGTCCGGCCTCCTTGCGCGTTGGTCGTGATAGTCTTGGCAATGATTCCAGCCTTATTAAAGTCGGCTATTTGGTTAAGTTTCGTACAGTTGGCATCAAACATTTTGAGTACGCATAGAGCAGTAAAGTCTTTTGTTTTGATGTCGGCATCAATGTTTAGCTGTTGTTTTAGTTCGGTCAGTGTTTTGCTTGCATATTTTTGCGATAACGTGTGGCAACGCATTTCCAATTGCTTGAAACTGCTGAACGATTCTTTAAGTTTGATTTCGTACTCATCGCGGTGTTTGTTAAAGTGGCCACGCACGATGTAGTCTACAAACGATTGTTTCAGGCGGTAGCGCGGCTTTTGGTAAGAGCCGCTTGCACGTTTCTTAAAACCCGGAACCAATTCGATGAGTAATAAGTTGGGTCGGAGCCGGTGCGTAAACCCAACTAATTGTTCGTTGCGTTGGGCAGCATCAGGGTAGCGGTGGTAAATATCGTTCAAATAGTCGCGAACCACTTCCCAATCGTTGCGTAATTTTTCCTGTTCGTCCGGTGAAAAAGAGTTATAGCAGTAATCTACGATTGGGAACGAAGCGTAGTCGGCTGCAGGAACAACTTCATAGGATTTATATTCGTAGAAGACAATAAGCAGCCGTTGCGATTTTTCCCAAAAGTGAGATGTCTGGAAGTCAAGTTGTATGGTAGGTTCAAAGGTAACTCCCGTTATACTGATACCCTCTTTTGCTCCAAGATATTGGTTGTAGATAGCGCCATGTTTGTCTTTAACTTTGTTGAGGTCCGACTTGGGAATACGTACTCCTGTTGTTTTTAATTCAGTGAGCATTCCTTCAATTTCAATATCACATTCCTGGTCACTGTCCTTGGCGTAGCCAAAAACAGACTGTTCAATCACCATGCCTGCAATACCGGTAATCTTCGAACTTTTTTCAGTTCGTGCAAATTCATGAGATTTGTCAACCTCACCTAATGTTTTACCTTTGATGCTTTCTAAAAGCTTGTAAACATATTCTTTGGTATATTTTCTATCCTCTGTTACAGCCATAATTATTATCCCACCAATGAAACGTGCACATACTTACATCCGCAAAAGTAGAAAAATTGAGCGAGTTTGCCAAAGTTTACAAGACTGTTCGGTTTACTTCTTGTTCAGAAACTCCTCATAGCTGTAGCTGCTCAAAGCCTTTATCACCCATTTTCCGAACCTCCCACCTGCAGCGCCCTGTTACCTTAACAAGGCTCTAGTCATCGTTCTGTTAACAGAATGTGAAACCATTTACTGCCCGAAGAGCTAAAAAATGCCGAAGAACGGAGCGCGTGTGCTGACAATTTGGTAATTTTGGGCCGTGCTTGTGCAAGGCTTGCCCCAAACGGCCTGTACCGGCATCCCATATATAGCCATTAACCGAAAAATCAACCCATAACCATGGAACGTAAAATTGCAATGATTACCGGAGCTACCAGCGGCATAGGCAAAGGCTGCGCTCTGAAGTTTGCTCAGGCCGGCTACGACCTCGTCCTGACCGGACGCAACGAAGAAAAACTCCGCGAAACGGCTGCTGAGGCCGAACAACTGGGAGCTGCCGTGCAACTGCTCTGCTTTGATGTGCGCAGCTTTGAACATACCCGCCAGGCTGTTGACAGCCTCGAGGGCCGCTGGGCTGAGCCCGATGTGCTCATCAATAATGCCGGACTGGCACTCGGGCTCGACAAGGAACACGAGGGCAACCTCGATGATTGGGAAACCATGATTGATACCAACATCAAAGGCCTGCTCTACGTTACGCGCTGCGTTGTGCCCGGCATGGTGGCACGCAACCGCGGACACGTTATTAACATTGGCAGCGTGGCAGGCGATGCAGCCTATGCCTGTGGCAATGTGTACTGCGCCACCAAGGCAGCCGTTAAAGCGCTGACCGACGGCCTGCGTATTGATGTGGCCGACACCGCCGTGCGCGTTACCAATATCAAGCCCGGACTGGTTGAAACGAACTTCAGCGTGACCCGCTTTCACGGCGATGAGGCGCGTGCAGCCGGCGTGTATCGCGGCATCAAACCCCTGACGGGCGAGGATATAGGCGATGTGGCGCTTTATGCCGCTTCGGCACCGGCCCATGTGCAGGTGGCCGAGGTTTTGGTGCTGGCTACTCACCAGGCGAGCGGATCGGTCGTATCGCGCCAGGCCTGACGGATGCGAGGCGCGTAGCCTTCATTACAAACTTGTCCAATAGCAAATATCACTTTTATATAGCATAAAACCCATTCATCTTTACAGCTATGAACAAAACATTGAGTATGATAGCAGCCCTGTTGCTGCTGCCCCTTGCAGCATGGGCTCATGTAACGGCAGAGTATGCCGACACCGTTCGTTTCCGCTTTGCCACCGAGGCCGAGGGCCGTCAGCTTATGGGAGCCGACGATGTTTATACCCGCGGATGGAGCGAGTTCGACATCGTGTCGCGCTTGAAGAATCCTAAAGGCACCCGCGCCGAACTTTTGGCTTACAAGCAGGCCGAAGTGCGTGCCTGGACTCCCGAGGAACAGCAAACCATCCTGCGCGACATGTATGCCATCAACCAGCTCGTCCGCACCCAGGGCTACCGCTTGCCTTTGCCCCACGAGGTGGTACTGGTAAAAACAACCATGAAGGACGAAGGCGATGCCGCCGGCTATACCCAGGCCAACTGGATTGCACTGACCGACCAGATTTGCACCCGTATGAAGCCCGAGGCACGCCGCGACTTGCTGTTGCACGAACTTTCGCACGTGCTCACACGTAACAGCCTGGAGTATAAAGAGCGACTTTATGCCGCACTGGGCTTTACATTGGTGCGCGGCGGACTGGAATATCCTGCCGAACTACTTAAAACCCGCATTTCCAACCCCGACATCGGTGCCTACGACAGCTACGGACCCTTTACCATCAAGGGCCGTACCGAAAACTGCGCCATGTATCTTTATGCCGACCGCCCCTACACCGGCGGACGCTTTTTTGAATATGTCAAAGTAGCCTTTGTTCCTTACGATGCCCAACTTCGTCCTAAATGCGATGCCAACGGTAAGGTGCTGGTATATGGTATGGAAGATGTGGAAGACTTTTTTGAGCGCGTAGGAAAAAATACCAACTACATCATTCATCCCGAGGAAATTTTGGCCGAAAACTTCGTACTGGCCTTCCTGCAAACGCCGGGCGTACCCACACCGCAGTTGCAGCAGCGTGTGTACAAGGTGCTCAAGGGTGAATAGACTGCCCGCGCCAAAGCGTTGCAACACTTGTAAAAAATCCCCCTTCTTCTTGTCCGAAGGGTGGAAAACAGATTTTTATTCGAGGAGCGGACACTGGTGGCCCGCTCCTCGTTTCAGTCATTCTATGTTTGCCACCACCTAATCAATCCACTCCCAATGAACAAGCGCGACTACATGCAGGCCAACACGGCCTGGCTCAACGAAAAGGCCAAGGAAGAGGGCGTAAAGCCTCTTGCACAAGGCATTTATTACAAAGTAATCCGTCAGGGTCAGAACGACGGACGTCATCCCACACCCCGCAGCATCGTTACCGTACACTATACCGGACGTACCATCAATGGTAAAAAGTTCGACAGCAGTTTGGGCGGTACCCCGCCAGCCTTCCGCCTGAACGAACTCATCGGCGGCTGGATTGTAGCCTTGCAGCAAATGTGTGTGGGCGACAAATGGGAAATCTATTTGCCTGCAGCGATGGGCTATGGCAAGTTTTCGCAGCCCGGCATTCCCGGAGGTTCCACCCTCATTTTCGAAATCGAACTCTTAGCGATAGCCTAATGCCTTTTTAATCCTGTTCTGCAATACGGTAAACAGGATTTTGATTCATGTAACAGCTGAGATACCATCAGCCCCAACCTCGTTTTGATGAAACCGACCATCCCTTATCTGGAACGTAAGTTCGATGAGTTTAACCACTTGTTTTTTGAAGGCCGGATGTCCCGTCCGCGTATCGTTCTGAGCCATGCCAGGACCTATCGCGGACTTTGTGTCTATTCCCGGCGTACAGCTCCCGATGGCACTGTAACCCATTCCGACTTCTGCATCCGCATCAGTGTGAGTACCGACCTTCCGGAGCATGAGGTAGAAGACACATTGATACACGAAATGATACACTATTACATCGGTGTATTTGCATTGCACGACAATGCCCCTCACGGACATATTTTTCGCAGCCACATGCAACGGATAAACCGCGAGTATGGCCGCCATATAGTTATTTCGCATCGCTCTGCCGCGTCGCCAGCGGCAACCCCGGCAGCAGCATCGCCCCAGTTGGCTGACAACGATTCAGCCGGTTACGCATCTTCGTATCAGCCCCGCCGACGGTCGAGCACCTGCGTAGTCGCTGTGTTAACGCTGAAAGACGGGCGTAACGCCTTCAAGGTATTATCGCGCACCATTAACACCATTGTATCTTATTATAACCGCGTGTGCAAGTCGTCGGAAGTAAAGACTGTAGCGCTCTATCTGACGCACCATCCCTACTTCAGCAACTTTCCCCATTCCGGTGCCGCCTATTGTCACGTGGTGTCCAACCCTAACTTCCATAGCTATCTTGCCGATGCCGTTCGGATCAATTGTGACGGCAAGAACGTGGCTTTTACCGGATAGTCCGGGCCCTCTTGAATTCGGATTCCCCCCCCCCCTCTTGTACAACGCCCGCTACAGCTACCAGTTGGTGCGCTCCTTGCACAGGCTGATGGCAGGTCGACGCAAAGAGCGGGTGGGGTATGGGCTGCCCGCCCGCAGAAAGGCCGGAGTTGTACCCCCTCCGCATGCTCTTGAAAAGGTAAGCAGACACATGTCTTAATTGCATAGTTTACCGACGAGCAAAGAATTAGCCATATTTTTTCTTTTAAAAATGTGGCTAATTCTTAATTCTTTGTATCTTTGCTGCGTAATGACCAGCCACATTGTTGTATAGCAAGTGCATAAGCAATATGTGTAGTATCTGGTTGTATAAATAAACGATAGCCATTCGTAAAACCGGCCATTTTAAAGAATCAATACTTTAAAATGAAACATTGCAGGAAAGTAGGTATGTAAAAAGCTTTCCTGGAGAGATAGAAAAAACATACCAGCATTGTCTAATGTGGTAATTTCGAAAGGCTGAAAAGCCTTGGAGGCATCAAATTTACCTTTGGTGCTACCCCCAAAGTCTGGGACACGGAAAGCGTGCTCACACAATGGGGTGTCCCCAAGGAATATCCTTTTGCGAACAGAGGATATAATTATTTTAGTATTGAAAATCAGCCTGAAACTACAATTCGGCGATTTGTGTAGTCTGCCCGTTTTTTACAAAAACAACGCGTAGCAGCCATCATCTTACAATTGTTGATGGCGCGTGTGGTATGGAACTTTATAAAGATGCAAAACACATAGTACATTCTTGAAACTGAAAAACGTTTATTCAAGCACCCTTCAGTTTTCCGTTCGTAATAGCGTTCGGAAGTATCCTATAGTTTTAATACTAAACTGAAGCCATACACATTCTTTTCCGTGCAGGGGTATTGGTTCGGTTCAATGAAGCGTAAAGCAAATAATCAGCTACCCCGCGTTCAGGTCAACGCACAAAAGTGTTTTACTCCTCAACAAGTAAGGAAGTTCAATGCGTCAGAATGTATGTGTGCATTTCTTGAATGATTGCCTGGCCCTAGAAACGATTAACAATATAACCATCTTTACTATTTTTTATGAAAATCAAAAATCTTCTGTTATCATTAGTTGCTTGCTTGAGCCTCGTCTTCAGTGCTTGCGACGAAGACCATTCGCAAATAATTAATCTGGACCTGACGGGATATGAGTATGTAACCGACGGGCAGCAAATAGATGTTGCAGGCACGCGCAAACTGAAAATGCAAGTCGGAACCTCCATCTTCCTTACTCCCCTCAATAACGCAGACCAGTCGCCTTGCGTTTGGCTTTCGACCGACCTTGAAATAGCCTCGGTGAACGAAAACCGTGTCACTGCGCACCAAAGCGGTGTAGCCACGATCATCGATTTAAACAGCTCAGCCCACAAAGTTTATATTTGGGTGGAGCAAAAATAATCCAGCCATCCCTGGCAGCGTTTGGGCCTTGTGGCCTATAGCCTCTGTGCGTTGTAGCGGCCATGCATGAATACTCAAAATATGGCGAGTTACAGTTTGTGAAATAATGTCAGTAAAAAATATAAGAAGTTTGAATCTATGAGTAGTTCGAAATTAAAAACTCTTCTTTCCCTGCTTTTCTTGATAGTCCTTACAGGCGGGATCATGCTATTGAATGGGAGTTGTAACGGATGTGATAGCAATCCTAGCGATCCTAATATTAAACCTGGTTCTGATACAGTAGTAGTACCCCCAGCTACTTTATCGCAGTCTGTAACCGAAGTTTGGCTGGATGGCTCGGGTAGTATGAAAGGCTATGTCAACACACAAAAGAGCGGTCAGTTCAAGGGCATCGTGTCGGCACTTTGTATGAATGTCCGTTCAAAAAGTTGTTCGGGCGTGGGTTTGTATGGACTGAAGTTGCAGCCGGTCGAAAAATATGCCAACTTTAAAGAGCGTCTTGAAATCAAGGCAAACGATAGTCCCCAAAGCATCCGTTGGGAGCAGGAGTCCAACCTTGCCAAGATGATTGAGGATGCGGTTGCGTGTGCAAGCAAAAAGCCGGGAAAACAGCCGGCACCCGATAAACTCGTGTTCTTGATTACCGATGGCATCATGAGCGGTAACTACCAGCAGATAAAAAGTGATGCGGCATACAACAAAACCGAGCGTGTGGCGATGTCCAACGAAATCCGGGGCATTCTGAGCAGGGCCAAAGGTGTAGCCATCAATGTGGCACAGTATCACGTTCCTTTCAATGGCATTTATTATCGGTATGATAATGAAAAGTTTGAGTTGAACGAGGTCAACCGTCCGCTTTATGTAATTGCCATTGGCAATGCCCACTTGGTAAAGGAATATGTGGATAAGTATGTTGCACCTCAAAATGGAATAACCGGCAGTAAGGCCACACTCTTTGCTGAGAACAACGTAACCTTCGGCGATGTCAGAATGCCTTATCAACTCTCCATGAATTCGAGCGAATTGGAGAAAGTAAAAGACCGTCGCTTCCGCTTTAAGCGAGGACAAGATATAGAGCATGTGAAATTGCATATTTCGCTTCATAAGCTACCAGTTTTTATGCGGACAAAAGTTTATCTCAGCCAAAACGGACATTTGCAGTATAAGCGTAATAAAGGAGAGTACCGTAATCTGGATTCCAAGAGTTGCCCCATGGAGGTAGTTGATAATAACCAAACATTAGTTTATACATTGTCTAAAGCTACAGCATCAAATACTTCTTTCCGTTTTGTACTTGACTATGCGTTGCCAAATTGGATTGCCATCAGTTCAACAGATGATGATAAAGCAAACTACAGTCCAAGTACAACCTTTAATTTCAGCTATTTTATGGATGGACTTACAGGCTTGAATCCCGATGGTTACGTCAACGACTTTAAACTCACCGAAATAATTATCCAGTAAAGCATGGCGACATTCCGCTTGCAAAAATCGGAAGCTAAAGTCAGGAAAAATGAACTAACAGAATTATTTATCTCATTAAATCTTTATAATTATGTTTCAATCACTTTACAACTGGTTGCCTTCGCTTAGCAAGGCACTGACCGAAGGCGACTACATTGAGTATTTCGAAGCTTATTTTGTGCATACCGATGTGCTGACCCAAGTCTTTTTATGCGCTTTAGGCATCGGTGTTGGTGTAGCAGCCATTTTTTATTTTGTATGCTGCAACCTCTCAATCAAGTTTGCCAACTGGTGGTCGTGGTTGTTGTTTTTGGTAGTGAGTGTAGCGTTTACTTTTTTTGTAACTCCCACGATGGTGTTAGGAACCGATAGTGGAAGTGAGGCTGATAGTTCTGGCTTTTATAAGACTGTATATGCCGTTAATCAGGTCAAACTGGATGATAATCCGGAAGAAGGAGAATTGCGTAATGCAGTTGATGCAGAGCTTGTTTCTTTGAAAGACGAACTTAAAGGCAATTCAGACCAGGGTGACGAGAGCATCCAGGTTATTCGTGAAGTAGCTGCAGTCAATGCTTTGTATACGCTACTTTTCTTCCTGATTGTTACAGCACTTACCAAGGTGCGGGCCATTAACAACCTGACCATCCACGGCAAGAATATTCCCATCTGATTGTTCAAAGCATTTCGAATATTTTATTACAAAATTCTATGGAAAATAACAGCAAACTTTACTTATTGGCCATTGGTGGTACCGGTGCGCGTGTGGTGCGTTCGTTAACCATGCTCTTGGCCTCGGGCATCGATGGCTTGAACAGTACCATCGAGGTTGTGCCCGTTATCATCGACTTTGACTTGGGCAACGGCGATTTGAACCGTGCGGTAGATGCCCTGAAGCAATATCATTTAATCAATACGCAACTTTATCCGGCAGGTGGCACCACAGTCTATGACAATCATTACTTCATGACGCGTATCACTTCGCTCTGGGATGTAGGTAAAGGTGGAAAACCTGATCATTGTGAAGACTACAAAATGTATTTCGGGCCGGCAGGAAAGTCACTGACCTTTGCCGAGTCGTTAGGGTTCGATGCTCTGAACAATAATCCGGATACCCGTGTAACAGCCGATTTGATGCGTTGCCTTTATGACGATTCGCCGGAGAAACTCGATGCGGTAAATAGTAATCCGGATGCCGAGTTAAATTTGGACTTAACGGTTGGTTTTAAAGGCAATCCCAATATTGGCAGTGTGGTATTCCATAGCATCAGAAATAACGAGGCTTTCAAGCGGATGGAAAGCAACATCGGAACAAACGACCGCGTGTTTATCGTCAGTTCCATCTTTGGCGGTACGGGGTCTTCGGGCTTTCCCGAGTTGGTAAGGGCTATCCATAACTCCACTGCGCCACTACTGAATACTGCCAAACTGGGAGCGGTGGTTGTGCTGCCTTATTTCAACCTGACAAATACTGGCGGCGCCATTGATGCAAATAGCTTTAACAGCAAAGCAAAAGACGCTCTGGAGTATTATGCAAACAACTTGAACGAATACCTCAAAGCGCTTTATTATGTAGGCGATACCAAGCGTGACAATCCGAACTATGCCGAAGGAGGAACCGCCCAGATCAATCCCGCCCAGACCATTGAATTTGTGGCTGCAACGGCGGTCATTGATTTTATGCTTAAATCCGATGCCTTACTTAACACCAGTACTGCTTATGAATATGGTTTGAATGCGGCGGATGAAGAAATAAACTTGACCTACAGTCATTTTGATAACGGCTCGAAGTTCATGTTCCTCAAGCGTTTGCATGAGTTTGCCATGGCAATGAAGTATTACAACGACCGTATACACGGTGCCCGCAACCAGGTGGGTGAGAGCAAGGCCTATTTTGGTCCGAAGGGTTATAATTTGAATACCAAAAAATATCAGGGCATCTATGAGTGCGTAAACAATTTCCTGCCCCTTCACACCGATGGCAATTATAAGAACAATTGGGGTTTCTGTCCGTGGGTAACAGAACTCGAGTCGCATAATGGAGCGCGCAGTCTCAAGTTCTTCCGCATGGATACTAAGTCAGACTGTCGTTCGATGTTTGTATTTAAAGGCGAAAACCCCATTGAAATGGGATTTGGAAAATTCAATCCCTTTAAGGACGATTATATTGATACCAAATTAAACGAAGGGTTGAAGCATATGGGCAATGATACTTCGGAATGCGCTTTCTTTAAGAACCTGCGCGATGTGATGCAAGCAAGTTTCAGTTCCATCGGATAACCTCCACGCTAAAAACAGATATACTATGATTTTCAGAATACATGAAAATACAGCCAAAGTTGCTTTGCAGAATTGGCAGCCATCGAATTTTATAGATGGAACAATGGCAAGTACAATTGATACAACTACTGCCCCGCACAAAATGGGTACTTCCATCCCTAACTTCTTTGCGCGTGTACATTTGTTCAAGCAGGCATTTAATGATGAAGTCATCTAAACTTATTGAGAAAATATAAAATGGGAGATTTTTGTATCTT
>CALCVT010000025.1 GCA_937906495.1 uncultured Prevotella sp.
TAGCAAGAAAATTGGTTTCGAAGGTGGTCAGATGCCTTTGCAGCGTCGTCTTCCCAAGTTTGGTTTTAAGAATATCAACCGCGTAGAGTATAAGGCTATCAACCTCTCAACTCTCCAGACTCTTGCTCAAGAGAAGGGACTTGAGAAAATCGGTATTGCCGAACTTACTGAAGCTGGTTACATCTCAAAGAACCAGTTGGTGAAGATTCTTGGTAATGGTGAACTCACAGTCAAGTTGGCTGTAGAGGCTCATGCATTCTCCAAGACCGCTGAAGCTGCCATTACGGCGCTCGGTGGTACGGCTACAAAAATCTAATCTACTCTACTTCGATGAAAAAAATAATCGAGACCATCAAGAACATTTGGAGAATTGAGGATTTGAGAACTCGAATCCTCATTACCCTCCTCTTTGTTGCTATATACCGCTTCGGCTCGTTTATCGTGCTCCCCGGTATTGATCCCGGAAGCCTTGCAAAGCTTCAGGAGCAAACGAGCGAAGGTTTGATGTCCTTGCTGAACATGTTCTCGGGTGGTGCATTCTCTAACGCTTCTATTTTTGCGTTGGGAATCATGCCCTACATTTCCGCATCGATTGTCATCCAACTCCTCGCCATCGCTGTTCCTTATTTCCAAAAGATGCAGCGTGAAGGTGAGAGTGGTCGTAGAAAAATCAACCAGTATACGCGTTGGCTGACAATAGCAATTCTGCTCTTCCAGGCCCCGACGTATCTGATTAACCTGAAAGCCCAGACTGCTGGTTCAGGAGCATTTCTGGTCGGCGATGGATTCTGGTTTATGTTCTCGTCTACGATTATCCTTGCGGCAGGTAGCATGTTTGTCCTGTGGTTGGGCGAACGTATCACAGATAAAGGCATCGGTAATGGTGTATCACTTATCATTATGATAGGTATTATTGCACGTATGCCAGTTGCGTTTGGTCAAGAGTTTGTTACTGCATTGAGCGGTGCCGAAGGTGGTGGATTGGTTAAGTTCCTCTTCGAGATTATCGCACTCCTTTTTGTTATGGCACTTGCCATTCTTTTGGTTAAGGCTACACGAAAGGTTCCTGTACAGTATGCAAAGCGTGTTGAAGGTAACCGCGCTGTAGGAGGTGCACGTCAGTATATCCCCCTCAAACTTTTTGCCGCTAATGTGATGCCTATCATCTTTGCACAGGCTATCATGTTCATTCCTCTGGTATTGGCACAGACTTTCTCTAAGAATGGAGGAAGTTGGATCCTTAACCAGTTTCAGGATCATACGAGCATCCTGTATAACGCAGTGTTCGTACTTCTGATTGTAGCATTTACTTACTTCTATACGGCTATTACTTTGAACCCAGTTCAGATGGCTGAGGATATGAAGCGTAATAATGGTTTTATTCCGGGTATTAAACCTGGTAAGCCCACAGCTGACTATTTAGACGAAATTATGTCGCGATTGATTCTTCCGGGTTCGCTCTTTATTGCTCTTATCGCCATTATGCCCGCTTTTGCAGGTCTTTTTGGTGTGAAGCAAGAGTTCGCCCAGTTCTTTGGAGGAACATCGTTATTGATTCTTGTCGGTGTAGTACTGGACACGCTACAACAGATTGAAAGCCACTTGCTGGTACGTCACTACGACGGACTGCTTAATGCAGGACATGTCCGCACACGTTCAACGAAGGTAGCTGCCTATTAATTTTTAGTCTGAATGATTTATCTGAAGACAGATGACGAAATTGAGCTGTTGCGTAAAGCCAACTTGTTGGTAAGCGCAACGCTCACTGAAATAGCAAAAATTGTTGAGCCGGGTGTCACGACCCGCCAGTTGGATACTTTGGCTGAACAATTTATACGGGATCACGGTGCAGAACCTACTTTTAAAGGTTTTCCCAATCCGTACGGAGGGCCGTTTCCCGCATCCATTTGCACCTCAGTCAATAATGTTGTGGTGCATGGTATCCCTAACGATGAGCCTTTGCAGGAAGGAGATGTTGTTTCTGTTGACTGTGGAACCTTTATTGAAGGTTTTTGCGGTGATTCCTGCTACACATTCAGTGTAGGCGAAGTTGCTCCCGATGTTAAAGAACTTCTGCGGGTAACCAAAGAATCATTATACAAAGGAATAGAGCAGGCTATCGTAGGCCATCGTATTGGTGATATAGGCTATGCAGTGCAGCAGCATTGCGAATTACATGGTTATGGTGTTGTTCGTGAATTTGTCGGGCATGGCATAGGTCACGAAATGCACGAAGACCCGCAAGTCCCTAACTATGGTAGGCAAGGTACAGGTAAGCAACTCAAAAATGGTCTATGTATTGCAATAGAACCAATGATTACTTTGGGTAGTCCAGAGTTGGCAATGTTGCCTGATCGCTGGGGGGTAGTTACCCGTGATGGTAAACCCGCAGCACACTTCGAGCATACTATAGCCATTCATAACGGCAAGGCTGACATTCTGTCGTCATTTGCAGAAATCGAAAACATAGAAAGACAAAAGCATTAGTATGGCAAAAGAAGCTGCTATCGAACAAGACGGGACAATCGTTGAGGCATTGAGCAATGCCATGTTCCGTGTGGAATTAGAAAACGGACACGAAATTACAGCTCACATCTCTGGAAAGATGCGTATGCATTATATTAAAATCCTTCCCGGAGATAAGGTAAAAGTAGAAATGAGTCCGTACGACCTTTCGAAAGGAAGAATAGTGTTCAGATACAAATAATCAAGCATAATGAAAACAAGAACATCATTGAAG
>CALCVT010000026.1 GCA_937906495.1 uncultured Prevotella sp.
ATATCAAGATCACCAATTATTTAACCCTAAAACACGGAACTTTTAATCTGCGCCCGAAGTTCAGGTTATAGCTTACCGAGAGCATTACGTAGCGCCCGTCGCCCGGACGGTTCACATAGCGGTAGTCGCGGTAGTTGGGTATGTCCATCCAATTTTTTACCCAACCATTTTTGCGCAGTACGGAATTGACTTGCAAACTGATATACAGGTCTTTCCAGAAATATTGGGCGCCAGCCCTTAGGTTGCTGCTGAAACGGCTCAGATAAGAACCACCGCGCATGTATCCACGGTCACCAAAACTTTGGGCATAGGCGGCGAATACCGAAAAGTTGTTGGTGACGTTATAGGTAGCCGAAGGATAGATGCCCCAATAGCCCAACTTTAGATGGTGCAAACCGGAGTGCCACTCGCGGCAATACGAAATCTTGGCCGACAAGAGCAACTTGCCGTTGAACAGATTGGTCGAAGGGATGAGGTTGAAGTAAAGCGGGTGGGAGTCCCCGCTATTGATTTTTCGTTAACCATCAGGCCGTCCTGCTCATGCCAATAGGGTACAATGTCTTTGAGAATGGCTTCCCAGTAAACCGACGCATTGAGCGAAAACTGATAGCAGGGCATCCACGTATAGGCCACCTTAAAGGATGTATGCTGAACGGTTTTGAGGTGCGAATTGCCTTTACTTCCTTCCAGTTCATTGTCCTGCCGGACCACGGTGTTGTAGTTCGAAGGCGAAATTTGGCTTTGCCAAATATCTAACGACGACATGAGTGCATGCTTGCGCGCCCTATCCAGCCATTGACCGAAAATCCGCCGTTAATATAAGCCTTGCTGCGCCTTTTACTGTTGTTTATCTTATAAATCTGAACAGGAGCACTGGCATAAACGGTTGCATTCCAGCTTTGCGAGAAGGTGTGCTGATACAAGGCCAAGGGTTGCACATATACATTGACCAGTTTTTGCAGGCTGTTTTCCGTCCCCATGTAGTTGGGGCTTGTCAATGTATGAAATCACACCGAATTGCCAGTTAAACATGTTTATCTGACAGCAACATAAAAAAATAAATTTGCAGCGGAATTTAGGAATAATAAAACTTAAAAAACCGGCAAGCCTATGTTGTAGGTTTGCCGGTTTTATAGAAATGATTCTTTTATTGAAAAAAGAGGAAATGCCTATTGGCATCAATTAGTTTAGAACTTGTAGATAAGACCGAAGTTGAGATCGTAGCCGCTCAACTCAAAGCCAAATCCGTGCTCGCCGTAGGGGCCGTAGCCGTGGTCAGACTCGCGGTAGCCGAGGAAACCGGCGTGTGCAACAAAGTCGAGATTCTTAGCCAAACCTACGCTAACACCGGGAGATACACCAATGCGCCAGCTAACGAGGGCATCGTCGTCATATTCATAACCCTTTACCGAAGATTTTGCTTTGGCAGCGCTGATGCCGAAACCAAGGTCGAGGAAGAGTTTAACGGGGCCAAACTTGGCATAGCTCCAACGTGCGTAAGGATCAATCGAGAAACTGTTGATTTTTACCTTGTGGAGGGTTTCGCCATCCCATTCGCCTGAGCCATAGTAGTCGTGCGTAAAGCCAATTGACATACCGAGAGCCCATTTGTTAGAAAGTTCGTAGCCAATCTGGGGCTTAAGCGTGAAATTTGTGTGATTGTCATCTGAATTGCGCCAGAAGCCAACTTCGCCACCGAGGTAAACCTGTGCACTTGCGGTTAGCGAACACACTGCAACCATTAAAGTCAAAAGAAACTTTTTCATTGTAGTTGTTTTTTTAGGTTGTTAATATTTTGGTACGAGTGAGTGATAATCCCGCACCACTTAAGATTGCGAGGCAAAAGTACAGCAATTGTTACAATCTTGCCAAATTTTAAAGAAGAAATTCCTTCGAAATACGATATATGGGCCATTACTTCTCGTATATAGAACACTTTTGCGGCTGTGATGAGGCTGTATCTTCAACCTTTGTTGGCTGTTTTTCGGTTGCTGAGCAGTTCCCAAATCTGTTTGCGTATATGGTCGAGCAGGGCCGAAATTATAAATATAATCAAGATGCTGCCTGCTGCAGTCAGTATAAAGAGGGGGGTGTTGCAGGTTGCATCGAGGTGTCGGATAAGGTCGAAGTAGGCCGGGCGGGCAAATACCTGCTGATGGGTGAGGTAGGCGGCCAAACTGCCTGCAGCCAGCCAGTTAACCAAGCGGTTGCTAAAGTTGAGGCGGGCAAAGTAGAGTATGAGGCAGGCCGCGTTGGCAATTACAAAGGGATTGGTGTAGGCCGTCATGAGCGAGGTGGGGTTGGGGTAATGCAGGGGCTTGAGCCAAAAGTACAACCAGTAAAGCACTCCAAACCCAATGGTGTTGCAGGCAAACAGTAGTACAAAGCGGCGGCGGTGCCAACTTGCAAGCTGTTGCGACAGATGCAGGCGCAAGTAACGTCCAAGCAGGTAAAGACCGCAAAAACTGATGGCCGAAAAACCACGGTTTAAGTCGGAAAATGCAAACGAGGCGGGTATGGCAAGGGTAAAAAACAGCAGCAGGTAGCGGCGCAGTCCGGCTTCGTCCTCCTGTTCTACAAAGCGGTTGAGTACGGGCGAGAGCAGGTACATCACCAAATACGAGTTGATAAACCAGTAGCCGAATACTGATTGTATGATTTGAACCGGAGTGCCGGGCATTTGGCCTTGCAGCAGTGCTGCCCCTGCAGTTACGCTCAGGCTGATAAAGGCTACCTGGAAGAGCAGCCGGAATATGTTTTGCAGTTTGAAGTGTGTGCCAAACCATCCGGTAATGAGTACAAACACGTCTACGCAGCAAATGCTGGCCTGTTCGGTCAGAATAATGCCCAGCCACGAGGCTGGTTCGGCCCTTACGAGCGTGGAGTTAGGGTAGTGCATAGTTTCGAAGGTAGCATGGAGCACCAGTACCAGGAGCATGGCCACAATGCGTAGCAGTTCCATATTCGATTTGCGCATGGGGTAGATGGGGTTTTAGATTTTGGAGATTGATGTGCCACAAGGCTGTTTAGCTATTTGGTGCTTGGAACTAAATGGCCTGTTTTAAAACCATTTATGGCATCCGGTGGCCTGTCTGTTTGAAGGAAGCCCCGGTTTCCTGACCTGGAACCGGGGCTGCATACCATTTTGTAGGCGTGTAGTTTATAGGGCAGTCCAGCCGGCAGCCTCGGCTATGATTTGCGGGATGCGGGTATTGTCTATCTGTCCTTTAAATTGTTCGGCTCCTGCGCCGATGGCAAATACCGGAACGTAGCCGTTCGAGTGTCCGTTGCTTTCCCAGCCTATCAAGGCACATTCGGCCATGATTGCGCGTGCGGTTTCGGCCAGTATGTTCACTTTGGCGTAGAGTGTTTTTTTGTCGTTGCTGTTTCCCGACATGATGTTGTTGTAGGCCTGTTGCAAGCGTTCTTTTTGCTGGTCGGTCAGTTTTACGTTGCTGTCCAGTCCCCAGTGCTGTTTCAGGTCGTCTGCTACCTGCTGCCAAGTCAGTTTGTTGCCGTATTGGTTATGCAGTTCCTGAAAGTGTTTGCCATAGGCCTCGGTGCTCATGCGTTGGTGTTTGAGCACCTCCGTGTGCAGTTCGTAAGGGCCTTTGCCCAGGGCAATGCCGCCGGTTTCGTGGTCGGCAGTCACTACAATGAGCGTTTCGTCGGGGTGTTGTTTGTAAAATTCGTAGGCAATGCTTATAGCTTGGTCCATGTCAATAACTTCGTTGAATGCTGTAGCTGCATCGTTGGCATGGCAGGCCCAGTCTATTTTTCCGCCTTCAACCATCAGGAAGAAGCCCTTCTTTTGCTGTTTTTGCAAAAAGCTGATGCCTGCCCGGGTTATCTGCGACAGGCTCAAGTCGCCCGGTTTACGGTCAATGGCATAGGGTATTGACTTTCGGTCTGTGCGGCTGGCAGCTTCGGTTTGGAGTAATATCAGTTTATGGGCTTTGTCCCTATTTTTTGTAAAGTCGCTGTATCCGCGTGCCAGCGTATAGCCGGCTTTTGTGCATAGCGTGTAGAGCGAAGGTGCAGCCGCGTTGTCCGGGTTGTTGGGGCTTATAAAGTCCGATCCGGCGTAAAAGTCAAATCCGGCTTTAACCAGGTCTTGTCCAATGGCATAATACGAGCCGCGCGCTCCCTGATGGGCATAAAAGGCTGCCGGGGTGGCGTGGTCAACACTCACACTGGTGCTGATGCCCACGGCTGCTCCGGCTTGCTGTGCCCACACAGCCACACTGTTAACCGGGGTTTGCTGGTCGGCCAGCACGCCCAGAGCACCATTTTTTGTTTTGTGTCCGGTAGCAAGTGCAGTGCCGGCAGCAGCTGAGTCGGTCACGCCGTTGGTTGCCGAATAGGTAGTAACCAGTGCACCATACGGAAATTGCGTAAAGCAGAGTGGAACAATTCCGATGCGGCCTTCGAGTGCAGCCAGATAGGTTTGCGTGCCGTTCACCTGGTTCACTCCCATGCCATCGCCAATAAAGTAGAAAACATATTTTGCTTTGCCTGCTGCAGCTGCAGCGAGTGTGAGCAGCATGCACAGGGTCAGGCTGAGCAGTCGGTTTAGTCGAAAGTTTTTGATGTTCATACCAATGATATATAAAGCTTGTGTTGTTGGCATTTGTGCAAATAAGGGGTTGTATAGGGGTGTTGCTCCTTATTGACAGGGGGTAAAGCAAAAAGTTGAGAACCGCCTGCAATCCTGTCGGATGGTTCAAGGCAAAGGTTCTCAACTTTCGGTTTTGGGTTTATTTACCCCATTCGCTGGGATTGGTGCGCCAGTCGTGCAACATGGCTACGTGTTCTTGCTTGATGTAGCCGGTTTGCAGTGCCACCTCAACTACCGCCTCGTAGTTGGTGAGTGTAGTCAGTTCAACTTGGGCAGCCTTGAAGGCCTCTTCGGCAACGGGGAATCCATAGGTATAGCTGGCAACCATGCCAATAACTTCGCAACCGTGCTGACGGAGTGCTTCGACAGCCTTGAGGCTGCTACCGCCGGTTGAGATGAGGTCTTCAACCACAACCACCTTCATGCCGGGTTGCAGGTCGCCTTCAATCAGGTTGGTCATGCCGTGGTCTTTGGGTTTTGAGCGTACGTAGGCAAAGGGCAGTCCGAGAGCATCGGCCACCAGGGCACCTTGTGCAATGGCACCGGTTGCCACACCGGCAACGGCTTCGGCTTCAGGATATTTTTCAGCAATCAAGCGGCTCAGCTCCAACTTGACAAAACTGCGCAGGGCCGGAAAGGCCAAGGTCTTGCGATTGTCGCAGTAGAAGGGCGACTTCCATCCGCTGGCCCAGGTAAAGGGGGCTTCGGGTTGCAACTTGATAGCCTTAACGTTCAACAGCTTTTCGGCAAAAATCTTTTCTAATGTGCTCATAATGGAACGTAGTTTGAGGGTTCAGTGATGCTTTACGCAATAAATTACCGCAAAGGTACTATTTTTCTTGGCTTGGGAACGGTTACTCAGCGGGGATTTTGTATTTTTGGAACACTGAATTTGACGAACCAAACAAAAAGTATCGACAACGGGAAACGTGTTCGGAGCAAAATGTTTGCTTGATGCGGGCTTTGCCGCATGCAGCATCGTTCCCGTTTTTTCCTTAATACGTTTTATCATTATGATGCAGCAGTTGTTATTTCCGTTGCTTTCCATCACTGCTATGGGAGCAGCGGCTCAGCAGCGCCCTAATATTATTGTGTTAGTTGCCGACGACTTGGGGTATGGCGACCTTTCGTGCTATGGGGCCACCCGTATTGCTACCCCGGCTATCGATAGCTTGGCTGCCCGGGGGGTGCGGCTGACCAATATGCATGCCTGTGCAGCAACTTCAACGCCTTCGCGCTATGGCATGCTTACCGGCGAGTATCCCTTCCGTCGCACGGGTACCGATGTTGCTGCAGGCGATGCGGGCATGATTATCAAACCGGGGCAGTCCACCGTGGCCGACCTCATGCACCGTGCCGGTTATGCAACGGCGGCCATCGGCAAGTGGCACCTGGGACTGGGAAGCCGTACCTCGGTGCAGGACTGGAACGGAACCATCGACCTCACACCAGCCGACCTGGGCTTCGACTACCATTACATCATGGCTGCCACGGCCGACCGCGTGCCCTGTGTGTATATCGAAAACGGACGGGTAGCGAACTACGACCCCGATGCACCGATTGCTGTGAGCTACGAACGCCCCTTTGAGGGCGAACCTACAGGAAGCACGCACCCCGAACTGCTCACCAAATTGCGCCCGTCGCATGGACACAATCAAGCCATTGTAAATGGTATTTCGCGCATTGGCTACATGAAAGGGGGCGGAAAGGCGCTTTGGCGCGACGAGGATATAGCCGACGATATTTTGAACCACGCCTTGCGTTTCATCGACAATAACCGCCGCAATCCCTTCT
Source organism: uncultured Prevotella sp. (assembly GCA_937906495.1). Classification (GTDB taxonomy): domain Bacteria; phylum Bacteroidota; class Bacteroidia; order Bacteroidales; family Bacteroidaceae; genus Alloprevotella. Next base: position 6,413 of record CALCVT010000026.1, read on the forward strand.
TTATGTACCTGTGTACCAACGATGTGCATGTGCCCCGTTACCCTCACGAACGCTTTCAGGGTAAAAGTCCGATGGGCTTGCGCGGCGATGCCATTCTGCAGTTCGACGACTGTGTGCGCCGGCTCAGTCAGGCCCTGCACAGCCGCGGGCTCGACCGCAATACCTTGCTCATTGTTACGAGCGACAACGGCCCTGTGCTCGACGATGGCTATGCCGACCGCGCTGTAGAATTAGCCGCAGGCCACCTGCCTTCGGGTCCTTTGCGTGGTGCTAAATACAGTGCCTACGAAGGCGGATCGGTGGTCCCGTTTGTGCTGTATTGGCCCGAAGGGGCAGCCCGTGGAGTAGTGTCTGATGCCTTGGCCTCGTTAATCGACGTGCCGGCTACCTTGGCTTCGTTGGCCGGCATTCCCGTGAGTACAACCGATGCTCCCGACAGTCAAAACCAGCAGCGAGTATGGTTGGGGCAGAGCCGAGAGCCTCGGGCCTATGCCGTAAGCATGGCCTCGAACCGCAGCCTCACGCTCCGTACGCAAAGGTACAAGTATATTCTACCCAGCGAGGGACCCGAAATGGTGCCTTGGGCACCCGGCATCGAAACGGGCTATCGTTCCCAGCCGCAGTTGTACGACCTCTCGGAGTCGCCTTACGAGCAGCACGATGTGTCGAAAGAACGTCCTAAGGTGTTGCAGCGCCTTCAGCGCCTCTTGGGCGAGGTGCGTGGCGGCAAATAGCGGCTTGGCGTTCAGTGTCTTGTCGTATGGGTAAAGGGCATCCTGCACTCCTTTTTCGGGGGGGACGGGATGCCCTTTGACTGTTTGTTATGGGTTGAAAATTTGAGAAAATCTTTTCAAAGGCAATGATTTTGTTTCGTGTTAAAAAGGAAGTGGCATCAATAGGCATATAATGAGTACTGAGATTAAAAGGATTATTATTGAACCTATTAAGCAAATCAGAAAAATAGTAGGAATATTTCCAAATAGTTTCTTTCTTTTTTTAGAACGATGTTCCATCATGTTACGCTTGTTATTCATATGTATTCTCTTTTTTCGGTAGTCTCAGTTACCTAGTTCTAATTGATTTTTAACTAATTGATAATAGTAGCCTTTTAGATTAATGAGCTCTTCATGTTTTCCATGTTCCACAATCTTTCCGTCATCAAGTACGATAATTTGATCTGTGTTTTTGACCGTACTTAACCGATGTGCAATAACAACTACTGTTCTCCCTTGATAAAACTCTTGTAGTCTCTCAACAATTATTCGTTCGTTCTGAGCGTCAAGCGCGTTGGTTGCCTCATCAAAGAACAAATATTCCGGAACCTTGTAGATGGCACGTGCAATAAGAATGCGTTGTTTTTGCCCTTGACTTAATCCATGGCCTTCTTTGCCTACTATAGTATCGTATCCATCCTACCTACCCCATATTTCATTAAATCTTCATTGTTCAGAACTTTGCAGTCCAAAACA
>CALCVT010000027.1 GCA_937906495.1 uncultured Prevotella sp.
TTCCGCCAAGGATCAGCGTACGGCCTTGGTGATCATTCACGATATTCAGAGCGGCGACCTGCGTCTGGAACCCGGTAAAACCTTTTTGGACTACATCACCCAGTACCAACAAAAAGAACTGCGTTACTTGATGCTTACACTGGCTGAGGCTACCGACCTGGATGCAGCACTGCTTTGGAACATTATTGAACGTGGACCCGTGGAGCAAACCATCAATGCGTACAACCAGTTTGATACGCTCAAGGCCAGCGTTCATCCGGATAAGGCTCGCAACTTCCTTTCGCTTGTTGAAGGCAAGGAAATAAAGCCTCGCATGGTGATGCCCAAGATGGACAAAGTGTTGCGTGAGTTTATACTGAACCCTCAAAGCCGGATACACCTCATTAACAAATACCTGGGACGCGACGAGGCCGAACAGGCCGAAGCGCTGAAGGAAAATGTCGGAATGGCTCTGCCTCAACAACCCGCGGAGCCCGGCGAACAATTCGATACCGACTTGATTACTGCAAAACTGACAGCCGTGCTGACAACGACCTTGCAGCAGGTCAAAGGGCAGATGCGCAGTTTCGACGAGGTGATTCAGGGAATCTTTTTTATCATAGATACCGCCTCCATCCCCTCTTTGGATGGCGTGGGCATGTACCTTAGGCAAGCCCTGACCAACCTCTATGTAAAGACTCCCAACATTGTCGAAAAGTTCATTGCCTTTAACCTGCTGGTAACCAAGTTCGAAGCCTATCTGAAAAAACTCTATTACCTGGAGCACCACGAAGAGGTTGATCCTTACAACGTAAGTATGGGCGTGACCTGGAGGGATGTAATCCATGCGCACCCTGCCCTGTGGAGCCTGAAGTATAGTAGTGGAGATGGGATGCAGACGCTCTATCGCTACCTGATGCTCGTAAAGGACTGGCGCAATGCAGAGTCGCACATCTCGCCTACCGCCTCGGAGGCAGAGGTAGATGCTGCCCTCAGCGTGGTAATAGCCATGTATGGCTATGCAACCGGTACGGCCATCACCGAACTCGAAATGGCCGGCTACGATGTGACGCTCCCGCCGCAAGGGCAGCAAGCTATCTCTAAAACCTATGAACCCGGGCCGGAGGACGCAGGCTATGCACAGGCTGCTGAAGACGAGCCCCATAAGCCCTGATAAAGCGAACAAAAACTATCAGCCGCAACCCGTAAATGAAAAACAGGTTGCGGCTGATTGGCTACAGATAAAGCCAATGAATGGCGGGCTGGCTTGCCCCGCCCATTGCCTGATGCCAGTTGAGGCTTGCGGGTTCGCGGAGCAGTAGGAAGATAGTTCAGTAAAAGGGACGGCCAAAAGATTACACGCCCCTATGGGCCGCAGGTTCCGGACGGGCTGCCGTCATTTTGCGGTAAACGTAGTGGAAAGCCGGTACTAAGAAGAGTACGGCAAAAACCCAGGCTGTGCTGTCGCCAAAGCACACGGCGGTGTAGCCCCACAGCGGAACGGCTATCAGGCTGACCCCGATGCGGGCCACCATTTCGGATACGCCCGAGAGCATGGCCAGCGAGGTGTAGCCCACGCCCTGAATGGTGTAGCGCAAAATGCAGAGCAGTCCGAGGATGGGGTAAAAACTAACCGAAACGTGCAGGAATAAGGCTGTTTTTTGCAGAATCTCTACCTCGTTGGCTGCAACGAAAAGCAAGGCAAACGACTCGCCCTGAGTCCAGAGCAGCAAATTCATAAGTAGGGCATAGCCCATCATGATAAGGGCCGAACTCTTAACCCCCAGCCACACGCGCCGGGGCAGGCCGGCGCCATAGTTTTGTCCGGCATAGGTGGCCATGGCAATGCCCAGACTCTCGAGCGGTGTGAGGAAAAACATTTTAATGCGCATGGCCGCCGTAAAGGCTGCTACGCAGGTGGTGCCCAGGGCATTGTTGGAACTTTGCAGCATGATGCTGCCAATGGCCGTAATGCTGAACTGCAAGCCCATAGGCACTCCCACCCCCAGCAGGGTGCGTACGGCACGGGGGTTGAAGCGGCGTTCGGCCGGTGTGGAGCGCAGAATGGCATATTTGTGTTGCATATATACGTAGCAGAGCAAGGCACTCACTGCCTGCGAGAGCACCGTGGCTACGGCAGCTCCGGTTACTCCCCAGCCAAACACCAGGATGAACAGCAAGTCGAGTACGATGTTGAGAACGGAGGCCAGCAGCAAAAACCAAAAGGGCGTTTTACTGTCGCCCAGCGCACGGATGATGCACGAAAGCAAGTTGTAGAAGAAGGTGGCCGGAATGCCGATGAAGGTGGCCAGCAGGTAGGCATAAGCTCCATCAAAAATGATGTCGGGGGTGCGCATGATGTGCAGAATAAAGCCGCACAGCACCGAGGTGACGAGTGCCAGGACGATGCTCATGCTCCAGGCCAGCTTAAAGGCATTGTGTATGTAGGAGTGCATGAGCGTATAGTCGCGCGCGCCGAATTTTTGGGCTATCGGTATGGCAAAGCCGCCACAACAGCCGTTGCAGAAGCCTAAAATAAGGAAAACTACCGAGGTGCTTGCACCCACGGCAGCCAGGGCGTTGATGCCGAGTGCGCGGCCTACAATGGCAGCATCTACCATGGAGTAAGTTTGTTGCAGCATGTTGCCCAAAAGCAGGGGAAGGGCAAATTTAATGATGAGCGGAAGCGGATTGCCCGCAGTAAGTTCTTTGGTTGCAGCCATGGTGGAGCAGATTGAAGTTGTGCGACATAAGTTGGGTGTTTTCAGGTGCAAAATTACAGTGAATACTCCAAGTAACTGCATTTTTCAGAATACGTTTTTGGGGGGTGCTCAGATATTTTGCACATTTATCTGCTGTTTTGCCAAGGCAACTTGCACAAAGCCCGCGTAGCGTAGCTGCATCAAGTGGCGCGAGGTTGGGTGCAGTGTAAAAGCCGCCCCCAGTGTAAGCGCGGCATGAACAACAGGCAACGCCCGCTGGCCACAAGGTGTGGCACAACGGGCGTTGTGATGGGCTACAAGAAGTGGCCGGCCTTTTACCTGTTGCAATCGTGCAGAAGGAAGGCGGGCTGTGGCCGGCTTAGTTTTTTTCGCCAAAAGCAGTTTGCTGCTTTTCAACCTCCTTAAGTTTGCGGTTCATTTCAGCTTTGCGGTTTTGCTCCGTTTTCAAGTCAAGGGGGTCGGTACCATTCGTAACGGTTCCGGCTCCAGCTTCCGTTTGTCCAATTCGGGCCGCTTCGGTCGGATTATAAATCAACGGATGGTCGGCCGGCTGGCTTTCGAGTTCAAGAACTGCGGCGGTAGGCATCTGTGCACCTTTCCACCACACATGGGCTATGACCCGAATTTTTCCGGCTTGCGTGGTAGATTGTATCAGTACCGGAGCCGTACCCCATTTTACCGGAGCCGGATTGGCTCCAATGCCCGAATCGCCAACGATGCGGCCTTCGCCTTCGATATCGAACCGAATTTGATAATTGTTCAGCCGTTTGATATTTCCGTTTTTGTCGGCCACTGCCGCAATCACCGTCATCAGGTCAGCTCCGTCGGCTTTGAGGGCCATGCCCTCGTGGTCAGCCCAAAGGAGTAGTTTTTCGGGGCGGCGTGCCGGCCGTACCTCATGGGTGGCTACCACTTGACCGTTGATGAGGCCTTCGGCGCGCAGAAAGACATCGTTCTGCCGTTGTTCATACATTGACATTTGCTTGTCGGTCATGAAGTTGTACACATCTTTGAATACGATGATTGGCGAGGGCATCCCTTCAGCCTTTTCATGACGTGTATAAGTCCACGTGTGGCCTCCCTTGTTATAGGTCAGGCGTACCTCGTCGCAATTGGAGTAAACCGTAACGTCTTTGGGTGAGAATGGGGTCATTTCGTGTGCAATGTACACCATTGGTCCTGTTTCGAAGGGCTTTTCTTCGCGTTGAGGGTTTCGCTGTGCCTGAAACATGTAGTAGGAGTACTTTGGTTGACGGAAAACATCCATGAGTCCGCCGTAGAAGGGGTCGGGGTGGTAGCCACGCTGATGGTCGAACGCATGCCACAGGCATCCCCCGACGTGTTGCCTTGAAGTGCGGTAGAGTGCATTGTACGAGGTGTAGGGGTAGGGTGGGTCAGCATAGTGTTGTGCTTGTACCAGCATGGCCTGTTCGCCCCAATTGCGGGCTACGCGGCTGGGCGAATTGTGCGAGTTCCAGTCATCTACGTTATCGCCCCATTCACGGGTAAAGTAAGTAGTCTGGGGGTTGTCAGGTTGCCGTGCCCATTGCTCGTCGGCATTTGCCGGGTGGCAGAACTGTACGGGGTAGATTTCATGCCCGCGGGCTTTGCTGTCGCATGCCGAGTAGCAGTAAGCATAAGGATATTCTTCATGAACAATGTTCTGTGTTCGTTGAGCAAAGTCGGCCGGATACCAGGTTTCGTTCAAAATAGGTTCCCACAGCCATACACAAGGGTGATCGCGGTCGCGGCGAACCAGCTGCCTGATGTCGTTGTATACGCGCTCGGCAAAAACGGGAGCTTCATTCCAAAACTGCCAGCCCGGTGTGTTGATGATGACAAAAAGTCCGAGTTCATCGCAAGCATCCATAAAGGCCGGGTCCTGAGGACAGTGGGCGTTGCGGATAACCTTGATGCCGGCATCGCGCAATTTCTTGGCATCGCGCCAGTGCAGTCCGTTTGAAACGGCATTGCCCACCAGGGCATAGTCCTGATGGCGGTTGGCGCCGATAAGCGGTTGCTCGTAGGGTTTGCCGTTGAGCCAGAAACCCTCCTTGCCCTTAAACTCAATGCCGCGGATACCAATGCGCCGGCGGTAACCATCGATAACCTCGCCTTTGGGGTTGCGTACACGTACCATGAGGTTGTAAAGGTTGGGCTGCTCCGGACTCCAAAGGTGGGGAGCCTTGAGCTTGATTTGATGGTTGGTTGTAAGCGCCTTCCCCGGACGTATCCGGATGGCCGTATTGGCCAGTGCCGCCCGTTGGCCGTCGGGTTGCAGCAATTCATATTCAACAACCCCACTAAAGTGTTTGGAACTATCGTTGCGTATCTGCGTTTGTATGAGCACGGTAGCTGCGGTTTCCGACACCTTGTCGAAAGCTACGAAAAGTCCGCCGCCGGCCGTTTCGCCTTCAAAATTAGGATCTGTGATGTAAACATTGCGGTGAGCAACGAGCCAGCAGTCGCGGTAAATACCCCCAAAGTAGCTAAAGTCTAGCATCTCCTGTGCCTTGCCCGGAGGATAGGTGGGGTCGTTGCTGTTGTCAGTCCAAACGGCCAGCAGATTGTCGTTGTTCCAGTTAATAAAGTCAGTTACGTCCACCACTACCGGCAGGTAGCCGCCGTAGTGTTCGGTCAGCAGTTTACCATTGAGAAAAACCTTGCTTTTTCCCATGATGGCCTCAAAGTGCAGAAATAACTTTTGCCCTTTCAGGTTGGCTTGCGGGGTGAAGTGCTTGCGATACCAGGCCTCGCCTTGATAGTTTATGCAGCCGCTGGCCTCGGTGGGCAGGTATTCCAAACCGTGGGGTAGCGAAACTACTTGCCATTGGCTATCGTCGAAATTGACAGCTTCAGCCCCCTTGACAGCGCCCTTGTAGAATCGCCAGACCGGGTTCATGGAGTGGACTGTTCGGCCCGAGTTTGGCAACTCGTAAAAGCCCGCGGTTGAAAACTGTGGTTGGTTGTCGGCAGCGGCTACCTTGAATAACATAAAGGCCAGTGCCAGAAGTAAAAGTCTGAGTTTCATACGTTAATCTTCGTATAGGAGTTGGGATTGCCTTGGGCCGTGGTCAGTGGCCGTGAGAAAGTACGTTGTTGCAAAAGTAGTGAAAGGCGAGCGAAGTGGCAAATCTGAAAGCTTGCTTTCAAAGATTGCCACTTCCGAGCCGCCTCCTACCTTATTGAAAGGTAGTGAAAGGCGAGCGAAGTGGCAAATCTGAAAGCTTGCTTTCAAAGATTGCCCACTTCCGAGCCGCCTCCTACCTTATTGAAAGGTAGTGAAAGGCGAGCGAAGTG
>CALCVT010000028.1 GCA_937906495.1 uncultured Prevotella sp.
GACGGATATTCTATGCACTGCTTGCTCATTTTGGACAGCAGACGATATGGCAACACTAAACCGCATTAGAGCACCTTAATTGGGGCAGTGTTTTACTGCTAAACTTTCAAGTTCAGTAGTGTATGGATGTTATATTTTTAAAGCAAAACACCTTCACTTCGTGCAAATTCAGCCGAAGCGAAGGTGTTTTGCTTTAAAAAGTTGGTTTATAAGATAATGCTTATTTGCCGCGTTGATAGGTAATTTCGTAGAAACATGGGTAAACCAGTGACGAGGCATTAGCCTGTCCTTGTGCGCTGGGCACTATAAGGCGAACATGAGCTAAAGAAGCAGTAGCAGAGTCGAGGCGGCCAAGGTTGATGTATGTGAGTGGAATAAGCCATCCGGCCGGAACAGCTGCCGAATCGTAAGTATCCATCATTACTCCTTGGGTAAAGGATGCTGTAAAATTGCCCAAAGAGTTGGAGCACATCATAATGTCGGGCTTCATCTCGTGTGCAGCCACCTTATTGCTTGTTTGTATGCTGTCAGTAGCAATGTTAAACTCCGTGTAGCGGGTAATGATGGTAGAGGTTTCGCCATCTGCCAATTTTTTGCCGCTTCCTTTGTCTACGATTTGCATATATACTCCCGAATTGCTGAAGTATACGTATTCGTTATCCTTGACGTTTGTTGTGCTGTCGTTAGAATAAAATTCGTTTTCACTGATGACCTTAATGTTACCAGGAATGTTGAGAATGTAGTCTTCAGTATCTTCGTTCTTTACTTGTGCGCCAGATTTTAGGAAAGCATTGATTTGTTTGTTTTCGCGTTTACGCTTGTCAGCATAAGTTTCATCGTCGTCGCAAGAGTGGAATATGGCACTGATGGCAATGAGCAGCAGTGGGAGTAATAGGAGTTTACTTTTCATTCTTGATTTTGGGAATAGATAGTTTATGCGGTTGCAAATGTACAAAATTATTTGCAGTATGTCGGGGCATTCTTCCTAAAACTTTGAGTTGTCTAACCATCAGTAAGAACACTAGAATAGACAATAAAACTGCAGAAATCCTGCTGTGTAACCTTTTTAAAGGTTTTGACAACTGGATTTCTGCAGTCTGTATGTTTAATCAAGACAACTCAACGAAGTATTGTTGGTGTCAGAAATTGTTTAGACTTCGGCATCAGGAGTGATAAGTTTATAGCCCTTGCCGTGGATGTTGATGATTTCAACGTTTTCGTCGTCCTTGATATGCTTGCGCAACTTGGTAATATACACGTCCATGGAGCGAGCGTTGAAGTAGTTGTCGTCAATCCAAATTGTTTTCAGTGCATAATCTCGCTGCAGTATTTCGTTGGCGTGGGCACAAAGCAGACTGAGGAGTTCGCTCTCTTTGGTGGTCAACTTGGTGTGCTTGTCGCCACGCGAAAGAATTTGCTTTTGCGTATCGAAAGTGAATGAGCCAATCTTATAGTGGGTGCGGTTACGATTCTTTTTACCGCGTACGCGACGCAGGATGGCTTCGATACGGAAGGTAAGTTCTTCCATTGAGAAGGGCTTGGTCAAGTAGTCGTCAGCACCCAGGCGGAATCCTTCGAGAATATCGTCTTTGAGAGTCTTGGCAGTCAAGAAGATGATGGGGGTATCTTCGTTAATTTGGCGAATGTCGCGAGCCAGGCTGAAGCCGTCCTTCTTGGGCATCATAACGTCGAGCACACAAAGGTCGAACTTGTTTTGGGTGAATGATTTGTAACCGGCTTCGCCATCGGGGCAAAGTTCAGTATCATAGCCTTTAGCTTGCAGGTATTCGCGAAGCAACATGCCCAGGTTCTCATCATCCTCACAGAGGAGTATTCTCATTTTTTCTTCAGGAGTAATCATAGTTATATGTATTTGTTGTTAGTTTAAATTATAGAGGTTATCGTTAGTGTTCGTTAGTGTTGCCTTCTTTTTAAGATTGCGACATGAGCGGCAACGTGATAATGAATTTGGTGCCTTTACCATAATCGCTTTCGGCATGAATGGTTCCTCCAAGAGCTTTTACTACGTTGTGAACATATGCAAGCCCCAGGCCAAAGCCTTTAACATCATGTCGGTTTCCTGTATGCACACGGTAGAATTTGTCGAATATCTTTCTCAAGTCGTCACGTTTAATGCCGATTCCGTTATCTTTAATCGTAACAATGAGGCGGCCTGATTCGTTGCGCGTTGAAACAATCATTTGTAAATCGCGGTCGGGCGACTTATATTTTACTGCATTGTCCATTAAATTGAAGAGTACGTTCGTAAAGTGCATCTCGTCGACATAAACTAACGCATCGTCAGCATCGAGGTTTGAAACAATCGAGCCACCGGACGCTTCAACTTTGAGCCGGAAAGTATTGACTGTATCTTGCATGAGCAGATTAGCGTCAACTTCTTTGCGTTTGAAGGTAGCAGCCTTGCGGTCGAACATGGACATTTGCAATACCTTTTCGACTTGGAACCTAAGTCGCTTGGTTTCGTCAACAATTACACCGGAAATGTGCTTGAACATAGCCTCGCTTTTAGTGACAGAGGGGTCGCGGAGCATTTGAGCAGCCAGCGAAATTGTCGATATAGGTGTCTTGAATTCATGAGTCATGTTGTTGATGAAGTCGTTCTTAATCTCCGTAAGTCGCTTTTGGCGGAAGATGGTGTAGATGGTGAAGATAAAGATGATGAGCAGCATCAAGGTAAAGAAAATGGCTGGAATCATGAAACGTACACTTGTAAAAATGTACTTTTGCATCTCGGGAAAGTGGATGTAAAGGAATCCGCTTTGAGCCGAGGGATCATTAGGATAAAGTTCCTGACGATAGGGCTTTTGATTGTCATCGTTCTCGTAGTCGGAGCATCTATAAATTTCGCGTCCGTCTGAGGTTGTAACGTAAAAGTGGTAGTCAATGGTAATGCCGTTATTGCGAAGTTCTGCTCGCAGGTCGCTGTCGAGTTTTCTAAAGTCTATACGCTCGGAGAGAGGCTTGTCGCTGGCCTTATAGAGTATAGAAAACACAACTTCATTGAGTAGTTCACGTTGACTGACATAACGTTTACGCACTGAGTCGCGTACAGATTCGTCTACCGAATTGGCATCGAGATTATCCAAAAATAAGCCTTTCGAAACGTTTGCCGGTATGTTTGCAGAGTGAGCCGATTGCTTATTTGAGGCTATGGGAATTGCTTGTTTGCTAACAGTTTTTTGATTGAGGTGAGTTTCAGATATCTTGTTTTTGAATTGCTCCTCCAGTCCTTGTTTGGTTTCATTAAGCTCGAGGTTTCGGGCTGTTTGCGAGAGGCTTCGTGTTACCGATTCGTCAAACTGCTCTTTGCGCATGTTGATGACTTCTTTCAGATAGCGAGTCTGAAGGAAGAGCAGTGTGATGAAAGATATGCCAATCACAATGGCTATGGTCCAAATCGTTGACTTTTTCATATGGGCAAAGATAAGGGCTTCGTTAATGCCTTACTAATAAATGTATGTCTTTTAATGAGCTTCTTGATAATATTAACACCTCTGGCTGTTTATACTTGACAAATTATGAAGTAGTGGGGTTATTCTTCTTCCATTTCTTTTCGAATCATTTCATTTGCAAACACTTTACGTCGGTTGTGGTGTGAGGTTCCCAGGCTGATAACGCTGACTTTTACGCCTTCGGCTTGAAAAATGGCATGAGCACATGAGCGGATGGTACTTCCGGTTGTAATCATATCATCGACGATGAGTATGTGTTTGTTTTTCAAAGCATTCATATCCGCTAACTGAAAGATTTCTTCCACATTGTTCCAACGGTCGGTATCGGCGAGTTGGGTTTGCGATACGTTGTTAGAACAGCGTATTACAGAGTGAGTGTCGATGGGGATACCGGTAATTTGGCGGATACCTTCGGCCAGCCGTTCGCTTTGGTTGTAGCCGCGTTTGCGAAATCGTTGTCGGGCGAGTGGTATAGGTACCATACAGTCTATACCATCGAAAAAACCAGTTTCAAGAAGTTCGGTTGCCATGATGCGTCCGTAGGCTACGGCAATATGAGGGTGATTGTAGTATTTAAAATGAAAAAAGATGTTGCAGTAGGGTGACTTTTGGTAATAGTACATGAAGCTATTGGCACGTTGAGTATATATTACATCGTCCCAAAGCAGTCGTTCGATGATGTTATTTTTAGTGCCGTTAATGTGTGTGCGAGGTAAATTGAGCAGGCAGTTGGTGCAAGTATGTTCTTCGCCGCTGTAGAGTCTTTTGCCACATACGCAGCAAAAGCGCGGAAAGTAGGTATTTACTATGGAGCGGAGTAGTCGGTGTAATATGTTGTTGGTTTTCATGGTCAGGTTTTGGCAATGCGTTTAGGTTGTGGGAGTGCAGTGTGTATTTTCAAAGAAAGCAGAGCTGCCTGAAAATGGACGCTCAACACTATGAGGGGCTAATACGTCTATTTTCGGACTGCTCTGCTTACAATTACTTGCGTCGGAACTCCATGTTCGCTGTTACCTTTTCGAGTTTTCGGCCTACCGCTCGTTTTATGACATTACCATTAATGGCGCGGTAGGTGTAGGTAGTGTCAGTTGTTTGTATAAACTCAATGTCTTGTGAGTCGGAGCCTATATCATTGCTAAAGCGAAGCATCGCTTTTTTCCCCTTTACTTCATGATTGATAAGCATCCAGGTGCCATAGATTCCACCACTCATATACCCGTTCATCTTTCCTAAAAAACTGAATCCCGGTGCTTCAAGATTAGATTCATACAGGTTTAAGTGGATATGTACACCGGTATCTTTGCAATAGAAATGCCCTTCAAAGGGCCGAAGCTGTGTAGCAGGCTGCGCACAAAGGTGGGTAAAACTTCCTACCAGTAACAGGAATATGTAGGTGGTTATAAGGCGTTTCATGCTATGGGGTAAATTGAAGTGTGTTTGGGTAATGTTTCGTTGAGGCCTTGTATATAGGCTGTCAATATCCTCTTCAGGCTTCATCTAAATCACTGGTGCGCAAAATCGCTGTGGTAGCGCCAAGGGTAATAATGTCTCCGTCTGTAATAATTACACGGTCGCGATCGCCTAAAATCTCGTTTTGTAAAAAGGTTCCGGTATTGGATGGGGCATCGCGAAGTACAAATTTAGCGGTGCCATCACGTTTCAAGGTGGCAGTAATAATGCAGTGTGTTGTATCCATGCTTGGATCTACAGTTTTGATAGCTGCATTAGCTTTGCTTCCTTTTACAAGGCGTCCAACAATATTTTCTCCTTCGTAAAGCGGTATTTCTTGTTTAAAGTGGAAAGCATTTTCGAGTACAACCAATTTGCCAAGTATCGGAGCCTCTTCTTCGTCTTCTGTTTCTTCGGCCTCGACTTTTGGTTGCGGAATACGTATTTTGAATTGTTTGTGACATTCCGGACATTCAAATACTAGAATTCGTCCCGGTTCATATTGAGTTTCGTCAAAGAGAATGGCCTCGTCACATTTGGGGCAGCGGATGCGTTTCATTGTAGTATAGCAGAGGTGTTATCAGTAAATATAAAAAAGGAATTAGGAACCTGCCTGAGTGCTTTCCTAATTCCTCCTATTTTATTTGAATAATCCAAGCATCGGCAAATGCTTTATTCTTGCGCATGCGGTGTAGGGCTTTTTGTGCTGTGGTGCGGCTTTCGTAGTTTCCGTAAATAACACGAACAAACTGTCCTTCCTTATATACCTTGGCTTCAGGATATCCTTGTTTTTTTAGTTTTTCTGTCAAGTGAGTTGCATTCTTGTTGGGAATAGCGCTTGCCAATACAAGCGAATAGCTGGTATGATGGCTTTGATTGACAGTAGCCAAATCTTCGTGGTCTTTATTGACTTTAGAAGATGTTTGGACCTTATTCAACTTGTCAGTTTTAAGTTGTGAAGCTTGTGGAGTTAAATGTGTTGGCGAAGCTGCATGAGGCTGTTGGTTGGCGGTAACTTCTTCGGGTTGTTCAAAGAGCATGTTGTAAACCATAGAGGCTGTTTGCAGATCGGCATGCTTGGTGTTTTGTACGGGGGTGGCCCACAAAAAATAGAAGAAAACAGCAACAACGGCCGATGCGGCATAATACACAATTTCGCGATTAATGCTTATCGTATACTCGCGTTCAGTGCGTTTAACGTTAATCTTCTTTTGGGACGGTGCTGTAGCTGTTTCTTGGGGCTTGTTTGCGTCAACACTATGATTGTGGCAGATGAGCAGTGAGTCGAGTCCATAGAGTTCGGGCGACAATACACCGGCTTGGCAAGGGCTGAAGTTGTAGCTGCCGTCAATATTCATTGATAAGGTGCCAACACCCTTAATTTCATATTCTCCTTCGTTTTCAAGCGTATCTTTGAGTTGCCTTACGCCATCTTCAATAATACGGATGCTTTCGGGATAATTGGTATCGTAGGCTTGCATGTACGATTGCACGAGCAACCCATCGTTAACGCTGAGTTGCTGATTGAAGCCAACACTTCGGTAGGGCGGTAAGAAAAGGTTCTCCTCTTCTACTCGCCGGGCAGGAACATACTGTGCAATAAATCCGCCCAAGCCAGGCACTATTACGCAGTCGTGTTTAAGTAGTAGGCATTCAATATGTCGTGACAATTCATTCATACTGCAAAGTTACCCATTTCTTTCATATTTCCGAAACAAGTGTCGATTTTTTTCAATGCTTTAAGCTGTTTGGGAGGCATTTGTGCAGCAAAGTGTTTGTGCAAATATCATATTCGACATGCAGTAACTGGTGTTCGTGATAGAAATAAGGAAGTTTTGCTTTGTAGAATATGTATGAAATATGAGCAGACAAGAGGTTGCTGCAGTTAGGGTAATCTAAGAACGAGACCAACTTTGATGTTGTTCGAATCCTTTAGATGATTAAGTTTCATGATGGCTTTGACGTAAGTTTCGTTGCCATAATATCTGCGCGATATGTTAAGCAATGTATCGCCTGATCGCACAACGTGTTTGTGGGGTTTGTTCTTGCCGGAGTCTGCAGAGTCTTTTGCTGAAGGCTCTGCAGATGTTCCGTTCGATGTACTGGATGCTTTTTGTTCTGTAGTTGAAGCTGCTGTTCCGTCTTGTATATCCTTGCGATGGATTGTTGCCGGTGCTGCCAATGTTGGGTTGTGATGTTGGGCAGTATCGCTTTTAGTGTGGTTAGCCGGCTGCTCCGGCTTGCTGTCACTACTATGTGAGTGTTGCATATTGGCAGGTATAAAAACCCCTTCGAGGATTGGAAACTGACAAGGAGGGCAAAGCAGTCTGAAGTAACCGGCAAAGTAACAGCAGCACATAATCAGAAGGGCACAGAGGCTGATAAGGCTTATTTTCCACCAGTTGCGCTTACGGGGCATAGGCACCTCAGTATATTCGTACTTAATGCTATTCGTAGCGGTGGGTGTAGTATGTGATGTGATGTTGTTTGTGGTTAAATGTTGAGGAGATGTTACCACAATATCATCTTCATTATTGTCTGAATCGGACAATTGTTGGGGCGAATCTTGCAGTTGCAAGTGTGTGTTTAAATTTTCTGTATGGTTGTCAGCAACTTCATCCTTTGTATCGTTTTCAGTACCAACGCAGACTGTAGTTGTAACTTGTATGCCATTTGGGGATTCGTCGCTATCAGTTGATGTAGTTGTTTCAGAGTCGTTTTCTTCAGCTGCATTGATGGGCATCGGTTTGCTTGCAATAACTTCGGTATCCTCTTCTATATCAGTTGAGGAGGAAACTTTAGTTGGATTTTCCTGCTGATAATCTTCGATGCTCCCGCCTGTGTTCAAAGGTTGGTGAGTAGTTGCCGGTAGTATGCTACTGTTGTCTGATTCTGTTGTTGAAACTTGATTATTTTCAAAAGCTGAAACTCCTATTTCTTGTCCTGCAGTATCTGTTTGCTCATTAGAAACATTCTCTGTTTTAGCATAAGTGGTTTCGGTCGCTGAATCAGGAAAGGTCTTTATCGTTTCATTTATTGGTCGTTGTTCTTCCAGGCTTTCGTCTGCATCGTCAGTTTCTGTAGCAGTATCCACTTCCTGGCTTTCGTCTGCATTGTCAGTTTCTGTAGCAGTATCCACTTCCAGGCTTTCGTCTGCATTGTCAGTTTCTGTAGCAGTATCCACTTCCTGGCTTTCGTCTGCATCGTCAGTTTCTGTAGCAGTATCAAACTCTTCGAGTTCGGCCAAGTCGATATCTTCGTTGAGGTCTACAGCTTCGAAATGAGCGAAAGGTCGGTTAACCAACTCTTTCATGCTGGCATCAGGTGTAAAGGTAACTTTAGTGTGTCCGTTAATCTGAAAGCGTTCTCCGGTGTTAATGTTTACGCTTTCGCGTTCGCTGACGGTCACAAGTTTAAAGGTTCCCAATCCCTTGATTTTCACAAATTTATCTTCAAGAAGTCCTTGCTCAATGATATCGAAAAAGGCGCGAACAAAGGTGTCAGCCTCTTTCTTGCCAATCTCCTCGTTAGTTGCGAGAAGTTCTGCTAAATCCTGTAGGAGTAATTTCTTCTTCATGGAGAGAGTTATTGCATTTTTTCCTTCAGCACGGTGCTTGGCTTGAAGGTCAGAACGAGTTTGGGTGGGATAAGTCGGCGCTGTTTTGATATGGGATTTACCGTGATGCGCTCTGTTTTCTTTTTGACTTCGAAACTCCCAAATCCTTGAATAGAAAGGGTTGTTTCGTCGTCAAGTTTTTCGGCTAAATGGTTAATAATAGATGTTGTCAGCTTCTGTATGGTTTTGGTCGGAAGGTCCGTGTGTGTGGCCATCGCGTTAATAAAGTCTTTGTTGTTCATAAGCCTAAATCAATTGGCCATAGAGGTCGAATTCTTCGTTGTTGTAAATTTTTACTGTATAGAAATCGCCAATTTTTAGCGGTTTCTCATTGTCGGCCTTAACGAGAACTTCGCAGTCCACTTCGGGAGAGTCCATTTCTGTACGTCCAATGTAGTAATCGCCTTCCTGGCGGTCTATGATAATGCGCTGAACAGAGCCTACTTTTTCGGCAGAGAGTTCGGCTGCAATGCCTTCCTGCAACATCATGAGCCGGTCAAGTCGTTGCTGTTTAACCTCCTCTTCTATATTGTCTTCGTAGTTAAGGGCTGCGTAAGTACCTTCTTCTTCGCAATAGGCAAAAGCTCCCATGCGGTCAAAGCGTACTTCGCGTACAAAGTCCATCAGTTCGTTAAAGTCGTCCTCAGTTTCGCCCGGGAAACCAACCATGAGGGTGGTGCGCAGGCAGATGCCGGGCACTTCGCGGCGCATGGTTGCAATAAGGTCGAGTGTTTCGTCTTTGCTGATGTGCCGTTTCATGCGCTCAAGCATGTGGTCCGAAATGTGTTGCAGGGCTATGTCAAGGTAGTTGCAAACGTTATCATGTTCGCGTATCACGCGCAGCAGGTCCATGGGAAAGTGTGTTGGATAGGCATAGTGCAGTCTTATCCATTCAACACCGGGTATTTCGGCCATGCGTTCAATTAGTTCAGGCAACTTTTGCTCTTGGTACAAGTCAATGCCGTAGTAAGTGAGTTCTTGGGCAATTACTTGAAACTCTTTTACGCCTTTGCTTACCAAGTCGCGTACCTCGTCGAGAATTTCTTCCATCGGGCGGCTTTGGTGCGCACCTGTAATAATAGGAATAGCGCAGTAAGCACACTTACGGTTGCAGCCCTCAGATATTTTGAGGTAAGCATAGTGCTTGGGAGTCGTAATGAGACGCTCGTTGCGTGTAGCCTCATTAAATTCGCTGCTGAGTTCTTTGAGTAGTTCTTTCCAGTTGAATTTTCCGTAGAATTTGTCAACTTGAGGAATCTCGGTGCGCAATTCTTCCAGGTAGCGTTCGGATAGGCACCCCATTACGTAAATATGGTTAAGCAATCCCTCTTCCTTTAGTTCGCAGAGTTCAAGAATCATGTTGATGCTCTCTTCCTTGGCATCGGCTATGAAACCACAAGTATTGATGACGGCAATATCGCCGTGCATCTTTTCTGGGTTGTGATAGACGTGAAATCCGTGCTCTTGAAATTGGTTGAGCAGTTGTTCGGAGTCTACCAGATTTTTGGAGCACCCCATGGTGATGAAGTCTACGGTACGCATATATATAAGGTGTGGTTGTGGTTTGAGTTGAGTAAACAGAAAGTATTCTTCTCGGCAAGAGTCTGCCGAGGCGAGTTGTTGGTAGCTTGTTGGTGCTGTAGTAAACTTAAAGTTTTTGTCCTTCAAAGAGCGACTCAACAAATTCGCGGCGGTTAAAGGGTTGCAGGTCAGTCATTTTTTCGCCAAGTCCAATGTATTTGACAGGAACATTGAGTTGATGCGAAATACCAATAACTACACCGCCCTTGGCTGTGCCATCGAGTTTGGTTATAGCCAGCGAGGTAACTTCGGTTGCCTTGATAAACTGTTTGGCCTGCTCATAGGCATTTTGTCCGGTACTGCCATCGAGTACGAGCAGCACTTCGTCGGGGGCAGTATCGACAACCTTTTGCATCACTTTTTTAATTTTAGTCAATTCGTTCATTAGGCCAACTTTGTTGTGCAGTCGGCCTGCTGTATCGATAATTACCACATCGGCATTGCTGGCTTTGGCCGAACTGATTGTGTCGAAGGCTACACTGGCCGGATCGCTGCCCATTTGTTGTTTAACAATGGGTACCCCAACACGTTCGCTCCAAATGGCAAGTTGCTCGACAGCAGCTGCTCTAAAAGTATCGGCTGCACCGAGCACTACGTTTAATCCGGCTTTTTTAAATTGATAAGCCAATTTTCCGATGGTAGTGGTTTTACCTACTCCGTTTACACCTACAACCATAATGACGTAGGGTTTTCGGTTTTGCGGAATGCTAAAGCCTTCGCCATCATCGTTTCCGCTTTGTGTGAGGAGTTCTGCTATTTCTTCTTTCAATATGTTGTGCAGTTCGCCAGTGCCGACATATTTGTCGCGGGCCACGCGTTCTTCAATGCGGTGTATGATGTCGACAGTGGTGTCGGCTCCGACATCCGAGGTTATCAGGATTTCCTCCAGACGGTCGAGCACTTCATCGTCAACTTTGCTCTTTCCGGCAATGGCGCGTGTCAGTTTACCGAAGAAACTCGTTTTGGTCTTTTCAAGTCCGGCGTCGAGAACTTCCTTTTTTTCCTTTTTCGAGAAAATGCTAAATAGGCCCATTTGTAAGTGTATGTGTTATGTAAGAGTCTGAGTATAGAATGCAGGTATTGAATGCTGCTCGTGGCTGTTATTTGGCCATATGGCTGCGCCACTGCGTTTGTTTTGCAAACTTACGCAAAAAATGTGACGTATTGCCTATTTATGACGCAAAAACCGCTGCCCGACTATGTAAGTGGGCAGCGGTTTGGATTTTATGAGGTTTCTGTATCTTGTTCAACAAGTTACAGTTCCTTGAGCATAAGTATGCTTCGTGTAGATTAGTTCTTGAAGAAGTCTTTAACAGCTTCGTTGGGAACCATCTGTTCGTCGAAAATGTAAGCTCCGGTCTTGGGGCTCTTCACCATCTTGATTACCTTGGTGTAGGAACGTCCGTCGGTTTTACCTTCCTGGAGCGTAGCGACTGTTTTCTTTGCCATGGTTTACTGTGGTTTATTTGATTTCTTTGTGGATGGTCATTCTACGGAGGATGGGGTTGTATTTCTTCAACTCCAAACGCTCGGGAGTGTTTTTGCGGTTCTTCGTGGTGATGTAGCGCGAAGTTCCGGGCATACCACTATCTTTCATTTCGGTGCATTCAAGGATAACCTGAACGCGATTGCCTTTAGCTTTCTTTGCAGCCATTTATTCTACGTTTTATCCGATTACCTTAATATTTTTCCAATCGCAATATCCCTTGGCTACTGCGCTGCTCAGTGCGGCGTCCAAGCCAATTTTGTTGATCAGGCGCAGGCCTGCGGCGCTGATGCGGAGGCTAATCCAGCAGTCCTGTTCAACGTAGTAGAATTTCTTAGTGAACAAGTTTACGTCAAACGTGCGCTTGGTACGGCGCTTCGAGTGCGAAACGTTGTTGCCAACCATGGCTTTCTTTCCTGTAATTTGACAAATCTTAGACATTGCTTTCGCTTTGTTTCGTGGGTTTGAATGGGGTAGGTGGAATGACTATGTGCGTGTTGCGGGGTTTCAGAAGTTGTTGTTGCGTAATCTTGGGGTGGTATTCTTATATTAACCAGCCACGTTGAGCATTCCATTACGGGGTGCAAAATTACAAATAATTTATGAATCAGCAAGGTATTGCTCGTTTTTTTATCCGATAATCAGCAAAAAAATCATTTTTATGCCTATTCATACCCTAAAGTTGTAGTAAAAATCGGGGTGTAGAAATTTTTACGTGGGGTGATTATGATTTTAACCCCCTGTTTTGTTTGGGTATTTGCCGCTTGTTGTAGGGTTCAGGGTGTATAATGAATGTGCGCCCGCTTTCGGAAGAATCCGGAGGTGGGCGCACACTAAAAGTTTATGCCGATTGATTATGTTATTGTTCGTTTGAGTTAGCCTCGTCTTCTTTAATAAAGTCTATCAGCATGTGCATGGCAACCGAGGTGGCCGATGAGAGGTTCTTGTCGCGGCCGTTGTCTTCTTCGACCATGCGGGTAACAATTCTGTCGTTGCTGCCTACAGCAATCCATATGGTACCGACAATTACGCCCGATTTGCCGCCGTCGGGACCACCTGGTCCGGCGTATCCGCTAATGGCAACAGCATAGTCGGTTCCAAAGAGTTTGATGGAGCCGGCTACCATTTGTTTAACTACATCTTCGCAAACGGGAGTTTGTTCTTCTATGGTTTGGGCATCTACACCGAGTAGATTTACTTTTACCTCATTGGCATAGCAGATGATGCCGCCTTTGTAGTAGGCAGAGCTGCCAGGAACAGCAGTGATAACGCTGGCAATGCGTCCGGCAGTGCAGCTTTCGGCTGTTGAGAGCGTTTTGCATTCGCGCCAAAGAATTTCGTTGATTTCTTTACTTACAAGTTTCAGGTCTAAATCCATGAGGGTAAGGGTTTATTGGGACAGTTTTTACAGAATGGTTCGTGAGTATGCGGGCTTGTCAATGGGGCAAAACTCGCTGTCAAGATATTTAAAATAGCCTGTGATGGCTATCATTGCAGCGTTGTCGGTAGTATACGAGAATTGGGGGATATAGATGTTCCATCCTTGTTTTTCGGCTCTTTCCTTAAAGGCGTTGCGCAGCCCGGTATTGGCTGATACGCCTCCGGCCAGTGCTACATGTTTAATGCCTGTTTGCTTGACGGCTAAGTCAAGTTTCTTCATTAAAATGTCTACAATGGTCTTTTCGAGCGATGCGGCGAGGTCTTCTTTGTGGTGCTCAATAAAGTCGGGGTCTTCCTTTATTTGGTCGCGAAGGAAGTATAGAAAAGATGTCTTCAGTCCCGAAAAACTATAATCAAGTCCGGCAATGTGAGGCTTACTGAATGTGTAGGCATTCGGATTTCCTTGTCGTGCCAGTCTGTCGATAATAGGTCCTCCCGGATAGCCAAATCCCATTACTTTAGAACATTTGTCCATAGCTTCGCCTGCAGCATCGTCAATGGTTTGTCCCAATATCTCGAGTTGGTTGTAAGCGTTGACTTTTACAATTTGTGAATTGCCTCCGCTTACGAGCAAGCAGAGAAAGGGATAGGGGGGTAGGGGGTGTTCGTTTTCGCGCGTTTGCAGAAAATGGGCCAGTATGTGGCCTTGCAGGTGGTTGGCTTCGATGAGAGGTACGCCTAGTGCCGTGGCCAGGCCTTTGGCAAATGAAACGCCTACCAGGAGTGAACCCATCAGTCCGGGGCCCAATGTTACGGCCACAGCCGAGAGTTCATCCTTGGTTACACCTGCTTGTTTGAGGGCTTGGTCAACTACGGGTACAATGTTTTGTTGATGGGCACGTGAGGCTAGTTCGGGTACTACACCGCCATAAGCTTCGTGCACAGCCTGTCCGGCTGTTACGTTGCTCAGCAGGAGCCCGTCGCGCAGCACGGCTGCTGAGGTGTCGTCGCAACTCGATTCAATGGCAAGTATCGTTGTCATGTTTCGTAGGTTTAATGTGTCAGAATATCCAGCCCGTTTTCGGTCATTACAAAGGTGTGTTCCCATTGTGCAGAGGGCAATTCATCTTCGGTTACAACGGTCCATCCGTCTTCTTCGTCAATAAACACATCTTTTACACCCATATTAATCATGGGTTCGATGGTAAAGACCATGCCGGGTACCAGAAGCATACCTTTGTGGCGTGTGTTGTAATGGTTTACCTCGGGGTCTTCGTGAAATTCGAGTCCTACTCCGTGTCCGCAAAGGTCTCGTACCACGCTGAATCCGTTTTTCTTGGCGTGCTTCTCTATTGCTCGGCCAATGTCTCCGACAAAGCCCCAGGGCTTGGCGGCTTCGGCTCCAATGGTCAGGCATTCCTTGGTAACGCGCACAAGTTTTTCTTTTTCGGGTGTTGTCTGACCGATAATAAACATGCGCGAGGCATCGCTGTAGTAGCCGTCGAGAATGGTGCTTACGTCTACATTAATAATGTCACCCTCTTCGAGAATTTCAAATTCTGAGGGAATGCCATGGCAAACCACTTCGTTGATGCTGGTGCAAACACTCTTAGGAAAGCCTTCATAGTTAAGTGGTGCAGGGATGGCTCCGTGGTCGGTTGTATATTCGTACACCAGTTTGTCAATGTCGTTTGTGCTCATGCCAGCACGTATTTCGCGCTCAACAAGGTCGAGTACACCCGTATTGATAGCACCTGAGCGGCGGATGCCTTCTATTTGTTCGGGGCTTTTTATGAGGTTGCGTGTGGGCACCAGTTCTCCCCGGTTTTGGAAACTCAGAATGCGTTTGTCAAAATCGGTTGGCTCTTGTCCGTGAGGTACGTGCCAGTTTCTGGTTATTCTTTTAAAGATCATGATATCGCTGATGGCCTTATAGCCAATTCGCTGCAAAGTTAGTGTATGCTAGGCGAAGAGCAAAACGAATGACCAAAAGATTTTATCTTGTGTCCGATTGTACGTTTGCTCCTTATTATATATAGGGCGGTCTCAGCCTCATATTTTTTATTGCATAGTTACGCGTGTGTTTACTCCTTATTGTAAGCATGCTGGATTTTGGTTAACAACCCCGTTTGGTTATTATAGGCATGTGCTTAGGTGGCCTTGGTTGGAAGCAGGCAATCAGAGTAAAGCGAATGTTGTGTTTTAATAAATAAATTGCTACCTTTGCGGCCGTCGCGAGGGCTTTTACAAGTTCCTTTTGTTTGGATGGCCGCACGAACTGAAGATACAGCAGTAGGTGCAGTGGGCCTTTAACTGATGAATTTATGGAAACTGATTTTAAATTTCTGAATAATAACGCTATGCACGATGGGGTGGCGTTAGGATTGTATGGCATTTTTTGTATGGCTGCCTTTGCCGGCTCGTTCACTTATCCGTTATTTTCGCTTTTATTCGTACTGCTGCTTTTAGGAGTGCCAGTAATCAATGCTTTGCTTACTTTTAGGTATCGTCGTAGGGCTGTAGCTCCTACACAGCCCTTTGGCTTTTTCAATGGTTTCTTCCATTCGCTTTTGTTAGGCATATATTCGTCTATATGGGTAGCATTAGCTGTTTTTGTGTACTTGCAGTTTATCGATCACGGTGCCTTGTTCGATGCATTTGAGAAAGCAGTGAAGGCAACGTATGGCGATGCAGGGTTGCAAATGGTGTTGGCGCAGACCAATACCCCTGGTATTGAATCGGTGCAGGACTTGTTTGAGCGCATGCGCACCGAGCCACCAGCCAACTATGCCTTTTCGATGATAGATATGTCGTTGTTCTTTTCGCCGCTAATGGCTTTGATTATCGGACTCGTATGCCGTCGTAGCGGCTTCAGTAACTAATAACTAACAGACAATGGAATACAAATACGATATTTCGGTTGTCGTGCCTCTTTATAACGAGGACGAGAGCCTGCCCGAACTTTATGCCTGGATGAAGCGCGTGATGAAAACTCATGGCTTTACCTACGAAATAATCTTTGTAAATGACGGAAGCACCGACCGTTCGTGGGAGGTAATAGAAGAACTGGCTGCGTCCGATTCTGCCGTGCATGGCATCAAGTTCCGCCGAAATTATGGCAAATCGCCGGCACTCTTTTGCGGTTTTCGCGCTGCTGCAGGTCGTGTAGTCATAACTATGGATGCCGACTTGCAGGATTCGCCCGACGAAATTCCTGAACTCTACCGCATGATTACAGAGGATGGATACGACCTGGTATCGGGTTATAAACAGAAACGCTACGACCCTCTGTCAAAAACGATCCCCACAAAACTCTTTAATGCTACTGCGCGCAAGGTGAGTGGTATTCATAATTTGCACGACTTTAATTGCGGACTGAAGGCTTACCGTAATGAAGTGGTCAAGAACATCGAAGTATATGGTGAGATGCATCGCTATATTCCCTATCTGGCCAAAAATGCAGGTTTTGGTCGTATCGGCGAGAAGGTAGTACACCATCAGGCTCGCAAATTCGGTAAAACTAAATTCGGTGGTTTGAATCGATTTGTCAATGGCTACCTCGACCTGCTTTCGTTATGGTTCCTCAATAGTTTTGGGCTCAAACCCATGCATGTGTTTGGATTTCTGGGTTCCGTCATGTTCTTTCTAGGCTTTGTTGCATGCATTGTAGTAGGAGCAGTTAAACTTGTGCATCTTTACTCCTACGAGCCTGCTCCACTGGTTACCGATACTCCCTATTTTTATATAGCCTTAACAATGATGATATTGGGAACTCAACTGTTTGTAGCCGGATTCTTGGGCGAACTCATCAGTCGCAATGCAGCCGGACGCAATGACTATCAAATTGAACGCGAAATTTAAGCCCAGCCAGTCACTAATCTAAATTGCAATCGATGAAGTTCAATCCCTCAGCCCTGCTGTTCCCCCTGCTTTTGGGGAGTGCAGTGGGTTGCTCCAATATTGATTGTCCGCTCGACAATGTGGTGGCCATGCAGTGCAACCTCTATGCAAGCGAAACACGTACGCCCCTCCAGCTAGACAACGCTTCGCTTACCATTACACCCGCAGGGCGTGATACTGTATTGCTCAATCAGGCAAGCGGCATCCGTTCTTTTCTGTTACCGCTCAAGCAATCGGGCACGCAGGATACGTTGCTGCTTCATCTGACTAATAAAGAGGGACAGTCAGCAACCGATACCCTATTTGTAACACATACTCCGCAGCCGCATTTCGAGTCGGTCGATTGTCCTGTGGTAGTATTTCATGCGCTGGCAGCCGTACGTGCAACTTCGCATCCGCTCTCTATGCTGCCATTAACCGTAGACAGCGTATCTTTAGTTCGTTCTATAGTAAACTATGATGACATTGAAAACGTTCGTATCTTCCTTCGTGCTACTTCTGATAAGTAGTTTTAGCATGCAAAGCCCTGCACAGGTTGTTGCTGAAGGCAATGTGCGTGTGGCGGAGCAGCCAAAGGCAGAGCGCGAGCGTGTGCAAGGTGTGCAATATGCATCGCCAGAGGAGGCCGCTGCCGCATTGGCTGCCCAGCAAGACTTGCCCCTATTTGCCGGATTTAGTGTGTCGGCCGATGCTGCAGGTGCAGTGATGGCTGCATTTACTCCTTATGGACAATACGAAGCTGCTGCGCGTTTCAACCTCTATGGCCGTTATTTTCCAATATTCGAATTGGGCATGGGGGTTAGCAATCACACGAACGAAACTACCCAGGTGCACTATAAAGTGCATGCTCCTTACTATCGCGTGGGGCTTGACTATAATGTCATGAAGAACCGCAAAAGTGGAAATCGCATTTTTGTTGGTTTACGTTATGCTTTTTCGACTTTTAAATACAATCTTGACGGTCCGGCTGTCGGCGATCCTATATATGGAACCTCGCAGCCCTTTAGCTATCATGGTTTGCGTGGCACCAATCATTGGGCCGAAGCCGTGTTCGGGCTTGAGGCAAAGGTTTGGGGCATACTCCATTTAGGATGGAGTTTCCGTTACCGCATGCGCATCCATAACCGTCAGTCGGCTGTAGGTAGCCCTTGGTATGTGCCCGGTTATGGCAAGAACGATACCCATGCATTAGGTGGAACCTTTAATGTAATATTTGATATCTAGCCTGATAACAGGCAGCCTCATTGCTGGCCGTAATGCCAAGGCTGTCCGAAGTCTTTATCACAAATTGTAAATACTCTTAGCAACTTAAGCCTTATGATTTTAAAAAAAATCCATCCAGAGCGGGCAATCCGTTCGGCAGCCCGTCAGAGTAGGCGGCGTGCCATGCAGGCAGCAGCTCGTATGAGTTGCAGACGCGGAATTTTGGGCTTTTTGTTCTTGGTGGCTTTAATTGCAGCCACCGTTTGGATTGTATGCTATCGCGGTACGGCCACCTTGCGCACAGCTCAAGGCCCTATCTTTGGTACTTATTATACGGTAAAGTACGAGTCGGCTCAGCCACTCGATAGTGCTATACTCTCCGAACTCAGGCAGGTTGATGCCAGTTTGTCGGTATTTAACCAACTCAGTACCTTGTCTAAAATCAACACAGGTGCTTCAACACGTACCGACGCCATGCTTTACGAGGTTGTAGACAAGGCGCAAGCCATTAGCCGTGTAACAAATGGTGCTTTCGACATTACGGTCATGCCCTTGGTCAATGCATGGGGCTTTGGCTTTAAGAAAGGAAATTTTCCTACCGAAGCACAAATCGACTCGATACGACAGTTGATAGGCTATGAGCGCATACGGCTTACTGCCGACAGTTTGCTTTTAAAGAACGATCCGCGTGTAATGGTAGACTGCGGAGCAATAGCCAAAGGTTATGGTGTGGATCGTGTAGCACGCGTATTACGCGAGCATGGTGTGCGCAACTTCATGGTCGAAATTGGAGGAGAGGTTATTACTAAGGGGCGTAATCCTAACGGAAATCCCTGGCAAATAGCAGTTAGTCGTCCGACAGCTAACGCAGACAGTACTGCACAAAATCAGTTTCAAACGGTGTTAAGTCTTGAAAATGCTGCTTTGGCTACCAGTGGAAACTACCGTAACTTCTATGTGCACGAAGGACGGAAATATGCGCATACTATCGATCCGAGAACCGGTCGTCCTGTGCAGCACTCGCTGCTTTCAGCCACAGTTATAGCGCCCGATTGTGCTACTGCTGATGCTTATGCAACAGCTTTTATGGTGATGGGACTTGACGAGGCCTGCAAGGTGCTCGATGCGCAAAAGCAACTGAAAGCTTATCTTATATATACCGATGAGCAAGGAAACCTACTTACTAAAGAGGTGCGTATGCCTAAAGCAGGCAAATAGCTTGTAGTTTTTCAAACCTCAACACGTGTGATTGTATGGACCATGCTTTTTCCAACCGCTTGCTGTTGCTGCCGTTGTTTCAGGGTTTCAGTCGTTTAGACTTTCTTGATATTGTCGAAAAAATTCCTTTTGACTTTCGTAACTTTGACTCTGGCGAAACCTTGGTATGTCAGTCGGCCGAGAGCCATTCGCTATGTATGATTTTAGGTGGAGAGGTCGAGACTATAGTCGATAGTCCCGACCACACCTATCGTTTTGTTGAGCACATAGCAGCTCCCTGGATTGTACAGCCAGAGTGCTTGTTCGGTTTGCACAACCGTTACTCTCATACAGTGAAGGCCTTGACCGAAACACAAGTAGTAGTGTTAAGCAAACAAAGCGTGTGCCGTTTGCTCTCGCTCTATCCTGCGTTTCAAATCAACTTTTATAACACACTCAGTACCCTGGCCCAGCACACCGTACGTTTGCTTTGGCAAACACGCCGCACTACGGTCGAAGAACGCTTTTGCATGTTCATGCAGCGCCGTAGCCTGCGTCCTTTCGGACTCAAGCAGTTGCACATACGTATGGAGGATTTGGCCATGGAGTTGGGTACCACGCGTTTGCGTATATCGAAAATGCTGTCGCTCTTGTGCCAGCGCGGATTGTTAACTTATACCCGAGGCGTCATAACTGTGCAGGCGCTCGAAAAACTTTGAGTAACAATTCTTTGCAAAGGCATTTGTTCATTTGTATAAGGCTGCCTGTAGCTACGTACCCCCTGGTGCAAGGTTACAGGCAGTTTGGTTTATTGCTTGTTATGGTGGTATGTTGCATAAAGGCAATGCTCAGTATTTTTTGAAACAATATATTTTGTAATTAAGTGTGTAGGACACTTTTTCATTTACAAGTTTTTTCAAACTTGTAAATGCTGGTGTTTATGTTGTATATTCCAGTTACTTGCTTTTGAAACCAATTTGTTTCTGAACTTTTTATCCGTTTGTTCAATAGCTATATGGATATGGTTTGGTGTTCTTCTCGTTTGAGCTGCAGAACATGTACCTTCGGTTATACTGATAGCATTCCGCAGCAAGGTAGTTGTACAAACAACTAAAATGCACCATTTAAAGGGTTGCTATGTCTGGGATGTAAAAATTTAACCATCAGGGTGTTGTATGTTTTACACCCTTTTAAAAAAACACTCACACCCCGCTCCATGCAGTGAACTGGGGCGGGCTGTGAGTGTATGGCAAAATTTCTTACTTCAGTGTATTCATCCCATCTACCCCATATTCCTAGATATAAAAAAGGCTTTAGTTGATC
>CALCVT010000029.1 GCA_937906495.1 uncultured Prevotella sp.
TGGGAAGCGTGGAACTACATCGTTTTTGTCGTTCTGCTCCTAAGAAAATGTTAAGAATTCATTAGTTTAGATGACTTCATATATAAAAAACTCTCTATGTCCCAGACGTAAGCCAAGGTCATAGAGAGTGAAAAATCATGTTTAGAGTAGGAAAGAGGAATGTAGGAGCATCCTACTTTCTAAAGGATGTGGATTAAACCAAGCCTTGAGCCATCATAGCATGGGCAACCTTCATGAAGCCAGCTACGTTAGCACCCTTTACAAAGTTGATGGTACCATCAGCCTCACGTCCGTAGCGAACGCACTGATCATGAACAGCAGACATGATGTGATGCAGGCGCTCGTCAACTTCTTGAGCCGTCCATGAGATGTGCATTGCATTCTGAGTCATTTCAAGACCAGAAGTAGCTACGCCACCAGAGTTAACGGCTTTACCGGGAGCAAAGGGCATCTTGTGCTCAAGGAAGAAGTCAACAGCTTCGGCTGTGCAACCCATGTTGCTAACTTCAGCAACCAACTTAACACCATTCGCGTGGAGCATTTTGGCATCTTCAAGATTAAGTTCGTTCTGAGTAGCACAAGGCAGTGCAATATCAACAGCCTGCTCCCAAGGTTTCTTCTTAGCAAAGAAAGTAGCTTCGGGATATTTCTCTGCATAAGGAGCTACGATATCGTTACCAGATAGGCGGAGTTCAAGCATATAGTCAATCTTTTCGCCAGACACGCCTTCGGGATCGTAAATGTAGCCGTCAGGTCCACTGAGAGTAACTACTTTAGCACCCATTTCAGTTGCTTTTTTAACGGCACCCCAAGCAACATTACCAAAACCAGAAACAGCAACAGTTTTGCCAGCAATGTCCATATCGTAGTCAGCAAGCATTTGCTTTACGAAATAAAGTGCACCAAAGCCAGTAGCTTCAGGACGGAGAATAGAACCACCAAACTCCATGCCCTTACCGGTCATAGTACCAGTGTGCTCACGTCTGAGTTTCTTGTACATACCGAACATATAGCCTACTTCGCGGCCACCAACGCCGATATCACCAGCGGGAACATCCTGATCGGGGCCGAGGTTACGCCAAAGTTCAGTCATGAAGGCCTGGCAGAAACGCATAATTTCATTATCACTACGTCCACGGGGAGAGAAGTCAGAACCACCCTTACCACCGCCCATAGGCAATGTTGTGAGTGCATTCTTAAAAATCTGCTCAAATCCGAGGAACTTGAGAATGCTGAGGTTTACAGAGGGATGGAAACGGATACCGCCTTTGTACGGGCCTATGGCATTGTTAAATTGTACGCGGTAACCGATGTTTACATGAATTTCGCCCTGATCGTCCATCCAAGGTACACGGAAAGTGATGATGCGGTCGGGTTCTACAAGGCGTTCGATGATGCGTGCACGCTCAAATTCGGGGTGCTGGTTGTATACATCTTCGATAGAAAGAAGCACTTCGCGGACAGCCTGCAAGTATTCGGCTTCGCCGGGATGCTTAGCCTCAAGGCCTTGCATGATAAGGTCGGTTTTCATGATATCAATAGTTGTTAGGTTGATAATTGAGTTGTTTGCCATACCTTTGTTTCGTATGACCGACACAAAAGTAGAGGCTTTCCAAATGATAAGGCAAGAAAAAGTATAAATAAATCATAAATTATGCTCAATAGCATATATTTAGGGCAAAATCAGCTGAGTGAATGCCTATTTAGGCTTGCAAAAAAGAGATTTATCTTTATTGTATGGCCAGTGTTTGTTGTTGGAGATGCTTTTTTATAGGCTATTGCATTCATATTTAGCATGTCATAAGCATGAAGGTGTAGAACTGATAGATGCAAGAATACTTCTTAAATAGTTCGGATATACTTAAAATGTTGTGTATACCTATCGGTGTCCTATCAAATGTGCTTAGTTGTTGTCACTAAGTGGGTATTTATATAGTTACACTAATAATGCAGCAATGATGCTTTAGCGAATTCGCCAAATGTCTCCAATACGTACAAGGGGAAACAAAATTTCTTCTCGGGAACTATCGTTATAGGTTACTTCTAAAAATACGTTGGCCATACGTAGGCTGTCATAGAGTTCTTTTCGAGCTACTCGTACGGATGAAATTCCTTTTTTATCCTTTAATATTGTATGGTGATGATGACGGAGTAAAGTTTCCATTTGCTGTTTATATGCGGGGGGAGTTCCATCGCACGACTGCATAGCTTTGATGTAATCTTTGTACTGTCCGTTTATACGGAGCATATAGTAGTTTATGGCAATGCTATCATTGAGTATTTCGTTTTCGGGTACTTCAGATGAGTTGCCACAGGATGTCGTGAGTATAGTGCAAAGTGTAAAAAGTGAAACTTTGTAGAGAATCTTAAGCATAGTTAGTGGTAGATAGAATATAAATTAAAAAAGACTGCAAAGCAAGTTGGAAAAGGTATGAAAGTTTCCAACAAAAATTGCTTTGCAGTCTTGGTCCTGCTTTGAAAGAGGATCAGAATTTTAGCATCTAATTTATCGGATAAATTCGATGCTATTTTTGTCTGATAAATATGTTTATAGGTGTACCAGTATAGTTCCAGCGCTCACGAATCTTGTTCTCCAGAAAGCGGCGGTACGGCTCTTTAACATACTGCGGAAGATTGGCGTAAAATACAAATGATGGAATTTGTGTATTAGGTAACTGCGCACAATATTTGATTTTAATATACTTGCCTTTGATTGAGGGAGGGGGATAAGCTTCAATCAGCGGAAGCATCTCTTCATTGAGTTTTGAAGTAGGTATTCTGCGTTTACGCGATAAGTAAACTTCCTTTGCAGTTTCAAGAACTTTGAATATGCGTTGTTTAGTGAGTGCGGAAGCAAAAATGATAGGAAAATCTACAAAGGGTGCCATGCGGTTTCGAATGGTATCTTCGAAGTGCTGGATAGCCTCGTTTGTTTTATTTTCAACCAAGTCCCACTTGTTAACAACAACAACAATACTTTTAAAGTTCTTCTGAATGATTTGTACAATATTAAGGTCTTGGCTCTCTATACCGCGTGTTGCATCAATCATTAGAATGCATACATCAGAATTCTCAATAGATCTGATGGCACGCATCACTGAGTAGAACTCCAAATCTTCAGTTACTTTGTTCTTGCGGCGAATACCGGCAGTATCTACAAGATAGAAATCGAATCCAAATTTAGTGTATCGTGTAAGGATGCTGTCGCGGGTTGTACCAGCAATGTCAGTTACAATATTGCGGTCTTCGCCAAGAAATGCATTGATAATGCTGCTTTTTCCGGCGTTAGGACGTCCGACAACACTAAAGCGAGGAATATTTTCTTCTTCATTGTTATTGTTATCGTCTTTGCCAAGTTTCTCAATAATGAGATCCAGCAGGTCGCCGGTTCCGCTTCCGGTAATAGCCGAAATACAAAATGGATCTCCCAATCCAAGTTTGTAGAATTCCGGTGCTGTATAGCGATCCTCGTTATTATCGGTTTTATTAGCGCATAAGATAACGGGGAGTTTGGTTCTGCGTAGGATGCCTGCTACTTCGGCATCAAGGTCTGTAATGCCGTTCTTGATGTCTACTAAAAACAAAATGAGATCAGCTTCTTCGGTTGCAAGCGCTACTTGTTTGCGAATTTCGCCTTCAAATATATCGTCAGAGTTTACTACCCATCCTCCGGTATCTACGATAGAGAATTCTTTGTTTCCCCATTCGCATTTACCGTATTGGCGGTCGCGTGTGGTGCCGGCCTCGTCGCTGACAATGGCCTGGCGTGTTCCTGTTAGGCGGTTGAAGAGCGTGGATTTGCCGACATTAGGTCGGCCAACTATGGCTACTAATTTGGACACTTGTCTGATGTATTAGGGTGTAAATGAAATATGCGGCCTAGGTAAAGAAGCCCGCTTTATATCGGTGGTATTGCCGGTAGTTCCCCTCTGGTAAGTGGGGGTACGCTGTTTTAGTCGAGTTTGTATCCGTAGGCTTCGAGTCGCTTGGTGTTGCTACGCCAGTCTTTGTCTACCTTAACAAAAACTTCAAGGAAAATGGTTTTACCAAAGAACTTTTCGAGTGTTTTGCGTGCTTCGCTCGACACTTTTTTGAGAGCTATCCCTTTGTGACCTATTATGATGCCTTTTTGGCTGTCGCGTTCAACGTAGATGACTGCGTTTATATGAATTTTTTTATCGCTTTCTTTGAATTGCTCCACTGCAACTTCTACAGCATAAGGTATTTCTTTGTCGTAGTAGAGAAGAATCTTTTCGCGGATAATTTCAGTGACAAAAAATCGTGCGGGTTTATCGGTCCATTGATCTTTGTCAAAATAAGGGGGCGATTCAGGCAAAAGTTCTTTGATTCGCGTTAATACATTGTCAACGTTAAACTTTGCCTTAGCTGAGATTGGAAATATTTCGGCTTTGGGCAGACACTCCTTCCAAAGTGTGACGAGTGTTTCGAGTTCCTTTTGGTTCGATACGTCTATTTTGTTGATAAGCAGGAGTACTGGCACATTCATTTTCTTAACCTTTTCCAGGAAGTCGTTGTTTTTGTCGGGTTTTTCAACGACATCGGTAACATATAGCAGTACATCGGCATCTTGAAGTGCTGATACTGAAAATGCTAGCATTTCTTCCTGAAGTTTATAGTTAGGCTTGAGCACGCCAGGGGTATCTGAAAATACTATTTGAGCATCGTCAGAATTTATAATACCCATAATACGATGGCGGGTGGTCTGTGCTTTGAATGTGGCAATGGAGATGCGTTCGCCCATGAGTAAATTCATGAGCGTAGACTTTCCGACATTAGGATTGCCTACGATGTTGACAAATCCAGCTTTATGCACTTGAGTCATTTTAGGAGAATTGGCGAAAGGTATTGGTCAGAGAACGATATACCCCGACACTGTAATTTTTAGAACTGTATAAGGGTTGATACAGCTTTAAAGGATCTATTATTGCAGTGCCGGGGCTGTATAAGTGTGGCGGGTAGATTACTTGGCAGTATAGCCCCATTTTAGATAGGCTGCACCCCATGTAAATCCAGCTCCAAAGGCTGTAAGAATCAAGTTGTCGCCTTTTTTCAGTTGACGTTCATAATCCCAAAGGGCAAGAGGGAGTGTTCCGGCCGAGGTGTTACCATAACGCTGTATATTCATCATCACCTTGTCCATATTTACTTCAAGGCGGTGAGCAACAGCCTCAATGATGCGTACATTGGCCTGATGAGGAACGATGTAGGCAATATTATCCTTGCTAAGACCATTTCGTTCAGCAATGGTTGCACAAGCATCGCTCATATTAGTAACAGCAAATTTAAATACGGTACGACCTTCCTGATGCAGGTAGTGCATGCGGTGGTCGATAGTAAAATAAGAAGGGCTGCAAACTGAACCGCCAGCTTTCATACAAAGGAAAGGAAGGCCTTTACCATCTGTACGCAAGTAGCTGTCTTGCCAGCCTAATCCTTCATCGTCAATAGATGGTTCAACCAATACGGCTGCCGCGCCATCACCAAAGATGGGGCATGTTGCACGATCGGTATAATCAACGATTGAAGACATTTTGTCGGCACCGCACACTACGATTTTTTTGTAGCGTCCGCTCTGAATCATGCCGGCGGCAGCATCCATGGCAAAGAGGAAACCGCAGCATGCGGCTTGCATATCAATGGCAAAAGCATTTTTCATACCCAAACGTCCTACCACGATGCTTGCTGTTGATGGAAAGTGATAGTCGGGTGTAGTCGTGGCAACAATAACGCATTCTACCTCCTGAGGATCGGTGCCTGTTTTCTCGAGCAGTTGCTTAACAGCCTTGCGGGCCATGTAGCTTGTACCCAATCCTTCTTCATTCAGGATGCGGCGTTCCTTGATGCCAATTCGCGACATAATCCACTCATCGTTAGTGTCGACCATGCGCGACAGTTCATCATTATTAAGTACGTATTCGGGCAGATAACCTCCTACACCAGTAATGACTGCATTGATTTTTTCCATGGGGAATAGTTTGTTTGTAGCGGAGTTTGAGGATTCGTTCCGCCATATCGTATGCGATTTCTATAAAAAAGAATAGTTTAAGAGTTAGCTATCTTATGGCGTTCATCTTTTGTCTGGATGAGACGCAGACAGTATAGGGGAACGTCAAAGAGCTATTTAACTCTTAAACTATATACTTAAGTTCGGACTTAATTTAGCCGAAGATTATTCAGCGACAGTCTTCTCGATAGCGAGTTTACCACGATAGTAGCCGCAAGTGGGGCATACTGTGTGGTAAATGTGCCATGCACCGCAGTTAGGGCAAATAGCTAACGTAGGAGCAATAGCCTTATCGTGGGTTCTACGTTTAAGAGTTCTCGTCTTGGATTGTCTTCTTTTAGGATGTGCCATTTTATTTAATCGTTATTTATTAATTAATGTTTGAGATGCAGGGATTATTTGAACTTCCTGTTGGAGATGAGCGGTTTAATCCGCATCTTGTTCATTCTCTGTTTCGTCAACTGTTCCGATGATGTATCCTATCATATCCTGATTGCATTCGCCCTCAGGGTGCATACGTTGCATAGGAAGTGCCGTGACGATAATTTCGTATAGCTGCCAAGAAAGGTCTATGGTAGGTAATCCGGCATTAAGATAAAGGATTTCGGCATCATCGCATTCTTCGGGGTTTGCGTCTTTAACCTTGATGGTTTCTGTGGCATTGACCGAAAGCGCCAGAGGGTCCAGACAGCGGTCACAGGGTACGGTAACTTCGCCTTCCAGTTCAATTTCTACTTTGTAGATGTTTCCTGCTGATGCGCGAACAGTGATGTGAGTGTGAACATCTCCACCGCTTATTTCTTCCTGCTCCAGGTCGGCAAAGAAGCGATCAGTCAGCTCAATGTCAAGGCCTTTAGCTGCTTCGGCAGCTTGAGGCAAATTGATTATTAGGAGGTTTTCACTTTGCATAGCGGCTGCAAAGGTATGATTTTATCCCGAAATTCAAGCATTAAAGTCTCTTTTTTTTGCTTCATTCTATAAAAACTCCCTTTACAATCGTCTGTTTGATGCTTCTATTTGATAAATTACTCTTTAATCATCCTGTTGTTTTTCTAACTTTCTCAGTCATCTTATTCGCTACGTGTTGGTTGTGTAATTTAGTTTAGGTTGCTCATTTGGCTATGATTTTAGGTAATAATGGTTTGAGGTGGATTTTTCTTTAAGCAGACGGACAATCAAGAATTTTAGCAATATTGCATAAAAAAACGTGGACAATGCAATCTGTTTGAATATTTAGTTTTTCCTTTGCAAGATATTAAGAAAGCCAAGCTCATGAAACTTATTGCAAATAATCAAGTAGGGCGAATTGTCGAAATAGCTGTTCATGTTCTTACATGGGGCTATGTTTTTCTATCGCCTATACTTTTTCGCCGTACAAATGATGGTGTAGATTGGAATCATTATTTTAAGTTCGGTTTTTTGCCGTTGTCTATTTGTATTAGCTTTTACATCAATTATTTTATACTGATACCTCGTTACTTGCTGCAGCAGGGCAGGGCCAAATGGTTCTTTGTCATTAATGCGTTGATTATTGTATTAGTGCAGTTTTTCTTTGAGTTTGTTATCTTGCCTAATTGGGATTTACCGGCAAAAATGCCAATGCATAGCAGTATTAAATCAACTGCTTTGCAAACACCTTATATTGTACACAAAAGTCTTTATGTGTTTCGTGGTTTTTTGATTTTTGCCTTTGCAATAGGTATATCGGTAGCACTTAGGCTTAGTTTGCAATGGCGTAAGAGTGAGCGTGCCAGGGCCGAAGCTGAAGCAAAGCGTATGGAGGCGGAATTGAAAAATTTGAAGAACCAGATAAACCCCCATTTTCTACTTAATACGCTCAATAATATTTATGCGCTCACGGCTTTTGATCAAGAAAAGGCGCAGCAAGCCATCTTGCAACTTAGTCAAATGCTTAGATATATGCTTTACCCGTTGGCGGAATTAATTTAGTGCATACTTAATTCTGCCGATGGGCTTA
>CALCVT010000030.1 GCA_937906495.1 uncultured Prevotella sp.
ATAAGCCCATCGGCAGAATTAAGTATGCACTAAATTAATTCCGCCAACGGGTAAGGATTACCCCCTCAACACAAGCTAAGCCAAACTGCATTCTAAAAGCTCCCTACCCTGAATCACCAAACAACTGAACGATAAACCGAAGCTATTAAAAAAATCAAGAAAACCGAAATTCTCAACTTTGTAGATGCATAAACGAACAAAAAAAACTATATTTGCGAACTTTGTGTGCATATTCATCAAAGCCCACGCATAAATACTGCTTTTTGTTTGTATATGCTCTAAAGCACGTGCACACCTGGCCCAGTTTTACATCCCGAGAACAGAGATACATCTTCTTTCTGTCAAATTCTTTATGCCCAACATTACCGATAAAATAGTCCGCCTCATCCACTGGATACTCCGCTTCAGACAACGTAAAGGCTACGGCATCCACTCGCCTTTTGCTTTTAATTTTGTTACCGGCGTTATCTACGAACAGGGCACGTATTACGCATACCGCCAATTAGATGATGAGCGAAAAAACTGTTCCACCCGGCAACTACGCCGCAAGGATTACAGATTACTCATGCGTCTGGCTAATTTTCAACGCCCTAAAACCTGCCTGCTTTTCCCTGCCGGGCAAGAAACACTCATACATACGTTTTTAAAAGCCGGAAGCTGCCATACCCAATATGCAACATTCAACCTCCAAGACTCTACTCCTGCCAGGCCGGCCGACATGATTGTGGCCGCAACAAAC
Organism: uncultured Prevotella sp.; assembly: GCA_937906495.1. GTDB lineage: Bacteria > Bacteroidota > Bacteroidia > Bacteroidales > Bacteroidaceae > Alloprevotella. The sequence goes on from CALCVT010000030.1 coordinate 740, forward strand.
TGGGAACAACATGCTGATCAACTCATACAACAAATTAAGCCCGGCGGACTGCTGGTTGTTGTTGGACTAAAAAACAATAAACAACGCAACGCATGGAAACAAATGCTCATGGCCCCACAAGCTCAAGTAACCTTTGACTTGCGCGACTTCGGACTGCTGTTTTACCGTCCCGAACTTCAACGCGAGCACTACACCATAAACTACCTATAAGCTACAACCGGCAAACCTTTGAACAGATGCTCAGCCATCCACCCTATGTCTAACCCCCTAACCTTTGGAACTGCCATGATATACACACGAAAAGGCGACAGCGGCCTTACAGATCTTGCCAACGGACTACGTGTTCCGAAAACAGATGCCCGAATTGAATGTGTCGGTTCACTCGACGAATTTAACTCGTACATAGGACTTGTTCTCTCGCTTGTACCAGGACATATCCGCACCAAACTGCGCAACGAAATAAGCCTGCTCGAAACCTGCCAGCGCCGCCTGTTCTCGATTGGAACCTGGGCATCGGCCATCACAAACCCGCAAGCTATGCCGAACAACGAGGATGTGCAACAATTAGAAGCAGCAATCAACAATATACAAACGGAAATCGGAACAGCTTTCAACGGGTTTATAATGCCCGGCGGACACACGCTTGCAGCACATACACACGTGGCACGCACACTCTGCAGGCGCACTGAACGCACCCTGCTGGCAGCAGGGGCCGCTAACTGGCCCGAGGGCGAACAAACACTGCCCTACATAAACAGATTGTCGGATTTTCTTTACCTTCTGGCTAAAAAAATAAACCATCTGACCGATTTCACCGAAAATAAATGGTGAACCATACACCACATATCGAAAAAAAAAGTATTTTTGCGCCCACATTAACCGAATATACGAACTACTCAAATAACCGAAACTATGTATTGGACATTGGAATTGGCTTCGAAACTCGAAGATGCGCCTTGGCCTGCAACCAAGGACGAACTTATTGACTATGCCATGCGTTCCGGAGCTCCCATGGAGGTGGTTGAAAACCTACAGGAACTTGAAGATGAAGGCGAAATCTACGAAACCATAGAAGACGTCTGGCCCGACTATCCTACAAAAGAGGACTTCCTATTCAACGAGGAAGAATATTAAAACCTTACCCTAAGTATTACTGCTTATAGAGGAATGCACTTCGATAGTGAAGTGCATTCCTTTTTTTATGTTACCCCCAAGCGCATCTCAGCCCTGCCCCTCCAAGGCCAGGCAACCCAGCAGCAACACCCTTTAATCTATGTGCTCCAATCAAAAACTTCCAACTCAGTTACGCCTCCAACTCATGGAACCTTAAAAAGGCATGTATTTTTTTTTGAAAGGCATGTAAAATTATCTAGAAGGGGTGTATGCTTTTTTGCAAAGAATCTACACTTCAAAACAACAGCAACTCTCCCCTAGCCTCAACAAATTGCCCGCAAATCAAACTGCTGTAAGCAAACATTGAATAGCCACAATCAGTCATGCGCCTGTTTTACGTTTTAAAAAGGCTCATTTCCTTACATTTGCAGTAAAATACAACCTGACAAGGAGCTAATATTGCAAGAAAACAGTAATTTTGCGTATGGATAGCTATGTCATGAAGGCATACCATCCACAAGAAAAAGCACTATTGCTGAATCCTGACCAATCGAAAACGCCAAAAAGTAGAAGAAGGAGGATGCAATCTGAAGCTCCTTGTCTCTTTGAATAAAAGAGAGAAGGCTATGAATCGTATCTATACACCACATAGCCCTATGCACAGTCCATCCAATGGCTCGCAGCCGGCTAAATAGGTTGTAAGTATGCAATCTGAAGCCCCTCTTTTCATCTTCGCTGAAACAGGAGCACCCGTTTCTGAGTCTGATTACCCCAGATACGAGACGGCGCAAGGTTGTATTTTATCTCTGCCCACCTTCTTCGAGGGTGATTGGCGTTACCTGATTGGTAAGGTGGAAGTGATTGAAGTCGCTTGCGCCTTTTCTTGTTTTATAGCAAGAACCTTGTTCGAAACGATGCTGAGTTGGGCGACTTGCAAGCAAGAAAAGGTATGCTATGAGCCATTACCCAGCGCATCGGAGTTCCAAAATTCTGTCTAGAAACAAAGGCCACAACCACTCAAAGGAGCATCAATACCAAACGTTGGCCTATGTGGCAACCAAGTCACCTTACAAGCGAAACTCTAAAGGTGTCACCAACACAGCCATCGGGTGCGTGCGGACCTTGACCGGAAACCATGGATGGAAAAATGCCCAAGCAACCCCCAAAGCCCTAGTTACCCACACCCAACCGGGCCATACCCAGAAGTTGAATAAGCCTTAATAAACTACTCACTATGCTGTTGAAAATCAAAACATTTATTTTGCTGCTCTGCCTGCTGCTTCCAGTTGGCGCCCGCGCCCAATGGTTAAAAGCCAACGAACTCATCTACCTCGAAATGCTGCAGAACTACAGTCAGGCCGTACCCTTATTGCAAAAAGGAGGGTTAAAGAGCGTTTCGCATCCCTATGGCCAAAAAGCCTGGCGCGGAATCGGCATGCAGCTCAACTTCCAAATGATAAATTACAACCGGTACATCATGCGCTGCTACGTATACGGCGAACAGGAAATCCACTCGCTGATTGACGATTTCACCCAACTGGGATACATCTATCCCCGACGGGAAGACAACTATTACCGCATGGTTCATATCAACGACAACATGCCCGATATCATCCTGTCGCTGTGGGAGAAAAAAAGGCTAGCCTTTTTCTTTACACCACTCTCAACAGGCGAATACGACGATCAGTCCGAAGTTGAAGCCGAAGCCGATGCCTACCCCGAACTCAGACTAGACCCTTCAGAGCGAACAGATTTTCCGGAATTCAATACGTACGAAGGCCGTTACCTTATGGAAGGCAAGTTAGATAAGACCTACTATTTTTCATTCATTCTCAACATATTTGACAATACGATTACGGGACATTACTTTAGCAATCCGCAAATGAACAAGCCTGCAGGCGTTGTGAAGGGTGAACTTTCGGGTGACCACATGAACATCAAGGTACTGACAAATGGTAAAATCACACGCACCTTTACAGGACGTATAAAAAACGGTTCTACCGTAATTAGTGTAAATTAACTATGCTCATATCCAGACCTCC
>CALCVT010000031.1 GCA_937906495.1 uncultured Prevotella sp.
TCGAGATGTCTTACATCGACCCCAAGCACGAAGAAGGAACCTGGGAACTCTATAACGCCGCCGGCGAAAAGGTATTCAGCGCCACTGGCCACACCGTAACGGTTGAAGAAGGCCTCAAGGATGTAGGCAGCTATACCCTCAAACTCAATGGTAAGGTTTACAACGACCGCGAAACTGACCGCGTTGACGCAACCCGCGAATTTGGCGGTTTCGTACAGATTACCGGCGAAGGCGTAGGTGCCATCCCCAAAATCCAGACGCTCACTGCCAATGGTCAGGAGGCCGACCTCGAAGTACAGACGGGCGACGAAATCAACCTCGAGTACACAGGTCGCAAGGCCGACGGTGCCGGTTCGCAGGGTGTAAACCTCGCTGAGCAGCGCTTCGGTGCCAAGTGCAACGAATTGGAAATTACAGGTGGACAGTCGTTCTCGGTAGGCTGCTGGCTGAAGATTAACAAACTTGCTCCGGGCGAAACCCAATTGCTCGCTGTTGCCAACAAGAGAGACCCCTGGCCCAAAACCGACTGGGGCTGGGTATGGACCAACTGCGACGAAACCGGTGCCATCACCAGCTTTACCTTCCGCGGTACGGATGGATCGGGCAACAAGGAGCTCCGTTACAAGTTCGACGAGTCTAAACTCCCCATCGGCTCATGGGTACACCTGGCATACAGCTTTGAGTACAACCTCGACGGCGACTTCCGCTGCGACTTCTACATCAATGGTGTGAAGCAGAAACTTACCCGCTGGAACCGCTCGACTAACGGCGATAACTACCGTGTGACCGATCCCGGTTACCAGAGCGATGTTTACCAAATCACTTCGGGACAGGTTGTATCGATTGGCGGTAACGCCCACAGCCGTAACGGTATTGATGGTGCCATCGACAACTTTATTGTATGGAACAAGCCCATTACTGCCGAAGACGTGAAATTTGCCATGGGCGACATCGATGCCAAGAATCTGCCCGCCGGTGTACAGGCCTTCTGGGATATGGACGAAAAGGCCATTGGCGACTATACCTTCCGCTCGGTAGGTGCCAAAGAAGGCATCGAGGCCGGACTCCACAGCTACGAAGCTACCGGTGGCGAAGGCCAGGGCCGTTTCCACTGGCTCAAATGCGAATACACCTCGGGTTGCCCCTTCATTGGCGGTACTGCATTCCCCGTAGTAACCACTCCGACCTGGAAGGCCAAGAAGGCTACCATCGTTGAGCAAACGGGTAACGACCAGGCCGGTAACGCCAAGATGACTTACACCAAGGCTGGCGACTACAGCGTAACGCTGACCCTTGCCAACTCACTCGGAAAGGATGTACGCACCTTCCAGGTAATCAAGGTGAACGGTGAGCAGGGTGGCATTGCTGACGCTACCAACGGTTCGGCCGATGCTTACGTAGTAGGCGACAAGGTATTTGTAGACTTTGCCGAAGCCGGCAACTACAACGTACGCGTTTACAACGTAGCCGGTCAGGTTGTAGCATCGAAGGCTCAGCACCTCAGTGCCGGCCAGAAGATGGAACTTACCCTCGGACAAGTTGGTGCTTACGTGCTCAACATTGAGCAGGACGGCAAGACTCTCCGCAGCGTGAAACTTATCCGTAAGTAAACAGCCTGTTAGAATATTATGATGAAGCGGTTCGCCGGAACGAAGGAGCAATCCTTTGTTCCGGCGAATTTTTTGTGCGTTGGCAACCCATGCAGACTGCTTTTGTTCATGCAACGAAAAAGTTGACCAGCAAACGATACAAAAGCTCTACCCCGACCACCGGGATACCTGTTGCTGGTAACGAAATCATTTTCTCAGAAAACTCCCCGAAACGCACCCTAAAAAACAATAAACAAAAGTTGCACACTCAAACAAAAAGCCTTATTTTTGCAGCAAAACAAACACATTATCCTACTATACCTTAGTTTAAAATCAAAAAAAAACAAATCATGACACGTTTTCTGACAAACATGGCAATCTGCATGGGATTGCTGATGGGAAGCAGCTGCACAAGTTTCGCCCAAAAAACACTGGAGGCCAGCAAAAAACAAATTACCCGCGAAATCAAGGTCGATGCCTTCGACCACATCAACATTGAAGGAGCCTGCGACATTGTATTTACGCCCACTTCCGGCAAGCAGAAACTCAACTTGACTATTCCCGAAAATTTTAAAGAAATCGTACAAGTTTACGTGGAGAACCGCACCCTGAAGATGCGCATGAAACCAGGATATGAGGCTACTTGTACGGATGGAAAAACGCCCCGGCTTGAAATTACAGCCCCCATGATCGAGAGCGCTATCGTCAACGGTGCGGGCGACATTGATTTTACGACCGATATTACCACCCCTAAAAAACTGAAATTCGCTATAAACGGTGCTGGTGATATTACAGCCCACAATATAAAGGCTGAAAGTATACAATTCATCGTAAACGGTGCGGGCGACATCGACTTGCAGGGGGCAGAATCCACCTTGCTGAGAACTGTTGTAAACGGTGCAGGCGATGTGAATATTCATGCTATCAAGGCTACAAAGGCCGAAGCTGTTATTAATGGTGCAGGCGACCTGACATGGAAAAACACGCAGGCCGAAAAACTGCAGATTGGAGTTCAGGGATCAGGCGACCTGACCGTGAATAATGTGAAAGCAAACGTTGTCACTGCCTTGCTCGACGGAACAGGAGACATTGAACTTGAAGGAGTAAGCAAAATCGCAAATTATAGAGTTTCGGGGGCCGGAAATATCGAGGCCTCAAGCTTAAAGGCCCAACAGGTGAAAGCCGAAAGCAACTCTGATGCAGGCCATATTAAATGCTATGCTTCAGAGTCGATGACTATAATTGGCGTCAAAGACAGCCATGGTATCAGCTATCTGGGAAACCCTAAGGAGGTGAAACACTTGACGCACAACGAGCTTTAACCCTCGCGCAAAAACAGCAAAAGTCAAGACCGGCCCAAAAGATTACAGCGCAGCCTACATGGTCTACGCCCACAATCTTGTATACCCCCCCAAAAAAAATATACAATCATCAAACAAGTGTGTTTCATTAAAAAAAACACACTTGTTTTTTACCTGTACAAACAGAAAAAACTAATTTTGCTACGCTACGTTCCTCACTGACTTACGCAGCCTTTAGTGACCCTGATTCTTAACAATATGAAGTACTCATTATCTGTAATGGCCGTAGGATGCTGCCTGCTTGCAGGAGTTCCTACAACCGGTTTTGCTCAGCAACATGTAATTGCCGACAAAAACCAGGTAACCCGCGAAATCAAAGTGGGCTCCTTCAATAAGTTACAACTGGACTGTGGCTTCGACATTGTGTATACACCTACCGCCGATAAACAACAGCTGAAACTTCACATTCCCGATAACATCAAAGAACTGGTACAGGTGTATGTGGAAGACCACACCTTGTTCATGGCCATCAAACCCCAAACTACCATTACCCTAACGGATAACAAACGCATTGAACTGCAGGTATCGGCTCCCATGGTTGAAAGCGTGGTGGTAAACGGAACCGGAAACGTACGTTTTACAAGAGACATCCGTATCCCGCAACTCAAATTGGTGGTGAATGGTCTGGGCAAAATCAGTGCAGGCAACCTGGATAGCAGCAACTTTCAAGCTTCCGTCAACGGCAACGGAAGAATCAGTATGGTCAGAGTAAACTCACCGCAGGTGCATACCTGCATTACGGGCAGCGGAAATTTACAACTTGAAAATACCAACGCCACAAATCTGCAAGCCGAAGTTTTTGGCAACGGCTATATGCAGATTCCTCAAGTACAAACCGTCAATGCTAACTTAACTGCATATGGTGCAGGTCAAATCAAGGCTGTAAACATCAATGCCAACTACAGCAAAACCATCGCTTACGGCAATGGTTCCATCAACGTCGAACGCATAACGGCTCCCGAAGCAGAAGCCGAGATTTATGGTGCCGGAAAGCTTCAGGTGAACAAGCTGCAGGCCAACACGATTGCTACACAGGTACACAACAACGGACAGATGAAACTGCAAGGGCTGGAAGCAACACAGGTAGATGCACTTGTGGCCGGCAGTGGCGAAATAGAACTTAAAGGTAAAGCTGAAACCGGAACATTCAACGTGGTTGGGATTGGTCGTATCATTGCTTCCTCACTACTTACGCAAAAGGCCGAAGCTTCCGTCAACTCACACGGCGGAACAATTGAATGCTACGCTTCACAACATATGGTGATTAACGAATTCAAAAACAGCCACGCCGTCAAGGTAAAAGGAAATCCTCAACAAATTGAGCGAAACTACCTGGAGGGCAAACAAGCCATACAATTGATTGAAATGTAAAGAACCTGCCACACATCCCTTAAGCGGCCCGGCAGATTTTGGTTATCAAAATCTGCCGGGCCATATTGTATGCTTGCCGGGAGAGGCGGCCGGCTGACAGCTACCCAACAAAGCAGGCTGCATTCTTTTTACGGTTCTACCGTAATTAGTGTAAATTAACTATGCTCATATCCAGACCTCCGTAA
>CALCVT010000032.1 GCA_937906495.1 uncultured Prevotella sp.
CAAAGTTCTGAACAATGAAGATTTAATGAAATATGGGGTAGATGGGATGAATACTATATAGTTGTGATTTTAAGTAAAAATGTCTTTTATGGAATCAGAAAGTCGATAGCTTCAGGTTGAATATTTACATTGATAGCAGAAACTGTATGGTGGAATACGCGGCCGTCTATGCTGAGCAGTGCGTGTCCTGTACATTCAAAATCAATGTGACGAGTGCGCCATACTTCTATACCGCGATGACTTAAAAAACGTCCTGTAAAAAGGAGTATTAGTCCTTGAAAAATTTGAAATAGCTGAGGCTTAGATACCAATGTTACATCTAATAAGCCATTGTATGGTACAGCACTCGGAGTTTGGCCATATCCATGAGCCGAACCAATACATACCGCCATTGCAGACTTCTTAAAGTGTTCACCATTCATGCTGAATGAAAACTTGAAGTTAATGCGCTGAAAGAGTAAGAGTAGTGCAGAAAAGAAGTAGGAGATGGTTTTGATTGCAAAAATGCTGCTTGTTTTACGTTTTAGATTGGTAATAGCAGAAGCTACGCCAAGATTAACGCAGTTAAGGAAGTAGAGCCGTTCTTTTCCACTTGAATGAGTGATATCGATGGTACCGATGTCAACTTTGCGCAAACGGCGACAAATTAAAGTGTCAACGGTGGCTTTATAGTCATCGGTAGTAAATCCCCAGTAATGTGCAAAATCATTTCCAAAACCGTTAGGTATAACTCCTAAGGCAGGAAGTTTTCCTGTGGGCGAAGTAGATTTCATAATACCGCAAAGTGCATGGTTTAGTGCAGCATCACCTCCAACAATAATGATTGTGCCATAGCCGGCTCTTGTCATCATCGAGGCTAAACGTTCTACCGAACCGGCACCTTCGCTTTGCACATGGTCAAAGGCCACCCCTTTCGACTCGAGGTAGCGGCGAATCTTATTCCAACGCTTATGGGTGCGTGGCGACCCTTCTTTAGGGCAATAGATAACGCCCCATGACTTTGATGGCATTAAGTTGATGATTTAGGGGTTATGTAGTGTTAGGTTTAACAAGTGTATGCAGGTAGAATCCAAATTGTTAAAGTTAAAAAGTAGGCAAACTATTCCAATCAGTACTCTTAAGCCATTTGCCTGCTATCGCCTCCTCAGGTGTTAGCCAGTGTATGGAAGTGCCGCGGCGTTCCATTCCTCTGAACCAGGTCATTTGACGTTTGGCAAATTGATGGATGGCAATTTCGAGTTGTCTAAACATTTCGTCATAGCTAAGTTGCCCCGTGGCGTGCAAGGTAAGGTATTTGTATTCAAGGCCATAGTAGATGAGGTCTTCGGCAGGGATACCTTCATCCAAAAGTGCGCGCACTTCGTCTATCATACCACATTCGAGGCGTTTTTTCAAACGGGTTGTAATACGATTGCGGCGTGTTTCACGATCCACCTGAATACCTATATTGTACGAGGATAATTTAGGGAATGGGCGATCGTCAATGGGTGTATGAGTATAATACTCAGCAATCTCGATGGCGCGTATAGCTCTTTGGGGAGAGTCGACATCAGTTGAATTGTGCAGTTTCTTATATGTACAGAGCAGTTCTGTTAGTTCAGCAAGGCTTTTACCTTGAAGTTTTTCGCGTAGTTCCGGATTTTGTGGAACAGGCGAAAGTCGGTAGCTGCGCAGGATGCTTTCAAGATAGAGTCCTGTTCCGCCACACACAATAACCCTTTTGCCACGTGCTTTAATAGCTTCGTATGCTTCGAGAAAATCGCGTTGATATTCGAACACGTTGTACTTCGTACCCGGTTCTGCAATATTTATCAAATGATAGGGGATTTCAATCCCGTCAATTTGGTATTCTTCCAAATCTTTTCCGGTTCCAAGATCCATCCGTCTATAAACTTGCCTGCTATCAGCGCTGATAATTTCAGCGTCAAGCATGTGGGCTAATTTTACGGCAACATTGGTTTTCCCGGATGCTGTAGGTCCTAAAATGGTGAGCAGATCCATGACTAAAAATAAACCGCTGCAATACGCGGGGCATTGCAGCGGTATTAAAAGATGTGTTTTGACTTACGCTACAGATTAGCCGTTAACCTTAGCCATGTGAGCGATGAGTTCGAGCACCTTGTTAGAGTAGCCAATCTCATTGTCGTACCAAGAAACTACCTTAACGAAGGTATCGGTAAGAGGAATACCAGCCTTAGCGTCGAAGATAGAGGTGCGAGTGTCACCAAGGAAGTCGCTTGAAACAACAGCGTCTTCAGTGTAACCCAGAATACCCTTCAGTTCGCCTTCAGAAGCTTCCTTCATAGCCTTGCAAATCTCTTCGTAAGAAGCGGGCTTAGCGAGGTTAACCGTGAGGTCAACTACAGAAACATCCAAAGTGGGAACACGCATAGACATACCGGTCAACTTGCCGTTGAGTTCGGGGATAACCTTACCTACTGCCTTAGCAGCACCAGTAGAAGAGGGGATGATGTTGCCAGCAGCTGCACGGCCACCGCGCCAGTCCTTCAAAGAGGGACCGTCAACAGTTTTCTGAGTAGCAGTAGTAGAGTGAACGGTGGTCATCAAACCATTAACGATACCGAACTTGTCGTTCAGAACCTTAGCGATAGGAGCCAAGCAGTTAGTGGTGCAAGAAGCGTTAGATACGAACTGAGTACCCTTCTCGTACTTGTCGAAGTTTACACCGCAAACGAACATAGGAGTGTCGTCCTTAGAAGGAGCAGACATAACTACGTACTTTGCACCAGCCTCGATATGAGCCTGAGCCTTCTCCTTAGTGAGGAAGAGACCGGTAGATTCAACAACATACTCAGCACCTACTTCGTTCCACTTAAGGTCAGCCGGGTTACGCTCTGCAGTCACACGGATGTGGTTGCCGTTTACGATGAGCTCGCTCTTCTCAACGTCAGCCTCGATAGTACCTTCGAAGATACCATGCATGGTGTCATACTTGAGCATGTAAGCCAAGTAATCTACGGGGCAGAGGTCGTTGATACCTACAATCTGGATGTCGCTGCGGGTCTGAGCGGCGCGGAATACGAAACGGCCGATACGACCGAAACCGTTAATACCTAATCATGATGTTTAAGTTATGAATTAACTATTAGTGGTTAATATTCAGTGAATATACTCGTTTAGTGGGAAGTGGAAAATAATGGCTGAAATAAAGTGCTATTTTTCCTATTTCCACCGCAAAAGTACAAAATCCTTTTTACTTTTGCGTTATGTTTAACCAATAATTTTTCGAAAATGGCTAAAAGTTCGTTCTTACAAGAGTTTAAAGCTTTTGCAGTTAAGGGAAATGCTGTCGATATGGCAGTTGGAGTTATCATTGGGGGCGCTTTTGGTAAAATTGTGACTTCAATCGTAAACGATATTATCATGCCGCCAATAGGCTGGTTGGTTGGTGGAATTGATTTTAAAGATTTGAAATACGAATTGCCAGCCAATCCTATGGATAAAGGAGCCGAGCCGGTTTGTATAGCTTATGGCAGTTTTCTGCAAACATGTTTAGATTTCCTGATTATTTCCTTTTGTGTTTTCTTGATGGTTAGACTCATGATGAAACTTATGCATAAGAAAAAAGCCGAGGAGGTGCAAGCACCGGCCGAACCACCCAAACCGAGTGAAGAGGTGTTGCTTTTGCGTGAAATTCGCGATGCCTTGAAAAAATGATTGTGCTATTTGCATGTACTTTATAAAATAAAAGCGCTTGCATGCATTAAGTAAAGCCTTTTTGCTATATTTGCAACGTATTACCTATTACTTCTTTAAAATAGTATGCAACAGAAAATCATCATTCTCGATTTTGGGTCACAGACCACGCAACTTATAGGACGTCGCGTGCGTGAACTCAACACGTTTTGCGAGATTCTGCCTTACAACAAGTTCCCTCATGATGACCCAACCGTGATTGGTGTTATTTTGTCGGGTTCTCCTTACAGTGTTTACGATCCTCAAGCATTTAAGATTGACTTGTCTGAGATTCGTGGCAAATATCCCATATTGGGTATCTGCTATGGTGCGCAATATATGTCGCATCTGTATGGTGGCAAGGTTGAGCCGGCAGGAAGCCGAGAGTATGGCCGTGTCAATCTTAGCTATTTTGACCATGAAAACCCCCTCTTTAAAGGATTCAGTGAGAATTCGCAGGTATGGATGAGCCATGGCGATACCATTACGGCTATTCCTGAAGGTTTCCATTGTATAGCTTCGACCAATAAGGTGAAGTATGCAGCCTATCAGGCAGACAACGAAAAACTTTGGGGCGTACAGTTCCACCCAGAGGTGTTCCACTCGCTGCAAGGTGCCACGCTTCTCAAAAATTTTGTGGTAGACATTTGTGGCAGTCGTCAAGATTGGAGTTCAGCTTCGTTTGTTGAAACCACTATAGCCGAACTCAAGCAGCAATTGGGTAACGACCGGGTTATATTGGGTCTTTCCGGAGGTGTTGATAGTTCTGTAGCAGCAGTATTGCTTAATCGTGCAATCGGTGATAACTTAACATGTATCTTCGTAGATCATGGCATGCTCCGTAAAAACGAGTTTCGCGATGTGTTGCACGACTATGAGTGCTTAGGCTTGAATGTGATTGGAGTTGATGCCAGTCAGAAGTTCTTTAGCGAACTGGCTGGAGTAACCGATCCTGAACAAAAACGTAAGATTATCGGTAAAGGATTTATTGATGTGTTCGATGCCGAAGCACAAAAAATTACAGATGCAAAGTGGCTAGCACAAGGTACAATTTATCCGGACCGCATTGAGAGTTTGAATATTACCGGTAAGGTAATTAAGAGTCATCATAATGTGGGCGGACTTCCTGAAAAGATGAATCTCAAACTTTGCGAGCCTCTTCAGTGTCTTTTTAAAGATGAGGTGCGCCGTGTAGGTCGTGAACTTGGTATGCCTGAACATTTGATTAATCGCCATCCTTTCCCAGGTCCTGGTTTGGCTGTTCGTATTTTGGGTGATATTACGCCTGAGAAAGTACGCATACTGCAGGATGCTGACGATATCTTTATCAGTGCTTTGCGGGAGTGGACTGTAAAAGATCCTGATGGAAAGGAAGAGCCTCTATATAATAAGGTATGGCAGGCTGGAGTTGTCTTGCTTCCTATCAAGAGTGTGGGTGTTATGGGTGACGAACGTACATACGAGCAGGCAGTGGCTCTCCGTTCTGTAACAAGTACGGATGCAATGACTGCTGACTGGTCGCGTTTGCCTTACGACTTTATGGCTAAGGTGTCGAACGATATCATTAACCATGTTAAGGGAGTAAATCGTGTATGTTATGATATTTCTTCTAAGCCGCCTTCAACCATTGAATGGGAGTAGTATTGTTTTAATTCGTTATGCATTGTAGTCTATTCAGAGTTTGATTGCAATAGTAACTATAGATTATAATAGTCATGGTAGCTACAAAAACTACCATGGCTTTTTTATTGATAAAGGGTTTTGTAGTAAGGCATGTTCGTAATGTTCAGAATTGTATAGGCTATTATGATTAAAAATGGCTTGGGTTGTGTTTATGAGGAAGTATTTAAAGGTATAGAATGTTGTATGGAAGGATAATGAGTATTTATATTCTAAGAATTAGAATGAATCGAATGTTTAGCTTTTAAAGCTATTATAAACAGCAGCGATATGATGAATGTAAATTACAAAAACATGCTTTATAACATAAACAATGTCAAACGTTTTTCGAATTAAGGCCTAATACTTGCAGGGTAAGTCTAAACTGCTTACTTTTGCATCGTTTTTCATGGTATTAGATTTAAGGTTAGTAAAGATTGGTTGTCGGGAGACAATCAATTTTTTTTGTATGTACTGCTTAGTTTGCCCTTGTTTTTGTTGATGATAAGTACTGTTTGAAGTGCTTTTTGTTAAGCGCTCTTTTTGATTTTTGTAGGTGTAAACTTGTTTTTGTATTTCCCGATTGTTGAATGTAGTGTAAAATCAGTAGGCATGGCTATTGGTGGGGGATGTAGGTGGGTGGTTGTTTTGGGTTTTAGTTGATGCGGTAGTTTTCAACCCTAAAAAGTGAATATGTATTAGGGGGTGTGTAGCAATTCGTTATATATATTACAATGTCGGGTGTGAGGACATGAATGTTGTGTTTCTTCTCTAAACTTAAGTTGCTTGTGTGATATTTTACATCATTATGTTGAATTTTCTACACTATAATTGTGTGATTTATATCCTGTAGCTATGAAGTCATCTAAACTTATTGAGAAAATATAAAATGGGAGATTTTTGTATCT
>CALCVT010000033.1 GCA_937906495.1 uncultured Prevotella sp.
ACTTTCAGCTGTCCGTTCCGGATGTAGAGGCCCTTTTCGGGCACGGTGGACAGGCAGCGGCCGTTCAGGTCATAAATCGGTCCGTTGGGCTTGAGGATGGGCGAAGCCTCCACTTCGCCGATGGCGGTACGGATGGGTTCCTGGGGATGATACAGACCATGACCGGCATCGTAATAAACCGTACCATCACCTGCGCGGATGTAGTTCCAACCCGTCGGGGTACATGGACCTCCGTCCCAACCAATTGTAAAATCTTCAAATATATTCCAATTATAACATCCGCCAAAATAAGCCAGTCCTTCTACAAATAAAGCAATATTCTCCCTAAAATAAAGCGGACCTTCTGCCGATGCTATTTCATCTTTTTTATACGGCCATCCATCTATTTGGTAGCAACGCGCACCATCTAAGTTCTTAAAACCATGTAATACGTCATAGATATCACTTACCTTACTAATCATACCGACACAAAATGTAGTATCGCCCGGGTGTGCATCAGGTCTTCCTGATGCTTCTCCCAAATGCTCGTAAACCATTGTGTCGCCGGGCACCCACGCATAATCGAAAATCAATTGTTCGAAATTGTTATGAATCTTACGATAATAAATCTTGCCATCGGTTTCACGTACTAAGCAACGCACTTTCTTTACGATATCCGGTCAATCGGCAAAATTATCTGGATAAATCTTACATTTGTTTGTCCAAGACCACACCTTTTTATACAATTTGTTATCGACAATTGTGTCACCTCCTACCGAATCTACATAGGTGATATAAATCGGTGGTGAAGTTTCAGGGGTATATATATTTCTAAAGTCCACCCATTGCGAATAAATTCTCCCTTCCTCAAAACTCGAATAGCGCGGCTTTTGGTCGTTTTGTGCCATACTTACAGCAGCCCACAACGAACAGCACAGCAGCATCAAAAAACTCAACTTTTTCATAGTGCGTAAATTTTAATTGTTAAGGAATAACTACTTTCTCACAACGCTGCACACGGCCTTGTGAGGTTAAACTGCCGGAAACCGATAAGGCATAAATCGGGGGCATGTCCGCTAAAGCAATTTGCTCGTCCTGACTCAACTGCCTGCCGATTTGAATATCCCGTGTACTGGCTGATTGCGGCACTTGGAAAGTAGCCCGCGGATACTGCGCAAAGCCCATGACTGCCATCATCAGCATAAGCAATGTGATAGTAATTTTTTTCATATCAATTAAATTTTAGTTAGTAATGCCACAAATATAAGCCTTTATTTCGAAACTCAAAACATTTTCTCTATTTATTTGTACAAACCTATCATTTTTATACAAAATAGATACACAAATAAGCAAAACGCACTCTGTGCGCTCCAATCATCGGCGTTGTACATACACCAAATACCCCCACCCGCCCGGCTCACACGGAGTCGGACGGATGGGAGTTTTCAATAAGTTGTCAATAATAGGCGAACTGATATCCGGCAACATCATGCGCCTGCACAAGGCTTAACTCAAAAATATCAGTCTTGCCCTTACCGCGCTACTTTCAGCTGTCCGTTCCGGATGTAGAGGCCCTTTTCGGGCACGGTGGACAGGCGGCGGCCGTTCAGGTCATAAATCGGTCCGTCGGGCTTGAGGATGGGCGAAGCTTCCACTTCGCCGATGGCGGTACGAATGGGTTCCTGGGGGTAATACAGACCATAGCCCTTGTCAACATACACGGTGCCATTGCCCGAACGGATGTAGTTATAGCCATGAGGTGAAGGAACGCCCCCAACAGCAAAGATATCAAACGCTGTAAACTGATCTAAGTTAAACCCTTCGTCCATCAAACCGATACCCTCTATAAAGTAAAGAGCATGCCGAAAATAATAGGGTGGATTATATTCTGGAAATAATAACGCTCCATGAATATCGTAAGTACGGGCATCATCTAAATTGGTGAATACACTTCCGGGAAAACGCTGCTTCAAGGTTTGCACATCATAAATATAACCGGTAAGGAAGGTGGTATCCGTACGACCTGCATGTCCAATATTTTCAAAAACTATCGTATCGCGGGGCACCCAATTATAATCGAAGACTAAATATTCGGTATTCTTTGCGTGATAACGATAGTAAATGCGACTACCCTCCTCGCGCACCATGTGCCGAACTGTTTTCTTTATTCCGTCCTTATACTTAGGGTCGTCAGGCCATATCAACGCGGCATTCGACCAACTCCACACTTTTTTATAGGTTTTACCTTGTACAATGGTATCACCGCCAATTGAATCCACATAACTAATCGTTGGGTAATTGGAATAACCGCTCCATCTTGACAAAATTCTCCCTTCCTCAAAACTCGTATAGCGCGGCTTCTGATCGTTTTGCGCCATACTTACAGCAGCCCACAACGAACAGCACAGCAGCATCAAAAAACTTAACTTTTTCATAGTTCGTAAATTTTAATTGTTAAGGAATAACTACTTTCTCACAACGCTGTACACGGCCTTGAGAGGTTAAACATGGTGAACAAGCAGCTACTGAATAGCATATCACTACAAAATAGCCACACCTATCATTATTCATGTTGCAAATATACGCCTTAATTTAGATATTCCATACTTTTACTTGTGTTTTTTTTACAAAATGTTATTTTGGAGATAACAGGCAAAAATCTGATAATAAAAAATTGACTAACGGACAATAGGCCCAAGCAGCATACCCTTTAAACAGCTGCTGTCGGTATGAGGGTTGCCGGATGCCCCAAGAAGAAGATGGCTGCAAAGTATGACAAAGCAAAATCAGGCACATCACACGGGGGATACCTCATCGAAAAACAATAAGGACTTACGGATTTTTGTGAACTGCCTTAAAAAATTCAACACCCCCTCTTGGATTTCGGGAAGCAATATTTACACCGGAGGCCGATTTTTATCCCCCCCGACGCTCGCTTCAAGCAAACGGCAAGCGGTATTTAACCAAGCTGTACGGGGCTTTTTAGTAAGGGAATGCTTAACTTTGTATGTGCTACGGCAGTCCTTAGCCTTTCATGCAAGGGTGGAACGCCCCGGCAACCCGGTGTGCACCGTGGTCAGAAGGATGATGGGGGCTGCCTGTCAGCAATATCTGCAAAATACAGCAAACAACACACGCAATGAAATCAGTTTTACGCGAAAACCAAGGGCTTCCGGCCTCAATTTTGTGGACACTCGCCATTGTGGCAGGTGCTTCGGTGGCCAACCTTTATTACAACCAGCCTTTGCTCGGCCTGATTAGCGGCGACCTGGGGGTATCGGAGTTTCAAACCAACCTCATGGCCATGATTACCCAAATGGGCTATGCACTCGGCCTGCTGTTTATCGTGCCCTTAGGCGACCTTTACCGGCGCAAGCGCATTATTCTGACCAACTTTGGGCTTTTGGTCATTGCCCTGCTCACCATTGCCTCGGCCACAAGCATCTACCTGATATGGGCAGCCTCGCTCCTGACCGGCATCTGCTCGATGATACCCCAGATATTTGTGCCGATAGCCTCGCAGTTTTCGCGACCGGAGCATAAGGGGCGAAATGTGGGCATCGTTATTTCGGGTTTGCTCACGGGCATACTGGCCTCGCGCGTAGTGAGCGGCTTTATGGGCGAGGTGCTGGGCTGGCGGGCCATGTACTACATAGCTGCCGGCCTGATGGTGGTGTGCGCGGTAGTGGTGCTCAGGGTATTGCCCGATATACGTCCCACCTTCAGCGGAAGGTACAGTCAGCTCATGGGGTCGCTTTTTTCCCTGGTGCGCAACTATCCGGCACTGCGGGTTTATGCGCTGCGTTCGGGGTTGGCCTTCGGGTCGTTCCTGGCCTTGTGGTCGTGTCTGGCTTTTAAAATGGCGGGGGCACCATTTTATGCCGGCAGCGACGTGGTGGGCTACTTGGGGCTTTGCGGCATTGCCGGTGCGCTGACAGCCTCAACGGTGGGCAAGTATGTAAAAAAAGTGGGTGTCAGGCGCTTTAACCTTGTGGGATGTGCCTTAATACTGCTGGCCTGGATTTGTGTTTCGGCCGGTGGCAACAGCTACGCGGGCCTCGTGGCCGGTGTGCTGCTCATTGATATTGGCATGCAGTGCATCCAGCTCAGCAACCAGACCAGTATCTTTGAACTGTGCCCTTCGGCCTCAAACCGTGTCAATACCATCTTCATGACTACCTACTTTGCCGGTGGCTCGCTGGGCACATTGCTGGCCGGCACTTGCTGGGAACAGGCGGAATGGATGGGGGTTACTGCCGTCGGCATGGCACTGACACTCTGCTCGTTGGCTATTACGCTGTGCAGCAAGCGGTAAGAACGGGAGTTGAAGGGCTTTGCGCCGTATCATATCCTTAAAAGCAAGCTTTCGGATTTGCCACTCCGCTCGCCTTTCACTATCTTTACATAAGATAGGAGGCGGCTCGGGAGTGGAATCCTTTGAAAACTACGTTTTCAGGCTTGCCACTCCGCTCGCCTTTCACTATCTTTGCCAATGGACATGATGTCCGAAAAATGTTGAACATAAATGATGGCTGACCTATGCTGAATTTTGATTATCATACGCCGACCCGACTGATTTTTGGCCAAGGCGTGGTGGAACAGTTGCCCGAAGTGATGCAACCCATTGGACGAAAAGTGCTGCTGGCCTACGGCGGCGGAAGCATCAAACGTATCGGACTTTACGACAAGGTGAAGGAACTGCTCAAGGATTTCGAAATATACGAATTGAGCGGCATTGAACCGAACCCGAAGTACAACCCCAGTGTGATTGAAG
The DNA here is from genome assembly GCA_937906495.1 of uncultured Prevotella sp. Lineage (GTDB taxonomy): Bacteria > Bacteroidota > Bacteroidia > Bacteroidales > Bacteroidaceae > Alloprevotella. The sequence continues at coordinate 4,754 of CALCVT010000033.1, forward strand.
GGGCTCGCATCTGCAAGGAGCAGGGCATTGAGGTGATTCTGTCGGTGGGAGGCGGCTCGGTGCTCGACTGCTGCAAGGCTATTGCTGCGGCTGCCAAATACGAGGGCGATGCCTGGGACCTGATTACTTACAAGGTGCCTACCAAGGATGCACTGCCTATTGTCGACATTCTGACACTGGCAGCTACCGGCAGCGAATACGACTGCGGGGGTGTGATTTCGCGCACCGAAACCAACGATAAGGTGGCCTATCTGCACCCGCTGCTCTTTCCGGTTTGCTCCTTCCTCGACCCCACTTATACCTTTACGGTCAATGCCAAACACACGGCAGCCGGAGTGGCCGATGCCTTTAACCATGTGATGGAACAGTATTTTGTGGCTCCGGCCAACTCGGTTATCGACGGTTTTTGCGAGTCGCTGCTCAAGTCGCTCATGAAGTTTGGCCCCCTTGCCCTGCAATCGCCCAACAACTATGAGGCACGCGCCGAACTGATGCTGGCCTGCACCTTTGGCTGCAACGGACTGCTGAACCTGGGAGCGGGAGCCTCGGGATGGCCCATGCACGGCATTGAACATGCCTTGTCGGCCTTCTACGACATTACACACGGTGAGGGACTGGCTATTGTTACTCCACGCTGGATGAAACATATTCTGAACGACCGCACCATCGACCGCTTTGTTAAATTCGGTGTCAATGTTTACGGCATTCCTGCTAACCAGGAGGCTTATGCCATTGCCCAACAAACCATTGAACGCACATACGCCTTTTTCAAGGACGAGATGCACATGCCTATGACACTGGGTGAGGTGGGCATTGACGAGAGCCGCCTGCACGAAATTGCTCACCACATAGCCGTAAACGAAGGACTGGACAATCCGCAGATTTTTGCTCCGCTGAACGAGGAGGACGTCTACCAGATATTAACCAACTGCCTGTCGTAAAACAACTTTTATTTTTCTTTTACTATCAAAGCCGCCGGAAGTGTACACTTCCGGCGGCTTTGATGGTTTACCATATACTCTCTGCCGATACTCCTTTGCATAATGCAGAATAAGCGTCCTAAATTATAGAAATAATTTACGTTTAACATATATTACCCCCCCCATTTTGATTATATTGAAAAATTAGCTATGTTTGCGACGAATTTGTTTACGATTCTACAATAGCAT
>CALCVT010000034.1 GCA_937906495.1 uncultured Prevotella sp.
AAGTCCTATCAGGGAGTGTTGACATAAAAAATGAGTTGCTTCATGCGCACAAATTCCAATCAGAAGATTCTTGTTGAAATGATAAAGCATTACAAGCCCATCAGTTAAATAAACTTGTCCAAATGGAGTAGCAAACGCATTGGGAGAAACTGCAGGATAAACTCTAAGTTCTTTCAAAAAAGTTTGATTGCCACAAAGTTGATTTTCCAAACTCTTTTCAAAATCATTTGCCTGATATGGTTGAAACTCTTTTAATTTTGTCTCCACAAAGTATCGATTAGTTTCCATTTCAGACAAAGCCTTCTTCAATGTACTTGGTTGTTTGGATTTATCCAACACAGCTTGAAGTTTCTTATAATCCTCATTCGTATTCTGTACATCATGCCAAAAACTATTTTGCATACCAAATGTAAGCTGACGAGTTCCCAGTTGTGAAATATACTTTTCAAACTCACGAATCATACTTTTCTTAAACTCAAATTCTTTTGCAAAAGTCGGACTTTTTGAAAGAATCTGATAATCAGCCCAAGCCTCTTCATTACCACAATCAGCCGACATTCTTAACAACCCAAGACCAGATTTCTCATCTCCTTGAAACATCCTATTATATGCCCATTCATAAAGTTTATAACTTAGCAAAATCTTGTATTCACTATTGCTAACTTTATCTATGGTAAGGTTTTCGGATTGAAGAATGGTATTCAAATATTGGGTATAAACTGTATCAGCTTTTGCAAACTCATATTTTTGATGCAGACAACTTGCCAATATCCCCAGATAATATGCCCCCACACGGTGTCCATTTTCTTTAGCTCGATTATAATATGCTGATAGATATTTACCTGCTAAAATCTCATCTCCAAGAAAGTAGTAGCATTCGCCATATGGAGCATCAAATAATTCCGGAAAAAAATCCGAATCGTCAGCATGCATTTCTTTCCATTTGTCACAAAAGGAAATACATCCTTTATAATCCCCTTTTGCTATTAAGCAATCTGCACAATTCAAAAGGGTTGCATTCGACACGGATTCATTTCGGTTGATAATCTCATAAGTATATATTGACGCCTGCTCCATATTGCCATTTTGCATTTCACGATTCAGTGAAGATGCTACGGAATCAATCGGTAATACCCCTTGCGCAAAACCTGCTACAGCGCCATAATAGATAAACAGGATTACACACAATAACGAGTTTCTCATAAATACGCAATAATTATTAGTCGTGAATAAACTATATTTACTTCCAAAACATACAGCAGTTATATCCATCTCGAAAGAGAGCCCATTTATTTTACATAATAGCCTATTCATTTCATATATCTTTTGAACGGATCATGGAAAAACTACTGAGACGGAGGATGGTAAAGGGTAGCTCTGATATTTTATAACTACCATAAACTACACTTTTGCGGTGCAAGATACAAGTTATTTATTATCTAACAATGCCCTTTGTTTAAAATATTTTAGTTCATATTGACTATTATATAAAGTTGTTACACTCATCGGCAATTCCTTCAATAATTAGAAGCGATTTCTCCATCATGATTCTCCTTTCTCAAAACGAAACATATCTGCCAGCGAAATTAAATCAAGTAGATATCCCCCAATATCAAAGAAAAAAATACGAACCGCCATCCCTTTGCTACGCCAGTTTTCGTGCGCTATACGCCAGCGCCACATCCTGACATTTCAAGAGAATGCCGCTACCTGCAGATGCTTTGGAGTGACAGTTGAACTAGCTTGCTAATATTTACGGCAGGCAAAACTTGATTTTTAGCAGATATTATTACCTTTGCAACATGGGACAACAAAAGTCCTGCTAACGCTTGAAATCTATTCAAAATGAAGAAACAAACCTTCCTTTCGTGCCTGCTGGCGCTGGCCGCCTCGACCGCACAGGCACAAAATCCCGAGCAAATACGTCAGGACTTTGACGCCCGACAAACTGAGCTGCGTGCGTTTGGCACCCCCGACCGCCTGCTGAAACTCAAAATCAGCGACGAGAGCCGCCGGGCCTTAGAGTTCCTTTATGCCTATATGCCCTGGCCCGATGTGGCCGACTACCCTCTGGAGTACCATGTGGCACAAACCGAATGCGCCCTGCGCGCCCGCCACGAAATGCCCTGGGGCACCCAAGTGCCCGACCGCGAATGGTACCACTTTGTACTGCCCGTGCGGGTGAACAACGAGAACCTCGACGACTTCCGCACCGTGTGCTACAACGAACTCAAAGAACGGGTTAAAGGCATGACCATGGAGGAGGCCGTAAAGGAAGTGAACCACTGGTGTCATGAACACGTAACTTACAAGCCCTCGGACGTGCGCACCTCGTCGCCCCTGGCCTCGATGCGGACCGCTACCGGACGCTGTGGCGAAGAGTCGACCTTTACCGTGGCTGCCCTGCGTGCCGTGGGCATTCCGGCCCGGCAGGTATACACCCCGCGCTGGGCGCATACCGACGACAACCACGCCTGGGTGGAAGCCTGGGTCGACGGAAAGTGGTATTTTCTGGGTGCCTGCGAGCCCGAGCCCGTGCTCAACCTGGGATGGTTTAACCAACCCGCCTCGCGCGGCATGCTGATGCACACCAAGGTGTTTGGTCGCTACGACGGACCGGAAGACGTGATTGACCGCAATGACTGCTACACCGAAATCAACGTGACCGACAACTATGCCAAAACGGCACGTACCACCGTGCAAGTGGTTGATGCACAAGGCAAACCGGTGCCCGGGGCACGCATCGACTTCAAGGTGTATAACTACGGCTACCTCTTTACCATGCAGCGTGCCGAGACCGATGCTCAAGGCAAGGCCTCGATACGCAGCGGTTTGGGCGACATGGTGGCCTGGGCCTCGCACCAGGGGAACTATGGCTTTGTTCAACTTTCGGCCGGAAAAACTTCCGAAGCAATCCTCCGTCTGAACCACCGTGCTGGCGAAACCTTTAAGACCGAACTGACCCTTGTACCGCCCAAGGGACACAACAACCTGCCGGAAGTGACCCCCGAGGCGGCTGCCGAAAATGTACGCCGCCTGGCCTACGAAGACTCCATCCGCACAGCCTACGTACACACCTTTGCCGACTCGGCCAGTACCGCCGGACTTTGCAACGAACTGAAGTTAGACTTTGCCCGCGTACGTCCCTTAGTAGTAAAATCGTGCGGCAACTGGCGCAACCTGTTCGACCTGCTTAAGGCCTATCCTGCCACCTATACACTCGAGGTGCTCGAAACCCTCTCGGACAAGGACCTGCGCGATTTTCCGCTCGAGGTGCTCACCGACCACCTGAAGTATGTGGCGCAACAAAGCGGCAAGGATGCCCAACTGAACGAGGCACAACGACTCTTCCGCTTTAAATATGTATACGGACCGCGCATCACCAACGAGATGATTACGCCGTGGCGCAGTTTCTTTATGCAGGCCGACAAGCAAGTGATGGCACAACTCCGCAAAGATCCTGCGGCCTTTGCCCGCTGGATTGAAGAACGCGTAACCGACAACTCCGAACGCAATCCGCTGAGCTATACCCTCTCGCCCGAAAAGGCCTTTCAGAGCCGCCGGGCCGACGCCCGCAACCGCGGTATCTTGTTTGTTGCTGCCTGCCGCGCACAGGGCATTGCCGCACGCATTGACGAGGTGACGGGCAAGGTGCAATACTTAGCACCTGCCGACCAGCCCACTACCGAAGAACAGGCAAACTGGCAAACGGTTTATTTTGGCAAACAAACCGAAAAGGCGGCTCCTGACCGCAACACCCGGCTGCAGCTGGCTTACACGCCGCGCAAATACATGGAGAATCCTACCTACTACAACCACTTTACGCTGAGCCGCCTGGAGGAGGGAGTGCCCAATGTTCTGAACTACCCCGACGGCGACACCTGGAAAGCTACCTTTGAAAAAGGTACTCCGGTGGATGCTGGCGACTACCTGCTAACTTCGGGTACGCGCATGGCGGATGGTACGGTTTTGGCTTACCTGAACGTATTCAACATCCGACAAGGTCAAAAGGACAACGAGAATTTAGTGATGCGCGAGGATAAACAGGGTATTCAGGTGATTGGCAATTTTAACGCTGAAAACCGCTATTACGACATCCCGACCGGCACCATGAAGTCGGTGCTGTCGACCACCGGACGCGGCTACTACGTGATTGGCCTGATCAGAGCCAACCATGAGCCTACCAACCACATTTTGCACGATATTGAAAAACTGCGTGCCGAACTGGAAGCCTGGGGGCGCCCCATCCTGCTGCTCTTTGCCAACGAGGATGAGCATAAGCGTTTTGAACGCAACCGCGCTGAATTTACCAATCTGCCCTCCACCCTTTCGTTTGGTATCGACACAGCAGGCAGTGTACAGGCCGACCTCTTCGGCAGCGGACTGACACAGTCGAAAGAACTGCCCCTGGTGGTGATTGCCGACACCTTTAACCGGGTACTCTTCAGTTCGCAAGGCTACACCATCGGACTGGGCGAGCAGATTAAGAAAACTGTTTCGAAATTGAAATAACCATTTGCGTCATCATTAGCCTACGGGCTGCGTGCCTTCATCTATAAAGGTGTGCAGCCCGTATGATTTACGAAGGCTGTTTCTCTGTTTTTCTTTAATCGGAAAATGCAATGGGACTACCTTTTTTATTTTCAGGCTTGCCACTCCGCTCGCCTTTCACTATCTTTACATAAGACAGGAGGCGGCTCGGGATAATCAAATCATGAAAGCAAGCTTTCGGATTTGCTTCTTCACTCGCCTTTCACTATCTTTACATAAGATAGGAGGCGGCTCGGAATAATCAAATCATGAAAGCAAGCTTTCGGATTTGCTTCTTCACTCGCCTTTCACT
>CALCVT010000035.1 GCA_937906495.1 uncultured Prevotella sp.
TGGCCGGGCTGACCGTGGCTTCGAGCTGGAAGGTCTCGGTGGCTTTCAGCGTAACAGACTCCTTGTTCAAGGTGACCTGGGCAGCAGGGGTGGGCACTACCTGCACCTTGCATTGGGCCGTACGGTTGCTACCATCGGTGGTGGTGGCGGTCAGTACGGCTTCGCCAAGAGCACGGGCGGTGACTTCTCCCCGGTCGTTAACTGCTACGATGTCGGGGCGGCTGGAGGTAAAGGTTACTTGCTGCAAGGCCTGGGCGGGAACTACGGTGGCGGACAGGCGATCGGTCTGCCCCACGTAAAGCGAAAGCGACGAGGGATCGAGGTTGACGCTCTGGGCCAGCGGGGCTACGACTTCGGCCTCGCATCGAGCCGACAGGTTGGTGCCGTCGGTGGTGGTGGCAGTCAATACCACCTTGCCTAACTTCAAGGGATGTATCACACCCTGGGCATCAACGGTTGCTACCTGAGGGTCGGAGGTGGTCCACTCCAATACCTTGTTGCTGGCACTGTCGGGACTGACCGTGGCCCGGAGCTGGGGTGTTTCGTCGAGGCGGACCTGCAGGGTGGCGGGTTCTACCCGTACGGAGGTGACCGGATAGAAGGGAGAGAGGATTTGCAGGGCGAAAGAAACACCAGACTGCGAATGTTTTTCGCTCAGGCCGGGGGTGGAGAGTTTGATGTCGGTTACACTGAAGATATGCTGACCCAGCGGCATGTTGGCGGGAAGGTCGAACAAGAGGTCGAACACGTGGCCCTGGCCGGAGGAGATGCTGTGACCCTTGAGCGAATAAATAAAGTAGCGCTCTACATTCTTACCTACGGAGCGATGGGACAGGCTAAAGCCTTGGGCACGATCGGAGAGGCGGATTTCGTCGCTTACTTTCAAGCCGGCAGGATAATGCACATCGAACTGGAAACCGCTGATGGCATCGTAGTTGCTCAAGGATACGGCTACGGGCAGGCGGCCGCTGTTCTGGGGGGTATCAACTGCACTGAAAGCTAAATCGTTGGGCGCATAGCGCTCGCCGCTGAAGCTGACTTGGGTCAGGCGGCTGTCGGGGTCGTTGCTGTACACCTGCAACAGGCCGTCCACGCGGCCTTCAGTGCGGGTGGAGAGTTCGAAGTTGATTTCGGTCTGCTGATAGGGCTGCAGCGTGAGGGGGAGTGGGGTGACGGGACACAAATGCTCGTTGGTCGAAACGACGCGGTCGATAATCAGCGGGGCGGATCCGTAGTTAGATACGGGCAGGCTGACGCGGGCGGTCTGGGTGACGGGGGTGCGTCCCAGTTCGAGGCTGCTGCTCACCGAGAGTGAGGGGTAATAGATTTGGATGCTGCCGCCGTAGCTGGCTGAATGCACATTTTGTACCTGGCCTTTATAGAAGGCGGCCAGCACGGTTTTGACAGGGGTGAGCGTGACGCCGCTCTTGCCCTGAAGACGCACCTTGAACGAGGCCAGGGTGCCCTGATGACCGGTAAAGGCTTTGTTTTGCAGCGAATAGGCATTGGCCTTGAGGCGATTGCCTATCTGGTTGACTTGCAACTGATGGCCCTGGCTGCGGTTGCTCAGCGTAAAACTGCCATCAACGTAGGCTAACTCATCGGGCAAATCGAACTCGAGGGTGAAGCCGGTGATGGGGTCCATGTTGTTCATGGAAAGGTCGATGGTGACCTCGCTATCGGACGCACCTGAGGCATTGCCCACATGAATTTCGTTGACAGCATAGGGCTGGGCCTGTAGGGCGATGCGGTTGTAGGTTTGCGGGCTGTTGCAGTCGAGGATGAGGGTGCCGCTCACCGAGCCGCGCTCGGTGGGAGTGAAGCGGACTTCGATGGCTTGGCTCTGTCCGGGACCGATGGTCAGGGGCATGGAGGTGGGCGAACTGAAGCCGGCGCCCTCAAAGCGGAGGCCGCTGATGTGGAGCGGAGCGGTGCCCTCGTTGCTTACCTGGAGTTGCTGCACGGGCTGCTGATCGAGGGGAACGCGGCCAAAGTCGAGCGTAGTGGTGTGATAGACCGCACGAGCTTGCAAACAGGCTACGTGGAAGGTGGCGGCAGCAGCCTGAAGGGGCTGGCCGGAAGCATCGGTGGCGCGCACTTCGACAGGAAGGCTGAGGTCGAGGGGGTTCTTGCCTAACTTGAGTTTGAAGCAGAGCACCTCACCTTCGCCTGCGGCAAGGCGCTGGCCACCGGCGGAGTAGAGCATGACCGAGGCACGGCCGTTGCGAATGCCGGAGGAGGCTGAAAAGGCGGAGGCCCGGCCGGTGGCGGTGGCCGCGGGAAGGCTCAGGCCGGAGGCGGAGGGCACATCGAAAAGGAGCTGCACACCGCTCAGGGGCTGACTGTTTGATAGGGAAACACGGACTTCTACTTCTTCGCCGGGGCTGCCCTCGGCATCGGTCAGGCCGGCTTGCACATCGGCTTGCAACGATACGGGCAGCAGGGTCAGCAGCAGCGGCAACAGAAGCCGGATGATAGGGGTTTTCATAAACACGAGGGGGATGGAGGGATGGGTGGATGAAAATAAGGGGTTGTGAGTGCGGCCGGAGCAGGCCGCTGCCCTCACAACCCCTTGGGTGTACGGGGCGGATGATCGCCCTTGGGTGATTTTTTACTTAATGACTTTCCAGCCGTTGACCACGTAGATGCCTGCGGGCAGACGGTCGAGGTCGGCGGCACGCTCTCCTACCTTTACACCCGAGATGTTGTAAATGCCGGGGAGGGCGTTCTTAACCTTGTGGCGGTCCATATCGGTCACTTCAATGCCCGACTGCGAACCGAACACCACGTTGATGTTGGTGCCTGCGGGATCGCTCATGCGGGCATCGGCCACGGTGGCCTGACCTATGCGCAGCAGGGCGTGCTTGCCGGCGGGCAGGGTTTTACCGTTCAAGTTGTAGGCCAGGAAGCGGTACAAGTTTTCGCGCTGCCAGGCACCGGCGGTTTCAAAACCATTGAGGGCTTCGAGGGTTTCGACGGGGCTGTCGGGGGTGGTGACGAAGTCGAACTGCACACCGGCAAAGTCTACCGGCGAGTCAATGCAGAGGATGCCGTCTTCGACGGTGAGGGTGGCTTCGGCCAGACTTTGTGCGGTGGCCTGTTCGGGATTGCCTACAATAACGTTGACTATGCCTACCACGTCGACAATATCAATGTCCTTATCTGTATTCATGTCGGCTGCCTCAACAATAAAGGGTTTGGGGTTCATGCCCGAGGCATAGTTCACGGTGCTCAGCACATCGGCCACATCGACCTGGCCACTGCCGTTGGCATCGCCCTTGGTGGCGGTGAGTGGGGTAACGGCTACAAGCTTCGACGGGTCGTTCTCCTTCATATCGGTGGTCATCACCTTGTAGAAGTAGCGGTAGGTTTTACCGGGCACTACGTCGTAGTCGGTGTATTCGGTGGTACCGGCTTCAATCAGCGTGGGGTTGAGAAGGATGGTATCGTTGCGCCACTCGGTTTTGTAACCGCCCTTCTCGCTATCCCAAACAGGATTGCCATTTTCATCACAAACAACATGCAAAGTTGAATCAGGATTGATACGATAAAGGTTATAACCCATAATGTCCTCAAAGTTCAAATCGAGGTCTTCCCAGGCCAAATGAACGCGACCCAGTCCGGCCTCGCCAAAAAAGCCGGTGGAGAGGGAGCCGGCGGACTGGATGTTGACGTTGAAGCGGTATTTCTCTACAGGAATTTCAAAGAATTCGTCGTCCTCGGCATCGGCCACGTAGATGCGGTTCAAGCCGTCGATATTCTGCTTGCCGGTCACATTGAAGTAGGCGGTGTACACATCGCCGGCCTCGTTCCAACTGCCGTCTTCGGCAATGGCCTGCTGGGTATAGGGCGGACGCACACCCATGGCTATGGTGGGCACTTTGGCCTTGTTCATCGGGCGGTTAAAGTACACCTCGAACTTGTGCTTGCCAACACCCAGGGGAGGCAGTTCTTCAAACTGGTCCTGTGCATCGTAACCATTTACCACCACCTTCCAGACAATGCCATGGGCCTCGGCAACGGGACGTGTAAGCATATTGGAGAAGTCGTATTCGCCAAATGAAATAAACTGACCATTGGCATCGTTGTAGATATCCAATACATATTTGCTAGCCAAATCCAGACGACTTGTGCCTAAATAGTTTGGTCGTTCGCTCTTATATATATTAGCTTTGTCAGTATAGTATGCTGTTGAATACACATAATCCCGAATAGTATTGCTAAAGATATTTGAATCTGAGATCTTTTGAGGATCCGTCATATTAGACGGGGAAAAATAGTCTTCATTATTCACAACATTAGAATTGCTGGCAAAGAAGTCATAATCAGCTAGCGCTGCGTCCAAACATCCAAATATGTTACAGCGATTACATTTACCAGTACGGAATATAGGACTGACGTCAAGGAAAAGAAATTCGCAGTCTTGATAGTTACCATGAGTACTGCCACCTGCACCAGGTCTTTCTTGATAATATAAGTTTATAAATGTACAATACTTTAAAGTATCTGAGATATGCTCTCTATCGCTATACAAGATTCCTGAAAAATAACAATTGGATAAATTGGCTCTAGTAAATGTAATCTTCTTATCAACCGTACCATGCGCCATTAGGTGTCCATCCTTATCAATAAAAATGCCGGTATAATGTTTAAATTTTAAAATAGCACCAGGCTCTATGGTTAAAGTACGTCCTGCAGGAATGCTTATGGTTCTTTTCACAATATAATGCACCCCGGCATGCAGCGTCATATCCTCTTTCAGCACCCCTCCTATCTCTACGCCATTCTCGGCAGTTACCTCAAATTCCTGCTCAATGGTTGGGGCATTGTCGGCCGAGGCAGTCAACTTGAAGCGGCATACACGGCCGTCCACCACGTTGTCGAGAAAGCGGAGCTTGAGCGGGTGTGCCGAACGGTTCTTACCATAGCTGTTTAAGTCAAAACCGAAAGCCACCTCCGGCTCTAAGAACTCCACAAAGTTATTGGTGTGTTCGGCCGTCTCAATTTTAAGTCGAATGTTACGGGCCGTGCCCCAGCTGTTGCGGATGACGGGATAGATTTCGACTACCTCGCCGGCATCGGGCCTGCCGTCACCATCACCTCCGCTCAGGGTATCGACCAACTCGAACGTCACCATTTGAAGCGCGGGCTTGCGGTCGGCTTCCGTCAGTTGGTAGGCAGCCATCATATCGAGATTCCCCTTAGCCGTATGGATGAGGTCGCCAAAGAGTTCCTCGTTATTGGCATATTCCTTGACCTGCAGCAGGCGCGACACGGCACCGGCCACCAAGGGGGTAGCCATGGAAGTACCATTATAGACTTTGTACTGTCCATTCGGAAAGGTAGAAAGGATGCCGGCACCGGGAGCCTGCACCTCGTAATTGTAAATTCTCTCCTCATCATACTCCGTAAAGACAGGCCCATTATCGTCATAATTAGTGAAACCGGTCAAAGAGCCCAAACTATTGGTAGCCTGCACGCCAAGCACAAAGTTATAGGCCGCCGGGAACATCGGCATGGGAACTAATTGCCCTTTTTCGGGATGCTTATGATTCAAGCAAACGTCATCATTTCCGGCAGCAGCCACCAGCACCGCCTTTTGGTAAGCACGGCCAAGGGCCTGCTTCAGGGCGATGGAGTGCGCGTACGAACCGAAACTCATGGACAGCACTTGTGCCCCGTTGGCCGCTGCATAGTCCACAGCCTTGATGATGGTAGCAATGTCGCCCTGGCCGTTGCTCTGCAGCACGGTGAGGGGCATGATGCGGGCTGCGGGATTGGCACCGATAATGCCAAGCCCGTTCTTGCCCGTAGCTGCTGCAATACCGGCACAGTGCGTGCCGTGGCCGTTATAGTCGGCCAAAACACCCGACTGGTTGACAAAGTCGTAGCCGTGCAAGTCGTCGGCATAGCCGTTGTTATCGTCGTCGTAGCCCTCCACCCCGGTACTCTCGCCCGGGTTGGTCCAGATATTGTCCTTGAGGTCGGGGTGCAGGATATCGACACCCGTATCGAGGATGGCAATGACCGAAGGAGCATCCGAAAGGAGGGGCTGTTTCCAAAGCTCGTCGAGACGGATGGCCCCGATGCCATACTGCTGGGAGTACATCGGGTCGTTGAGATTGTCCCCCTCATCGGGTGTAGCCAGCGCATGCACCAGGTAGTTAGGCTCGGCATATTCCACCTCGCCCACCGCCTCGAGCGCTTGAACCGCCTCGGGAACACGCTTGTTCTCGTCAATCTCCAGCACATAGGCATTGGCCAATGCCGGGGCCTGTACCTCAGCACCGTTAAATGCCCGGCAGGTACGCGTAAAGGTTTCGGCACCGGTTAGGGGCATGAGCGGCTCGACCCGCTTAACGCCCAGACTGCGCAGCACCTCGTCGACCGAACGCACCCCCGAACGGGCATTGCCCTGCGGAAACTGCTTGAGTTTAATTCTGCTCGATTGTGTAAATTTAACGATTACTTGATTGGGACGATACTGCCCCTGCGCAAACCGCGCATCCAACCTGACCACATCGGCATCCGCATCGGGCGTCACCGATTGGGCAACTGCCGGACGGAGTGAAAGCATGATGCCTCCGAGAGTCAGGAACGCGGAGAATAAAGTACTGATTTTCATACTCTCTATTAAGACTTATAGATTAAATATGTTAGGTAAATTGCCCGAAAGCAATGATGCCGGAAATAAGAAGATTTTTCTTCAATGCAAGACTGCAATGAAAAGCGTTCAAAGCTTCAGACAATTTGAAGTTTGATACTGCAAAATTACTGATAATCTAGGAGATAAACCACTAAATTACAAAAAAACGAAAAGAAATGTCCGAAAATCCTTGTAACAGTCCCGAAAATAGGGAATACTACTGCCGCAAGCATACAAAAAGGCTTCGAGCTGCGGGGCAACTCGAAGCCTTTGCTTTAATGAGGGAATGGGGGTTTAGAACATCTTGGCGGGATATACACCGTCGTCGGCCAGTTTCTGGAACTTGGCTACAACGTCGGGGCGATCCTCGGGATAAGTTACGCCGAACCACTTGGAGGTGGTGTCGAGCACCTCGCAGGTGGCAGTGCCGTCGTGGATGAGTTTATCGACCATCAATGGAATGAAGAACTCGCTCTTGAGGTTCTCCATGTTCTTGGGGTCGGACAGGAAGCTCTTGAAGAAGGCCTCGCTGTGAGCAAAGTAGTCGGGGGTGAAGCCCCAGAAGTTCATCGACACGGGAGTGGTGTCGGGGATGGCTACCCACTGCTCGTTCTCGTCAAGATACTTTACAACGCCATCAAAACGCTGAATCTTGGTGCGCTCTACCACTGAGGTGAGGTGGTGGTTGGCATCGTTCTCGCAAACACCACGGCTTACGGTGCCGCTCTCGCTCAAGGTATTGCCCACGCGGAAGCCTACCATGGCATACTTGCCGGTAGAACCTTCGGGCAGCTCGCTGAGCCACTTGCCCATAACGCGGAAGGCATCGCGATCGTAAAAGTCGTCGCAGTTGAGCACGGCGAAGGGTTCGTTAATCACTTCCTTACCCATGAGCACGGCATGGTTGGTTCCCCAGGGCTTGGTGCGGCCTTCGGGGCAGGTAAAGCCCTCGGGCAGGGCATCGATGCTCTGGAATACGAGTTCGCAAGGAATGTGACCCTCATATTTGGAAAGCACAATGCGGCGGAAATCCTCTTCGAAATCTTTACGGATAACGAATACCAGTTTACCGAATCCGGCATTGATGGCATCGTAAATGGAGTAGTCCATGATGGTTTCGCCATGAGGACCAAGTTCGTCGAGCTGCTTCAAGCCTCCGTAACGGCTACCCATACCGGCAGCCAGCAAAAAGAGTGTAGGTTTCATTAGAAAGCGTATTTTTTAGTTGTAATGATCATACCTAAGTCTGTATAGATTGGGCATGCAGTCGTTTACCTTATGCACGACTGACTTTGCAAAATTACAAAAAAACCGGCAGAGCGGGGTGCTTTGCCGGTTTTTATGTGTGACAATTGTGCGAAAGGCCGCAGGCTGGAGGCCAAAATGCCGGGGCAACCCCCTATGACCGCAGAGGAGATTACAACTCAAGATGCAAGGCACACTGCTCGGCACAGCGCTCACCATCGATGGCTGCACTCACAATACCGCCGGCATAGCCTGCCCCCTCGCCGCAGGGGTAAAGTCCCTTGAAACGCACGTGACAAAGGGTCTGGGCATCGCGAAGGATGCGTACAGGAGCCGAAGTGCGGGTTTCGGCAGCTATGAGTATGGCCTCGTTGGTCAGGAAACCGCGGCTTTTACGGCCAAAGGCATTGAAGCCCTCAATGAGACGCGAGGTGATGAACTTGGGCATCCAAAAGTGAAGGGGAGACGATACCAGGCCGGGCGAATAGCTGGAAGCCGGGAGGTCGTAGCTCAAGCGACGGTTTACGAAGTCGGCCATACGCTGCGCCGGGGCTCGCTGGCTGCGGTTGCCTTGCTGCCAGCAGGCTTTTTCGAGCGCTTCTTGAAAATACATCATGCGCAGGGGGTTCGACGGGTCGGCAAAGTCGGCATGGGTTTCGGCAAAGGTGCCATCGGCCATGGCCTCGGTCATGAAGGGAGCCAGTTCGCCGTCGAGGTCTTCGAGGCGGGTTTCGACCACCATGCCCGAGTTGCTCCAGGCTGAGTTGCGCAGTGACGGACTCATGCCGTTGACAACAACCTGACGCGGACCACTGGCAGCGGGTACTACAATGCCACCGGGACACATGCAAAAGCTATAAACGCCTCGGCCGCCGCACTGGGTGACAAAGCTGTATTCGGCAGCAGGCAGGTATTGGCCGCGTCCGTTTTTATTGTGATACTGTATCTGGTCGATGAGTTTGGAGGGATGCTCCAAACGCACGCCTACAGCGATGCCTTTGGCCTCGAGGTCGATACCGGCCTGATAAAGGTAGCGGTAAACATCGCGGGCGGAATGGCCGGTTGCCAGGATGACGGGGCCGTTGAACACACGGCCGTCGTGGCAGATGACGCCTTGCACGGCGTTGTTTGCTATTTTGAAACTGTCTACGCGTGTTTGGAAATGCACTTCACCGCCACTCTGTATGATTTGGTTGCGCATGGCCTCGATGATGCGGGGCAACTTATCGGTACCGATATGCGGATGGGCATCAGCCAAGATATCGGTCGAAGCTCCGAACTGACAGAATACACGCAGGATTTTATCGACATTTCCCCGCTTCTTGGAACGGGTATAGAGTTTGCCGTCGGAGTAGGCGCCTGCCCCACCCTCGCCAAAAGAGTAGTTGCTCTCGCTGTCGACCTCGTGGTTGCGCGAGATGCGGGCAATGTCCTTGCGACGCTCGTGTACATCCTTGCCTCGCTCGATTACAACGGGACGTTTGCCTAACTCGATGAGACGGAGAGCAGCAAAGAGTCCGCCGGGACCGGCTCCCACTACAATGACCCGGGGGGCATTGCTCACGTTGGGATAAACAATAGGCTCAAAGTCGAGACGCGGGGGCATCTCGTTGATGTAAAGGTCGAGGCTGAGGTTGACATAAATGGTACGCTGACGGGCATCGATGCTGCGTCGGCGGATGCGCAGGCCTTGGATGGTACGGGCATCGATGGACAATTCGCCAGCTGCATAGCGGGTGAGGAGGTCTTCGTTGGCGGCAATATTGGGAGTGACGCGTAAGTTGAGTTGCTTGAGCATGAAAGGTGAATCAATTTAGAAATGGATGGGCTAAGAGTATGAGTTGGGGCTCGCCTTCGAGAGGTAGCCAGACTGCGGATAAGAGTAACCCGCCTGCAGCAAAATGAAGGAACGCTGAATTTTCCTGAAGAAATAGGTATGCGGCTTATCCAAAGAGTTCGCGAAGGGCATGCTCTACGCGGCTCACAGGAATGACTTCTATTCCGGGGGGGACAGGCCCAAGCCCTTTGAGGTTGGCCTCGGGCACAAGGATGCGGGCAAAACCTAATTTGGCTGCTTCGGATATACGCTGGCCAATGCGGGTGACAGGACGGATTTCGCCACTCAATCCAACCTCGCCGGCCATACAGACATTGTGCTCAATGGCGGTATCGACGTTGCTGGAGAGTACGGCTGCAATGACGGAAAGGTCGATGGCAGGATCGGTAACGCGGATGCCTCCGGCTATGTTGAGGAAGACATCTTTTTGTACTAACTTAAAGCCTACACGCTTTTCGAGTACGGCTAAAAGCATGTTGAGACGACGAAGGTCGAACCCGGTGGCCGAACGCTGGGGGGTTCCGTAGGCGGCAGTCGAAACAAGGGCTTGCGTTTCGATCAGGAAAGGGCGTACCCCCTCAATAGCTGCCGCTATAGCGCCTCCGCTCAACGCTTCGTTGCCTTGGGTAAGCAGCAGTTCGGAGGGATTGTCTACGGCACGGAGACCATCAGCACGCATCTCATATATGCCAAGTTCGGCGGTCGAACCGAAACGGTTTTTGATGCTCCGCAAAATGCGGTACATGTAATGGCGGTCGCCCTCGAACTGGAGCACGGTATCGACAATGTGTTCCAACACCTTAGGACCGGCAATGGCTCCCTCCTTGGTGATGTGGCCCACAAGCACAACGGGAGTGCCGCTCTCCTTGGCATATTTGAGCAGCGCTGCAGCACACTCGCGAATTTGGGTGACAGAGCCGGGCGAGGAGTCGACGCACTCTGTGGCCATGGTTTGAATAGAGTCGACAATGAGTAGGTCGGGCTGCTCATTATACAGATGGTTGAACACCTGCTCCAGGCGGGTTTCGCAGAGCAGGAATAAATCGTTGGAACTATGAACGATACGGTCGGCGCGCAGTTTGATTTGACGCTCGCTCTCCTCACCACTTACATAAAGAATACGGCGGCCGGTCATACGGAGGGCGGTTTGAAGGAGCAGGGTAGACTTGCCGATGCCGGGCTCGCCACCTATAAGAATGAGCGAACCGGGAACGATGCCTCCACCCAACACGCGATCGAGTTCATTGTCGCCGGTAGTATAACGCGACTCTGTTTGGGAGGTTACCTCGGAAAGGCGTACAGGCTTCCCCTGCTCAGTATTTAACTGGGGTAATACACCCCGGTTATGAACGGTATGTGCAACTGCTGGGACATCGCTGCGAATGACCATTTCCTTCATGGTGTTCCACTGTCCGCATGCCGGGCAACGACCTACCCATTTTGGAGAGTCTTGTCCACACTCGGAACACACGTATACGATTTTGCTTTTGGATGCCAATGTAAATTAACTTTGAATGATAAACAATTGGAAAGGGACGAAGGACAGATAATATAGAAAACGCAAACCTATAATGAAGATTTTATTGTGAACTATCTTCATTACATCCTTAAAGCCTTACATGAGGCATTTAGCGTTCGCTAAACTGAGACTATCATGCAAACATGTAGCAATAAGAGTCAGCAAACTGTGACTATCATGCAAACATGTAGCAATAGAAGGTTCTGACAATGGATTTAAAGAAACAAAAAGTTAGCAAAAGCATTTGCTCATACCTGCTGCGTACATAGCAGGTAAAACTTTCGCTCTTTTACATATCGCCTAGTGCTTGCTTAATAGCCACAAGTTCTTCACGGATGGCTCGTAAACGCTGAACGGCCTCAATAGGGTTAGCCGTGCCTTGCTTATTCTGCTTGAGCACCTCACGGGCAGCCGCAATTTTAAGTCCACGCCCCTTGACCAAGTCGCGGATGGTGCGGATGGTTTCAATGTCCTCCTTGGTGTAGCGACGAATGCCTCTCGAACCTTTACGCGGTGCGATTTGCGGAAATTCCTTTTCCCAAAACCGCAGGAGTGTCTCCTTAAGTTCGAGAATCTGCGACACTTCGCTGATGGAGTAATACAGTTTTTTGTCGTTATCAATAAGGTCTGACATAAGCTGTTATTTAGATAGAGAGGACAGCCGCCGCCCTTCGAAGACTGCGCCTGACATGCAAACTTACTAAAAACTGCTGACATTGCAGGAATACGCTGCAAACTTTAAAGTATTCACAAGTGGAAATAAGGTGCGTTTGGCAGAGATGGATATACAAAGAAATCCCCCTTCCGGAATTATCCAGAAGA
>CALCVT010000036.1 GCA_937906495.1 uncultured Prevotella sp.
AAGCAGTGAAACAATTCCGTCGCCTCAAGGATGTGGATGTAAATCGGATATTGCCGTGCAATTGCAGGATATGGGTGTCAGTGTGATGTTAGCTGGCAATATGGGACAAGGTGCGCTCAATGTATTGTCTAAGCATAACATTAAAGTGGTAAGAGGTTGTTCGGGTGCTATTCTTGATGTAGCAACAGATTATCTGAATGGTAAGATTACTGATTCCGGGGTAAGTTGTGCTTCACATGAACACCATCATCAACATAATCACAAGCATCAATGTCAACACCATCAGTGCTATAACGAAGAATAAAATAAGGTTTGATAAGGTTATAAGCTCGTAGCTATGGATTTGGACTATTCCGACATGGCTGCGAGTTTTTTTTGTTTGTATATTTTTCTTACAGCCTGAACAGATGGCTGGTATAAGAATTTGTATAGCTAAAACTTTAAGTTGATGTTTTTTTCTTTCTACAAAACATAAATAAATCATTTTCGACTAAAGAACTTGCACGTTTACTCATAATTTAGTAACTTTGCTTACAGATGATTTAATTTCCTAATACATCTGCTTATGAAAAAGTGCTTTTTCTCTTTGTTGGTTGTGATAGGAGTAGCGTTTATTGCTCCACAAACTGTCAAGGCTACCACTCTTGCTGAAACTAGTGGCTACGAAATCGAAGTCATTTACAACAAACAAGACAAAACTACGACTGTAGTCCTTTATAAGGATGGCGTAGAGATTGAAAGAGTTACCAATTAGGTAAGTTCTTGATGGCTTATGAATTTTTCTATGATTATTGAATATTGTTATATCGCATAGTAAACATTGGAAACAAGGGTTTACTATGCGATTTGTTTTTCAGTGTATGAAACAGATATTTCTTATTCTAGTAGTTTGTATTACAGTTATTTGCACTCAGGCACAAGAGGTTGAGGACACCATCAATGTGCGTGTGCAATACCATGCCAAATATAAACACACTCAAGAGCAAAAAGAGGCTTTTGATGATGTTAATCTTTTGGATATAGGTAAACAAACTTCTCGGTTTTATAGCCAGCGGTTCGAGCAGTTTCTGCTGCTGCGCGATTCTGTGGAACGTACCACCCAAGACCCTATGAATAAGCTACAGTTTTCTGCAAGCATGTACGGATCTAAGAAGGGGCGCGAATATGAAGTGTATAAACACATTCCGCAAAAAGGGACACTTACTTATACCGATGCCCTGCACAACGACTTTTTCTTTTGCTATGAGGAAACCATTCCTACCTTTGCGTGGGAACTGGCCGAAGGCGATACCCTTATCATCGGCTATCCCTGCCATAAGGCCGTCTGTCATTTTCGCGGACGCACCTGGACGGCCTGGTACACGTTCGACTTGCCTTTTGATAATGGTCCCTGGAAGTTGGGCGGTCTGCCCGGACTGATTTTAGCAGCTTCAGAAAGCCGGCAGGAGTTTTCGTTTGTGGCCACCGGCATTGAGCAGCTGCGACAAACAACGGTCCTTGTTTTCCGGCCTAAACGCTACGAGCGGTTGACAGCAAAACAATTTCAACGGCTGCTGCAAGACTACTGGAAAGACCAATGGAACACCACCAACCGTCTGCAGGGCAGCGGCTATAGCGAACCGCCCAAGGCGCAACGGAGTTTTAATGCCTGCTTAATGGATGTGTATGAATAAGTGCTTTGTCTTTCTCGTTTTGCTGCTGCTCTCTACCGCAGCAGTGGCCCAGTCGCTCACCGGGCGGGTAGTCGATACGAATCGTGCCCCGCTCGAAGTGGTGTCGGTCGTGCTGTTTGAGAAAGCGACCCACAAACCACTGGCCTTTACCCGCACGGATGCTGACGGGCAATTTACCCTGTCATGTCCGGCCAAACGATCCGGCACACTGATGTTCATCCTCCTCGGCTATGCCAAGGACTCTATCGACGTACAGCACTTCCGTTCCGGACAGACGGTTGTGCTGAAGGAACAGTCCTACCAAATCAAAGAAGTGCAGATTAAGGCTCCCCGCATTGCACAACGGGGCGATACGCTGACCTATCCGGTAAGTGTGTTCAAACAGCAGCAAGACCGAAGCATAGCCGATGTCATTGCCAAGATGCCCGGTCTGCAGGTCAATGATGACGGCAGCATCGAGTACCAGGGACGACGCATCAATAAATTCTACATCGAGGGGCTGGACATGCTGGGAGCCAAATATGCCCAGATTTCAGAGAATCTCTCGGCCGACAAGGTCAAATCCGTACAGGTGTATGAAAACCACCAGCAGGTCAAGATGCTGCGCGGTCTGAGTTTCTCCGAGCAGGCAGCACTGAACATTGTGCTTCGCGACGATGCGCAGAACATCTGGCAGGGAGTGGTCGATTTGGGAGCAGGCAGCAGTTTGCAGCGGGATGCCGACTTTCTGTGCGACAGCCGTTTCAACTCCATGCTCTTTTCGCGGAAGATGCAGACCTTTTCGCTGTATAAGTTCAATAACTGCGGGGGTGAACTGAAAGAAGGTATCAATCTGAGAAAATTCTTCGGCTACGGAATGCCGGAGGCTTCAAATGCGGTGAACCCTATTACGCTGAATGTTCCCGACCTTTCCCCTTCGCGCACCCGGATGAACCAGACGCACCTGCTCTCTTCCAACTGGCTATTCAAGACGGGCCAGGATGCCGACCTGCGCTTCCAGTTGAGCGGAGTCTTTGATGAAACCCAAGTGGAAGAAGTAGTGACGGAATACACCGATATAGCCACCGACAACCGCATTGCGGAATACTCGCAAGCCCGTAGTCACAGCAACTTTGCCAATGGCGAACTGCTTTACCGCGTAAACAGCGACCGGCTTTACCTGACCAACAACCTGAGTACCCACCTGTCGTTTGACCGGGGAACGGGTACGGCACTCGTCAACGGGCAGCTGCAAAACCAGTATGTCAAGCCGCATCGGCGCATCGTTTCGGACAAACTGGAGATGGTGAACCGGTTGAAGAACGGAAGACACTTGAATACCCGGGCTTATGTGTCCTACAATTATTTACCGAGCAAGCTGCTGACCGCTCAAGGGGCGATGCAGCAATTGAACCAGCAGGTTATCTTCTGGGGTGCCACCACCACCTTCAACCATCCCTTGGGCAAAATCAATGCGCAATACAGCCTGGGCAACGAAGGCTTGACTCAACGCATGGAGGAAGTCGATCAACAATGGGCTTTAAACTATGTGCAACACACCACACGGGCTGCAGTCGGACTCTACGACCAGCACGAAAGGTTCAGTTGGAACATCCGTCTGCCCATTGCCTTGCTGGCGCAATCCCTGGCCGGGCGCAAGCATCAAAGCGTGCAACTGGAACCGCAACTGTCGGTGACCTATAAACCCAATGCCCACTGGAACTTCACTACCGCCTATTCCTATTCGGAACAGCCCAAAGATGGACTGGAGTTGTGCCAGACACCGTTGTTTACCGACTATCTGATGCAGCGCGTCGGGAATGGCCGATTCGATCCTCGAAAAATGCACCTGGCCAGTCTGTATGCAGCTTATAAGAACATCCGTTACGGCTTGTTTGCCTCGCTGCAGGCCGGCTATACCTATCGTCCGGACGGCACGCTATATGTCCACCAGTTAGACGGCATCATCTACCAGTCGCAGGCCACCGCACACCAACGGAGCAGCCGGGCATTTCATGTAAACGGCAAACTTACCAAGGACTTCGGTTCCCGGTTCTCTGTCGGACTGAATGCCTATTTCAGTCAAAGCCACTCCTACAGCTTGTGGAAAGAGACTCCGGTACCTAACCGTTTCCGGAACGTCCATACTTCGGTTTCCCTGTCTTACAGACCTTGTCCCTGGTTCTCGGTGGAAGAAAAATCGTTCCTCTTCCACACGGAAAACAAACGGAAACAGACCGGCGAGAATGCGGCTTCCATGCAACGGACGAATACCTTTAACCACGAACTGAACTTCTTCATTACTCCCAAGAAGTGGGTGGTACAATGGAAGAATGAGTTTTACCACAGCAACGACCATTCTGCCTCATTCAACTTCTTCTCAGACTTGTCGGTGTCTTATCAGTTCAAGGACAGCGAAATATCCCTCAGTCTGAACAACCTGATGGGTAACGACACCTACGAGCGCCGCATCATCCGGTCAGAGTTCATTACCCATACCGTGCACCGCCTGCGCCCGCGTGAGTTCATCCTCAAGTATTCCTTTGCTTTATAGCTTCATCTATATCACTTTATGCAAACACCCTTCAACATCTGCTTGTTACAGCAGTCGTTGAAGGGTGTTTACATTTGTTAGGTCTTTATACTCAGTGCAACATGCCTCAGTACTTAAACCGCAGCGAAATGAGGAACTCGCGGCCACGCAAGGGCACGTGGTAATACTGAAAGTTGGCTCCCTGATAAAGCGATACTTCGTAATCCTTGCGGTTGAGCAGGTTG
>CALCVT010000037.1 GCA_937906495.1 uncultured Prevotella sp.
GCTTTAGCTGATTTATTGATCAACTAAAGCCTTTTTTATATTTAGGAATATGGGTAGATGGGATGAATACAGCGGGGATAAGCATATAGATTAGCTATGCGAAAAAGAAATCAAATAATTCATGATACTTTTGCTGTCAAATATAATCAAAAAAGTATATTGAGCGAATCTAAAGTTAGACCAGTGCCCTATACCAGTTAATCGGTTCTTTAAAACTATATCTATAGGAACACCCAAACGTATAAAACCATTTGAATTTCTGTGGTACAAGAGAAAGGCCCCTCATTAAGTTGTACCTATGTATATACAGAACATTCCAGCCAAGACCAAAAGAAGATCAATGAATTTCGATGAAAGATTTTTTTCTGAAAACACCATTGCACCAAAAAGAAAAGAAATAAGTACACTACCCCTACGTACCATTGATACTACAGAAATAAGTGCATCTGGACTTGAAAGCGCATAAAAGTAAGCCATATCTGCTGCCGTCAAAAAAAATGAGATGCAAAGAATACTCCACTTCCACTTAAAAGGAGTACTACGTCTACGGATAGGCATC
The DNA here is from genome assembly GCA_937906495.1 of uncultured Prevotella sp. Lineage (GTDB taxonomy): Bacteria > Bacteroidota > Bacteroidia > Bacteroidales > Bacteroidaceae > Alloprevotella. Next base: position 560 of record CALCVT010000037.1, read on the forward strand.
CAGATAAAAAGCATAACACCAGTCATAAGCACAGCTTGATAAACATTGTACCACCCCTGCACAAAATAACGGTCAAGTCCTGCCCCACCCTGTACTATAGGAGCCATCAAGTATTTATCATACAACCCACTTGTAGCACCTAATACAGCAGCAAGTATCAAAAGAAAAATCCATAAATTATGCACAAAACAAATACCCTCCCTACGACCACTACGACTAAGCAGAAAAAATGAAAAAATAGCGAGCAATACACCACTCCACTGCCAAGCATTAAGCTGTTCACCATAAATAAGCAAGGCACCAGTAAGTGTCATAACCGGGCGTGTAGCATTAATTGGCCCTACTATAGTAATAGGTAAATGTTTCATTGCAAAATAACCACATACCCACGATGAAAGCACAATAGCTGCCTTGATTAGAACTAAAAAATGAGCAGAAGGAGAGGCTACAGGTATGATGTTAGACACTCCGCATACCGATGCTAGTATGAAAGGCAAAAAGAATAAAGCACAAGTTACCGTGTTAATCATTAAAACCGGCAACACAGCATTATCGCGCAAAGAAACTTTTTTAAAAACGTCGTAAAATCCAAGCAAAGCTGCCGAGATAAATGCTAATATCAACCACATTATAAAAAGAGTTCGTCTGGATAAGTTATACCTACTAATGAGAGCGCATTACCGGGCATCGAATCACCCGCTGCACAACGATTCTTCAACTCAATAACTCGTTCAAAATCAGTCATACTTAGATGTCCGCGGCCGACTTCAATAAGCGTTCCTACAACTGCGCGTACCATATTACGGAGAAAGCGATTAGCTGTTATTTCAAAACGCCATAAATCATCGTCTACTTGTATCCACTCAGCTTTTGTTACCTTACAATTGTTAGTTTTAGTATCTGTATGTAGTTTTGAAAAACTTGTAAAATCAGTTACGCTTAATAACTTGGCTGCTGCCTCATTCATTTTATTAAAATCCAAAGGAAAGGTAATACGCGTTGCATATTGCCTTCTGAAAGGATTCTTTTTAGTATACACCCAATAATGATAGGTACGCGAAGTAGCATCAAAACGAGCATGTGCATCAGCACGTACGGGAACCACTTTGGTCACAGCAATATCCTGCGGCAATAGTCGATTAAGTTTAAATACCAACCAAGAAGTGTCGATAGTATTAGAAAAATCGAAATGAGCCACCATGCAATGAGCATGTACTCCAGCATCAGTACGTCCTGCTCCCGTTACCTCTGTTGGCTCACGTAATAAAGTACTAATTGCCTCATTTAGGCGCTGTTGAACACTTATGGCATTAGGCTGAACTTGCCAGCCATGATATTGAGAACCATCAAACGAAAAGTAAATAAAGTAGCGCATAAAGCTTACTTGAAAAAGAGAAATGAAAAGGAGTAGAAAAAAGTGCCGCACCCTGCAAAGGGGTACGGCACTTATGATAGTGTATAAGTCGAATTATGCTTCAGCCTCTACTTCAAAAGGAATTTCAACAGAAACTTCCTTGTGGAGTTTAACTGTAGCAGTGTAAGAACCAACTTCTTTAACATCCTTTACATTGATAATCTTGCGATCGATTTCGAAACCAATCTTAGCAAGAGCCTCAGCAATGTGAAGGTTATTAACCGAACCATAGATAGCGCCTGTTGCACTAACTTTGGTCGTAATTTTGAGAGGTTCAATAGCGCCAAGCTTAGCAGCCAACTCCTCTGCATCTGCCTTAATCTTAGCAAGTTTATGAGCGCGCTGCTTGAGGTTCTCAGCAAGAACTTTCTTTGCAGACTCAGAAGCAATGATAGCCTTGCCGGTAGGAATAAGGTAGTTGCGGCCGTAACCGTCTTTCACATGCACGATATCGTCTTTGTAACCCAGACCAATAACGTTTTCTTTCAAAATGATTTCCATATCTTATTACCTCCTCTTTATTATTTCATCAAATCGGTTACAAAGGGAAGAAGAGCCAAGTGGCGGGCACGCTTTACAGCCTGTGCTACGCGACGCTGGTACTTGAGCGAAGTGCCGGTGATACGGCGGGGCAGAATCTTACCCTGCTCATTCAAGAACTTCTTCAAGAATTCAGGATCCTTGTAGTCGATGTACTTAATACCGCTCTTTTTGAAACGGCAATACTTCTTCTTCTTGACATCCACAGTGGGCGGGGTCAAATAACGAATTTCAGATTGTGCTTGTGCCATTTTTTAGTCCTCCTTCTTATTAAACTTGTTACGACGTTTAGCAGCGTACTCTGCTGCATGTTTTTCGAGCTTCACGGTCAGATAGCGAATAACGCGCTCATCACGGCGGAAAGCTACTTCAAGTTTAGCCACGGTTTCGGGCTCAGCCTTAAACTCGATAAGCTCATAGAAGCCAGTGGACTTTTTCTGAATAGGATAAGCCATCGTCTTGAGGCCCCACTCCTCTTCATTGATAATCTCAGCGCCTGCTGCGACGAGAATACCTTTGAACTTTTCGACCGTTTCCTTCATCTGTTGGTCAGACAAAACGGGAGTCATAATGAAAACGGTCTCGTACTGATTCATCATAGGTTTTGAATGAATTATATGTTTTCGTTGCAAAATTGCGGTGCAAAGGTAAGCAAAATACGCGAATCAGCGAAGTTTATAGTATAAATTCTGCACTTTTACACCAAAATCTGCCAGATTTTAACATTCAACAATATAAAACACAAACAAAGACAAAGTTTCACTGCCACTTTGTCTTTGTTTTTACTGTTTTTTGAATAATAAACGCTACCAGTTTATTTTAGCGATATCTAGAATCAATACTACATTTCTAGGTGGTTACTCCCAACCTAAGGCGCTGGCACCAAGAACGGCAGCCTCACTTCCGTTAAGCGAAGAGATAAGCAACTTTGCTTTACCTGTATAAAGATTATGTACGTTCTCGTCGTAAGCTTTACGAAGGGGATTCATCAAATAATCGCCTGACTTAGTCAAACCTCCGAAAAATACAAACGCCTCAGGAGAATTGAAAGTTGCGAAATCTGCACATGCAGTACCCAAAATACGGCCGGTAAACTCAAATATTTCGAGTGCAATCTCATCACCCTTCTCTGCTGCTTGGAATACATCAAAAGAAGTAATGCGTTGGGGATCAAGTTCACGGAGCAAACTGGGTTTGCTGTTCTTCTCAAGGAACTCACGAGCTGTACGTGCCACGCCAGTAGCCGAAGTATACGTTTCTAAACAGCCCTTACGGCCACAACCGCAAGCACGACCGTTTCCCGTATGATCGATAACAAAGTGGCCAAGTTCACCAGCAAATCCATCACTACCATAAACAATCTTGCCATCAACTACGATACCCGAGCCTACACCCGTTCCCAAAGTAATCATAATAAAGTTCTTCATTCCTCGGGCAACACCGTAAGTCATCTCGCCCATTGCTGCTGCATTGGCATCATTCGTTACGCGGCAGGGAATGCCCAAAGCTTCTTCAAAAGCCTGTGCACAAGGAACAATCCCGGGCCATACCAAATTAGCTGCATATTCAATGGTACCATTATAATAGTTTCCATTAGGGGCGCCAATACCCATAGCACGGACCTTCTCAATACCTCCTATAGCATCAAGAGCAGGCTGTAAAGCTTCAACCGAAGCTTTAACATAATCGGTAAATTCTGTATAAGCTTTAGTTGATAAGACTGTTTGTGATTTGATATTTCCGCGTTGGTCTACAATTCCGAACACAGAGTTTGTACCGCCCATATCAAGGCCGATAACGTAAGGTTTTTCAACTTCCATGGTTTCCTAAAAATTCATTTTTATGGCTGCAAAAGTACAATATTTATCTGAACACGCATATAGCATATGCAATTTTTTTGCCGATAAATCCAAAAAAGCCCCTCAAGGTGGGTATAGCATGCATTTTAGACCTTTATACAATAAAATATTTTGAACTTCGAGTGCTTTTCTGTAATTTTGCTCCCACGAAATTTGCCATAACCTGACATGAACGATATATTCTTACAATTCAACGGAACCTTATTATTGATAGTAAAAGGTTTGCTTGTGGGCATTATAGCCTCGGCCCCCATGGGCCCTGTCGGTATTCTGTGCATCCAGCGCACCATGCAGAAAGGGCGTGCATACGGCATTGTTACCGGAGCTGGCGCAGCCTTAAGCGATATCTTCTATGCATTGGTTACGGGTTTGGGCATGTCGTTTGTTGTAGACTTTATTGATAAAGAGCAAAATATATTTTGGCTCAAGCTGTTAGGCAGTGTCATGCTTTTTATCTTTGGTATCTACATGTTCCGCACCGACCCGCGAAAGTGTCTGCGCCCGTCGTCACACAACAAAGGCACACTGGTACATAACTTTACCACAGCTTTTTTGGTTACTCTTTCTAATCCCCTAATCATTTTCCTCTTCATCGCACTCTTTAATATGCTCACCTTTGTCAGTCCGGGTAATCCCGTGGGACAATTTTTAGGCTACTTGTCAATTATAGGAGGAGCCATGCTCTGGTGGTTGGGACTGACTTATGTTATCAATAAACTAAAGAGCAATTTTGGAGTTCGCGGCATTATGCGTCTAAATCGCAGCATCGGTACTATCGTGCTGATAGCATCTGTCCTCTATGCAGCTATGACACTGTTCAACCTTTCGCTCTATTAACACAAGCCGTAACGAATTTATCTACTATGATCATTGCAGACAAGCTCAAAGTTACCAATCGTGCTGAATACTTACTTTACCTTTGGCAGGTTGAAGATTTGATTCGAGTGTATCAGTGCGACGCAGATCGTATTCAAAACGAATACCTCAGCAAATTCAATATACCCGAAACACAACGTGCAGCTACATGCCAATGGTACGCAGATCTTTGCGAAATGATGCGAAGCGAAGGAAAAAAAGAACATGGCCATCTGCAAATATGCACAAACATCCTTAGCGAACTTATCGAACTTCACGCGCAATTGGTTAATTCACCCAATTTTCCATATTACCGCGAAATGTACTACAAGGTATTACCTTACATCGTAGAGTTGCGCAGCAAACAAAAACAAGATACGAATCATCCCGAAGAACCGGAATTGCAAACTTGCTTTGACCTGCTTTATGGTATAATGTTGCTACGTCTGCAACATAAGCCCATTGAAACAAGTACCGAAAAAGCTGTTAAAGATATTGCCACCTTGCTTGGGCAACTCTCCGACTATTATTTCAAAAATCAACGTGAGGTTCTCGAATTCTAAATCTGTAATTTCCCCATAACCCCCTATATCTCCATACAACCCTACCGATGAAACAAATACTTGTTACCGGATGCAACGGACAACTTGGAAACGAAATCCAATTTCTCGCTCCTAAATACGAGGATAAATGGTGTTTTCACTTTACAGACGTACAAGAACTTGACATTACAGACCGTAAGGCCGTATATGCCTATATCGAACAACACCATATTTCAATTGTTATCAATTGTGCAGCCTATACTGCTGTAGACAAAGCCGAAACTGATGTAGAATTATGCGATTTGCTAAACAATGTAGCTCCAGGTTATTTAGCTGAAGCCGTGGCTTCCGTTGGAGGAACCATGATACAAGTTTCGACCGACTATGTCTTCGACGGAACAGGCTGCATTCCCTATAAAGAAGATGACGCAACGAACCCACAAACCGTATACGGACGAACCAAACTGGCAGGTGAAGAAAATGTTATACGTTCTTGCGCAGGTTCAATGGTTATTCGTACAGCATGGCTCTACTCCACCCATGGCAACAACTTTGTAAAGACTATGATTCGCTTAGGCAATGAGCGAGACAAACTTGGTGTAGTATTCGACCAACTGGGCACACCCACATATGCTCGTGATTTGGCACGAGCAATACTTACCGCTGTCGACAAAGGTATCATCCCCGGAGTATACCACTTTACAAATGAAGGTGTTTGCTCTTGGTACGACTTTACACGAGCTATCCACCGTTTGAAGGGTATTACAGACTGCAACGTAAGCCCTATTCATACCGAGGATTATCCGGTACCGGCAAAACGCCCTCACTTTTCGGTTCTCGATAAAACCAAAATTAAGCATACCTACGACGTTGAAATACGCTGGTGGGAAGATGCACTCAAAGAATGCATTAAAGAACTTTAAGCACTCCAAAACAAAACCTATGAACCCAGAAATATCACGCCGGCGAACTTTTGCCATCATCTCACACCCGGATGCCGGTAAAACAACGCTGACTGAAAAACTACTCCTCTTCGGCGGACAAATTCAAGTAGCAGGAGCAGTCAAAAACAATAAAATAAAAAAAACAGCAACATCCGACTGGATGGAAATTGAAAAGCAACGTGGAATCTCCGTTACTACTTCAGTTATGGAATTCGACTACGAAGGCTACAAAGTAAACATCCTCGACACTCCAGGACACCAAGACTTTGCCGAAGACACTTTTCGTACGCTTACTGCTGTTGACTCTGCCATCATTGTAGTTGATAGCGCCAAGGGTGTCGAGGCGCAAACACGTAAATTGATGACCGTTTGCCGTATGCGCAAAACTCCGGTCATCATTTACATCAACAAAATGGACCGTGAAGGAAAAGATCCTTTCGACCTGCTTGACGAACTGGAGCAGGAACTACAAATTAAGGTACGTCCACTCTCATGGCCCATCAACCAAGGTGCCCGCTTCAAGGGGGTATATAACATCTTTAAAGAACAGTTGAACCTCTTTGCCGCAGACAAGCAAAAGGTGACCGAAAAAATTGCTGTAGACATTAATAGCAGCGAACTCGAAGCACAAGTAGGTAATGCTGATGCACAGCGACTGCGTGATGATCTGGAATTGGTAGATGGCGTTTACCCTGAATTTGATAGACAAGACTACCTTGAAGCACAAGTTGCACCTGTATTCTTTGGTTCTGCACTTAACAATTTTGGCGTAAAAGAATTGCTCGACTGCTTCGTTAAAATAGCACCATATCCACGTCCTACACTTGCCGAAGAACGTACAGTCGAACCAGAGGAAGCCAAGTTTACCGGCTTCATTTTCAAAATCACAGCCAATATCGATCCTAACCACCGTTCATGTATTGCATTTTGCAAAGTATGCTCCGGACGATTTGAGCGCAATAAGCCCTACCTGCACGTCCGTAATGGCAAAACCGTACGCTTCTCCTCTCCTACTCAGTTTATGGCCCAACGCAAAAGTACTATTGACGAAGCATGGCCAGGCGATATTGTAGGCTTACCAGACAGCGGCATCTTTAAAATTGGCGATACACTCACCGAAGGTGAACTACTTCACTTTAGAGGCCTTCCCTCATTCTCGCCCGAAATGTTTAAGTACATTGAGAATGCCGACCCAATGAAAACCAAACAGCTTAACAAGGGTATTGAGCAACTCATGGACGAAGGTGTGGCACAACTCTTCGTTAACCAATTCAATGGACGCAAAATAATCGGCACCGTAGGACAGTTGCAGTTTGAGGTTATTGAATACCGCCTGCAAAACGAATATAATGCCAAATGCCGATGGGAACCCATCCATCTTTACAAAGCTTGCTGGATCGAAAGCGACTCACCCGAAGAACTCGAAAACTTCAAAAAGCGAAAATATCAATATATGGCTAAAGACCGGGATGGACGCGATGTTTTCCTTGCAGACTCAGGCTACATGTTACAAATGGCACAACAGGATTTCAAGCACATTCGCTTCCACTTTACCAGCGAATTTTAGCTGTCCAAAAGCATATAAGTAGAGGACAAAAACAATTTAAGAATCCCGATCATTATCAACATTTACTGAAATGGGCGGGTTTAATCTGTCAAAATGCATTAACTTTATATACCTCTCTCCTTTCAAAGCGCGAGGCTTCCCATTCTGGAAGTTTCGCGCATTTTTTTGCATTATGGCAATAACTGCAATTGCTGCTCCGGGCATTTCCACAACGAGGCGGCGCACTCCTTTGCCATCAATTCGGAGGTGCTGCAGGAGTACTTGCGCACCATCTATAAGGGCTTCGATACGTCCGACGCCATCGAACCGACCATGTGGCGGGCTGTCCTGAAGGTGCTTAACGAGGCTATAGTCGAGGGACTGAGCCGGAGCCATACCGATACGCACGACCGCAAGTTCCTTTCTTCCTTACGCCATTCCAACGAGGTGTTTGCAGCCTTCAAGGTGCATTCAATGGGGGAGAAAATGGCCGAAAAACTTTTGGATGACAAAGGGAAACTCAAGCCGTTCCGCGAATGGAAGGAAGATGTCAAGGGTATTGCGTCGCACTATGTGGGGAGTTGGCTCGAAACGGAATACAATACGGCGGTGATTCGTGCACACAACGCGGCCAATTGGCAACAGTTCGAGCGTGATGCGGATATCATGCCAAATTTGAGGTGGATGCCGACGACCTCTCCTCATCCGGAGAGCAGCCATAAAAAGTTTTGGGAGCGACAGCTGACCTTACCGGTCTCCGACCCTTTCTGGGACAAGCATCACCCGGGTGACAGATGGAACAGCAAGTGTTCGCTGGAACAAACGGACGAACCAGCCACACCGGAACTTAAAGAGGAGTTCCGAGGAGAAAAGCCGCAACGTGGTTTGGCGAATAACCCCCGGAAAGGACGAAAGGATATTCTCGCAGAATCATCCATATTTTCCTAAATCATGCAGCAAATGCTCTTTTAATAAGGGCTTAAAGAATAAGTATTTACACATGAAATTCAAAAATAATAAAAACATTACACCTGCTCTACATACCTACATCGAATCCCAGATTCTACCACAATACAGCGCTTTTGATCCCGCTCATCAACGTAATCATGTAGATGCTGTTATTCGCGAAAGTATGCACTTAGCCACCCACTTCGAGATTGATGCAAACATGGTTTATACTATTGCAGCATATCACGATTTAGGCATAGGCACTGACCGTAAAACGCATCACCTCATCTCAGGAAATATTATTCGACAAGACATCGAACTGAGCAAATGGTTTAACAAAGAACAAATTGAGACTATGGCACAAGCTGTAGAAGACCACCGAGCTTCGAACAAAAGCGAGCCAAGGAGTGTTTACGGAAAAATTGTTGCCGAAGCCGACCGACAACTTGATACACGAACCATTATCGAACGTACTATTTTATACGGATGGTCACACTACCCGGAACTTAAAAAACAGGCTCAATTGGAACGAGCCTGCGAGCACCTTCAAGAAAAGTACGGAGAAGGTGGATACCTTAAACTTTGGATTCCACAGTCAGAAAATCAACAACGTCTGATAGAACTGCGCAGAATACTCAAAAATAAAGAAGAATTGTTACACATACTTGAACAAACTTATCAAGCGCTGGCAAACATGCAAAAAACAGGGAAACAACATTAATAGACAAGCATTACCATTATTGCCAAATAAAAACAGTCTACTAACAAAAGGGAAACAAATACGAATAATTTATTTTGCAAAATAATTTGCCCTGCTAAAAATCAAAGAAAAGACAATTTTTAATAGACCAAGAAAGCCCCTGAAATACAGGGGCTTTCTTGGTTATGAATTTTTATCTACTCTTAAATAAGGAGGCAATTTAGCCACCAAAGTTATCGTACATGATACTTTCAGGCTCAACACCCAAACTATCAAGCATAGACACTACAGCCTTCGACATGGGGCCTGGTCCACACATGTAGTACTCAATATCCTCGGGAGCATCGTGATCCTTAAGATAAGTTTCGAGCATTACTTGATGCACGAATCCCGCAGTATACTTCACTCCAGCAGCATCTGCAGCAGGATCCGGACGGTCAAGAGCCAAATGAAAATGGAAGTTAGGGAAATCCTTTTCGAGTTGCAGGAAGTCCTCTAAATAGAATACTTCGTTAAGGGCGCGTGCACCATAGAAGTAATGCATTTCTCGGTCACGGGTATTTAGCGTACGAGTCATATGCATGATTTGCGCACGCAGAGGAGCCATACCTGCACCACCACCTACCCATATCATCTCCTTCTTAGAGTCAAAGTGCGGGTGGAAGTCGCCATAGGGGCCACTCATGATTACTTTATCGCCAGGCTTGAGAGTAAAGATGTACGACGAAGCGATACCCGGATTAACATCCATAAATCCGCTGCGATCAGGTTTAAACGGCGGTGTAGCAATACGCACAGTCAACATAAACACATCGCCTTCGGCTGGATAGTTTGCCATAGAGTAGGCACGGACTGTAGGTTCTGTATTAACACATTTCAAAGGGAACAGTCCGAACTTTTGCCATGCTGGCAGATATTCATCACCAATAAGCGACTTTTCAATATCCTTATCATAATCCATGCTAAATGCAGGAATCTTGATTTGAGCATACGAACCTGGAAGGAAATCCATGTGAGCTCCAGCAGGGAGCTGAACCTTGAACTCTTTAATAAACGTAGCAACGTTTTTATTCGAGATAACCGTACACTCGTACTCTTTAACGCCAAGCACGCTATCGGGAACCTTGATGGCTACATCGCCTTTAACCTTACATTGGCAACCAAGACGCCAGTTCTCCTTAACTTGTTTACGAGTGAAGTGACCACGCTCAGAATCGAGAATTTCGCCACCTCCTTCAACTACCTGACACTTGCATTGGCCACAGCTACCCTTACCACCACAAGCCGAAGGCAGATAAATGCCCTGCTCCGAAAGTGTGGTGAGCAGATTGCCTCCTTGCTCAACACTGATAGTGTCCTTGCCATTGATGGTGATATTTACTTTTCCGCTGGGTGAAAGATATTTTTTAGCAACCAGCAAAATAATCACCAATAGGAGTATGATACACAAGAATACTCCAATACTTGCTAATATGAGATTTGAATCCACTTTAATTAAGGATTAATTTAAGCAAGCGTGCGCACCTCAAAACAGAGGTACATCACAAGATTGCCTAAGTAATTAAATATTCAGTCCAGAGAAGCACATAAAGGCCATAGCCATCAAACCTACTGTAATAAAGGTGATGCCAAGTCCCTGAAGCGGTTTAGGCACATTGGTGTAGGCCATTTTCTCGCGGATGGCAGCTAAAGCTACAATAGCTAAAAGCCAACCAATACCAGAGCCTAAAGCATATACAAAGGCATCGAGCGTGTTGCCAATGAACTGTGAACTACCGGGTTCCATACCTATACGCTGCTGCATGAATAGACTGGCACCCATGATGGCACAGTTTACAGCTATTAACGGAAGAAAAATTCCCAATGCTGCATACAGCGAAGGCGAAAAGCGCTCCACAATCATTTCAACTAATTGCACAATACCAGCAATAACTGCAATGAAGAGAATGAACGAAAGAAAAGAAAGATCTACACCCTCGACAATACAATCCGGACCAAGCACCTTTGTTTGCAAAAGGTAATCAACCGGCACGGTTATTATCAATACAAAGGTTACGGCAACGCCAAGACCAAAAGCTGTCTTTACATTCTTGGAAACTGCCAGATAAGAGCACATACCCAAGAAAAAGGCAAATATCATATTGTCCACGAAGATAGAGCGGACAAACAGACTTAAAAGATGTTCCATAAATCGTTAGAATTTTGAAGGTCAAGCCTGATACAACCTATACGCTACGCCCCAAAAAGAGCTTCCAAGCGCTAAGGCTATATTGGCTTTATTTTGCACCATCTTTGTTATAGGCACGCAATGCCCAAATCAAACATCCACAAAGAATTAGAGCCATAGCAGGCATCGTCATCATACCATTGTTGACATAGAAGCCACCATTTTCTGCATAAAGGCTTTCAGGGATAATGCGAAGACCAAGCAGCGTTCCGCTTCCAAACAATTCGCGGAAAAAGCCTACAGCTACCAATACCCAGGCATAGCCCAAGCCGTTTCCAACACCGTCAAGGAAAGACTCCCAAGGACCATTCATCATGGCAAAAGCCTCTAAACGGCCCATCAATATACAATTGGTGATGATAAGACCTACGTAGACAGAAAGCTGAACGCTAACATCATACGCATAAGCCTTCAGTACTTGCGACACAAGAGTTACAAGTGTTGCAACCACAACCAACTGAACGATAATACGGATACGGTTAGGAATGGTTTTTCGTATCAACGAGATAATCACGTTGGCAAATGCGGTAATAACAGTTACCGACAAGCCCATTACGATTGCAGGCTCCAACTGCGAAGTCACTGCCAATGCAGAACATATACCCAAAACCTGAACCGTTACCGGGTTGTTCAAGTTAAGCGGACCTATAAGGGCTTCGCGATTTTCTTTTGAAAATAAGCTCATGATAATAATACATATATAAGGTGCGTAAAACTATTTCTTGACGGACATAAACTATATAACTTAGTCACTCCAACTAGAAGGAAGAATCACCACACGCTGTAATTTTGTTACTTCTTTAACGAATCAAAGTAGCCTACATACTGCTGCAAGCCTTCGGTAACCATATTGGCTACACCTACTGAAGTCAGTGTGGCACCCGTTATACCATCAACCTGATAGTTTTCCTTACCGGGTTCAACCTTTCCGTTCTTTACAACCGTAAGGGCCACCTGTTTGCTTGTTGTATCAGCGTAAATGTGCTTACCTTTAAACAAATCCTGGAACTTTTCTTCAGCAATCAGAGCTCCCAAACCTGCTGTTTCGCTCTCATGCGATATATAGGCACCATAGATTGTTTTAAGGTCTGAGTTTACGGCAAGATAGCCCCATAGGCCACCCCACAAACCACGACCAGTCATCGGCACAACATATTTGACTTCGTTGTTTACTTTGCAGACATAAACCGGAAGATTTTCAGGGCTCAAGTCCTTATTCGATACTTTAAAGCCATCGTTTTCTTTTCCTTTGCCTTCTTTAATGATTGTACCGTCTGCCTTAACTACCATATCGGCCTCAACCACTTTGTTATACTCGCCTTCAATCTGCTGTGCACCATTAAGTCCACGAATATTGAGTGCTGCCAATATTTGCTTTTTCTTATCAAGCGCTACATTTTGGTCCTGTGTGGGCTTTAGCGACGATGATACAAAAGCAAGCAGGAATGCTACGATAATTACCATTACCGAGGCATAGATGATGGTATATGAATTTTTGTTTGTATTCATTTCTTTGAAAGTCTATAGGTTCAAGACTCCTTATCAGAGTTGTCAACGAACCAAATGCTACATTATTTACTTACTCGCTTCAAACGCTTGTTGATATTACGCTGTACAAAGCAGTAGTCAATGAGCGGTGCAAACATATTCATGAAAAGAATGGCCAGCATCATTCCCTCGGGATAACCGGGGTTCAGCACACGAATAAGGATAGCCAAGGCACCAATCAGGAAACCATAAATATACTTTCCCTTCTCCGTGCGTGCACTGGTAACCGGGTCAGTAGCCATAAATACTGCACCGAAGCAGAATCCACCCGTAACAATGTGCTCATACCAAGGCATAGAAGCCACAGCATTGTTTTCAAGGCCAGCCATGTTGAAGAGTACTGCAATCAAAATACCACCGGCAAAAACACTGAACATTGTACGGAAAGAAGCAATCTGCGTAAAGAGCAAAATTGCAGCACCAATAGCAATGGCAATAACCGAAGTTTCACCAATTGAACCGGGTATCAGTCCGACTATCATATCGCTCAAACTGGCTTGCGGTGTGATACCAGCAGCAGCCTCGCCAAGCGGAGTTGCCATGGTCGAACCGTCAGGAAGGTTATATCCAAAGCCCAACACCTGATTTCCGGCCACCCATACCTGATCGCCACTCATACTTGTAGGATAAGAGAAGAAAAGGAATGCACGAGCTACCAAAGCCGGATTAAAAATATTCATACCTGTTCCGCCAAAGATTTCTTTACAAATAATTACCGAAAAAGCTACAGCCAAGGCAATCATCCATAACGGACAGTTAACAGGCACAATCAAGGGAATAAGAATACCTGTCACAAGATAACCTTCTTGAATCTCCTCACGTTTCCATTGTGCAACGGCAAATTCAATACCGAGTCCGACAGCGTACGAAATCACGATTTTCGGAAGCACCAACAAGAAACCATAAATAAACATTGACCAGAAACTGGTTTCTGCAAGTTTACCTGCAGCCAAAGCGTTTTGATAGCCAATGTTGTACATACCAAACAGCAGTGCAGGAAGCAGTGCTATAACGACAAACGACATGATTCGCTTAGAATCAATCGCATCGTGTATGCTCACTCCCACACGGGAAGTTGCGTTTGGAACCAGCATAAAGGTTTCCATTCCCTCGAACACCGAGCGGAAAGCCTTCAACTTACCGCCTTCTTCGAAGTTAGGACGGATTTTATCAAAAAATTGTTTAATCATTTCATTCTTCATTAATGGGACAAGATGCTACTGCACATCAATCACAGTTTGCTGCATTCATGCCCTATTTTGTCTGAACTTAAGCATTTTCTTTTCTGAGCACTTCAAGACCTTCGCGTACGATGCGCTGCAGTTCAAGTTTAGACGAATCTATAAACTCTGCCACAGCAAAATCCTCGGGAGCCACCTCATAAATACCAAGAGCCTCCTGACGGTCAATATCGCCTGTAATGATAGCCTTAATCAAGAAACTTGGATAGATATCCATTGGAAAAACACGCTCATACTCAGCGCTCATAATCATATGACGCTCACCTCCCTTGATACGGCAGTCAAGGTTATATGCACGCTTGCTACCAAATAGCCAGGAAAAATAGCTGTGACTGGTTGAGAAATCATTCAAACGAGGGGCAATCCATCCAAATACTTCATCTACATTATCGCCCTCAGGAATGGCACAAATCTCGGTACTAAACGCCCCTAAGAAATCGGTCAGTAAGGACTTATAACCTACAAATGGATTACCGTTAATAATGCGCACGTGCTCTGTTTTGCGGAGTTGTCCTGCAAGCAAATCACGCAACGGAGCACCAATATAGGTTTCAATGTAATGTGGCTTTTCTATTTGCGAACCTGCAATAGCGATGCGACGCTTCAAGTCAAGTTTTCCGGTACGCAATAAACGGCCAAGAACAATGGTCATTTCGGCACCAATGGTCCACACCACCTCGCCTTTGTTAACCGGATTTACACGGTTGATGTGTACTCCGACATTACCTGAAGGGTTGGGGCCGTTAAATACATTAACTTCGGCTTCGCTGATGGGCAGCAAAGAAGAATTAATTTGTTCCGGACAGATACCTACATGTACACCGGCAATCTTTGCCAATGCCCGTACGCCCTGCTTAAAATCTTCCTCCTGTCCTGCCGCTACAAAACTGAAGTTGGCAGCCAAAGGCATTTTGCTGAAAGTCGAAATAAAGATGGCTTTGGGTTGGTCGGTCGGTGAGGCTATCACATCATAAGGACGCTGACGTACAAAAGCAAACAATCCGCACTCAAGCATAAGTTCCCGAACCTCATCGGCGGTAAGATCAGCAACTGCCTTCACTCCGAAGTCTTTTTGTTCCTGATTCTTGTCGGCCTTCACACGGAAACGCAAGAGTTTTCTGCGGTCGCCGCGCTCCACACCTACCACTGTTCCACTCACTGGAGAAACGAACTTGATTCGCTCCGTAGCTTTGTCAATGAACAAGGCCTCACCGGCTTTAACGCGGTCGCCTTCCTTCACAACTGTGCGGGGCACGATGCCAGGGAAATCAGTGGGCATAACGGCATACTCCTCATACAAGGATGCCACCTCCAGATTTTCCACGGCTTCGCCTTCTAACTTAAGGTCTAAGCCCTTCTTAATCTTATACAAAGTTTTCATTACACAAAAAAATATATTTTTCGCGCAAAAATAAGCATAAAAACCGATTATATCCAACTTTTTAGCCTGACATTTCGTCAAAGGCACGAAAAAAACGGGCAATATTTTGATTTTCAATAACCATAGTATAACTTTGCATACTAATTAGGCCATTGAATGGAGTTATGGCTTGTTTAAGAAACAGGTTATAGCTTGCAAGCGTGCGTATTAAAAAAAACACACGCCGTGTCTATTGTCTAACATACCCGTTTCGGGTACAATCAATATACCTACTTAATTATGGAACAGCATCAACCTGAAACTAACAACTGCGCTGAACCGGAACCACATCTCGAGACGATTGACAGTAACTCAACATCTTACACAAGCCCCCATACACGCAGGCATATACCGTACATCGTAACCGGACTACTTTTGGCGCTCATTTTTGGAGGCTGCGCATTCTATTTTATACAGCATAGCAATCAAGAGCAGCATGAAGCCAATGCTTACAAAATGCTCGAACTTAACAATAACCCTGAAGACTATCGCAAATTTTTAGAATCATACCCCGAAAGTACTCGAGCGGCAGAAGTTAACAAACGACTTAAAGCCCTTGAAATTATGCTGGAAGCCTGGCGAAACATATCGCTCTCCGGCAATGTCAACGACTTTATTGCGTTCAACAACCAATACGACAATGCTCAGTACAATCACCTCTGCAACATCAAAATCGACTCGCTCGACTACATCAGAGCACAACGCATTGGCACAACAGATGCATATAGCCACTATTTAGACATTCATCCCGACGGACTCTATGCCTCTGAGGCATCAATTGCTCAAGGAAATCTGCAAGCACTCGAAGTTACGACCGAGGAGCAAGAGCAGGTTATTACCGTTATCAACGATTTTTTTCATGGCTTTGAAACTGCCGATGAAACTCTCATCTGCCCAAACATTACGGCCGTCATGGAACGCTTTCTCAATCAAGAAAATGCAACTAAAGCAACCGTGATGAGTACCATCAACGACATGTTCAACAAAAACATTAAAGGATGCCATTTCATCGTTAACCGAGACATCAATATAGTCCGTCAGAACTCTGCAGAAAACCAAGGTTTTTTACAAGCGACATTTACAGTAGACTTACACATTGAACGCAATAATAAAGGAAAAACTTTTGGCTCTTACAAATGCATTGCCGAACTTACTCCGCAAATGCTCATGAACTCGCTTATTATGCAAGAAATCTCCAAACAATATAATCCTTAACAGCAACAACATTATGCTTACTATCAACTCGTACGAAGAATTTGAACAATATGTTGGTAAAGAACTTGGTAAATCCGAATGGCTCGAAGTAGACCAGGAACGCATCAACGCTTTTGCCGATGCCACTCTCGACCACCAATGGATACACGTTGATCCTGAACGTGCCAAAGAAGGCCCCTTTGGCCAAACAATTGTTCACGGTTATCTTACACTTTCACTCCTTCCCTATATGTGGGAACAGATACTGAAAGTAAACAATCTGAAGATGATGGTGAACTACGGAATGGACAAAATGAAATTTGGACAAGCTGTTCTGAGTGGACAGAGTTTACGCTTGGTTACCACTCTGCAAAGCATTGCCAACCTGCGTGGCATTTGCAAGGTTGAAATTAAATTTAACATCGAAATCAAGGACCAACGCAAACCTGCCCTTACCGGAGTGGCTACATTCCTGTACCACTTTAATTCGTAATAACTGAATAAGTAACTCCTATAAAAAGAATTTCGGTACTGCCCGATATACCTTGCAAAACACGTTATAATATCGGGCAGTGCCCAATTCTTCAAAACGATACAATGGATACCTACCGCACACTGCAGACATCATCGGAATTCCAACTTACGGAAAAACGTTCACGCTTTCTTGCTTTTGCCTTTCATATAAAAGACGAAGCCGAAGCTAAAGATACGATTGCCCGCATGAAAAAGCAATACTACGATGCCAGACATGTGTGCTATGCTTACGTTCTCGGTCATGACGGAAATACAACAAGAGCCAACGATGATGGCGAACCTTCTGGCACAGCCGGGAGACCTATTTTAGGGCAAATCCAGTCGCGTCATTTAACCTATACGCTGGCCATCGTCGTGCGCTACTTCGGAGGAGTTAAATTAGGTACCGGTCCTTTAGGAGTTGCTTACAAAACTGCTGCCGGAGAGGCTCTTGATACTGCTGATATCGAAGAGTGTATCGTAACCAATCAATTCCGCATTACAGCTCCGTATGCCGATGCCGATGTAGCCATGAGATTTGTAAGAGAAGCTGATGCTACCATTACGCAGCGAGAGTATACAGCAACTGAAACCATCCTGACTATCGAAATTCGCCGAGACGACGAACAGGCATTACGCGAAAGACTTGCAAAAATTCTGTCACTTCGTTTTCTGAAAGATGATAAGGAATAAATATCAAGACCTTTCTACATACATATACTTGCCTGCCAGCCTTTATTGACATTTAGATTGAATCGCAATGAAACTCACCAAACTTTACCCCGAATACATTGAGCAAGCCGTAAAATTATATGAGGCAGCTTTCCCGGTAATCGAACGCCGCCCCACGGATTTATGGATAACATATATGCAAAATCAACCGGCATTCAATGCGCAAGCCATCCTCAACGACAACAATGAATTCTGCGGATTTATCACTACCTGGGATTTCGACACTTTTATCTATGGCGAACACTTTGCCATACTTCCAGAAATGCGCAATGGTGGTTTTGGCGGTAAAGCCTACGACATGCTGCTTGAGCAATGCCATGGTAAAGACCTTGTAATCGAAGTCGAAATTCCTGATAACGAGATGGCCCAACGCCGCATTAAATTTTACGAACGGCACAACATGGCCATTGTAGAACAAGACTACCTGCAGCCTCCCTATACAACCGGAGGCGAATATTTTCCACTACGCTTAATGAGTTCTGCGCCCGAACAAACTGCAGCGAACTTTGAACAGGTTAAGACTACTATCCATCGTGAAGTATATGGTGTACTCTAAACTTATCAGCAAAAATCCTTCTGCTCCCCTACCCTGTCTCAAACAATATTTGTATTTTCGCAGTTAATTAGACGACTCTGAAATTCTAACTACATATCATCAATCATGTACAGAACCAACACCTGCGGCGAATTGCGCATCGAAAATGTAGGCCAACAGGTCACACTGACCGGATGGGTACAGCGCAGCCGCAAAATGGGAGGCATGACCTTCATTGATCTGCGCGACCGCTACGGCATCACCCAACTCGTATTTAACGAAGAGGCTAATGCCGAACTCTGCGCTCAAGCCAACAAACTGGGACGTGAATACGTCATCCAGGTAACTGGTACCGTTAACGAACGCTACGCCAAAAATGACAAGATGCCCACTGGCGACATCGAAATAATTGTGGAAAAGCTCCAAGTGCTCAATGCATCGCTTACACCACCGTTTACAATCGAGAACAATACCGATGGCGGCGATGACCTGCGCATGAAATACCGTTACCTTGACCTGCGTCGCGAAAACGTGCGTGCTAATCTGGAGCTACGCCACAAATTCTGCATTGCGGTAAGAAACTTCCTTGATTCTAAAGGCTTTCTCGAAATTGAGACTCCAATACTCATTGGTTCAACGCCTGAGGGTGCACGCGACTTTATAGTACCCTCACGCATGAATCCCGGACAGTTCTACGCATTGCCCCAAAGCCCGCAAACGCTCAAACAGTTGCTTATGGTAGCTGGTATTGACCGCTATTTCCAAATTGCCAAGTGCTTCCGCGACGAAGATTTACGTGCTGACCGTCAGCCTGAATTTACTCAAATTGACTGCGAAATGTCGTTTGTTGAGCAAAACGACATTCTTAACACCTTTGAAGAGATGACAAAATACCTCTTCAAAGAAGTTAGAGGATATGATTTGGGCGATACTCCCTTCCTTCGCCTGTCTTGGCACGATGCAATGCGCCGTTTCGGCTCTGATAAACCCGATATGCGCTTTGGCATGGAGTTTGTTGAACTGATGGATACCCTCAAGGGAACCGGAACATTCAGTGTATTTAACGATGCTGCTTACATTGGCGGTATCTGTGCCGAAGGATGCGGCAATTATACACGCAAACAGCTCGACCAACTGACCGACTTCGTTAAAATGCCGCAAATTGGCGCCAAAGGATTAGTTCACGCTAAGGTTAACGAAGATGGCAGTGTTAAGAGTTCTGTTGACAAATTCTACACGCCTGAAGTCTTGACAAAACTCAAAGAAGCTATGCGGGCAAAACCTGGCGACTTAATTCTGATTCTTTCGGGCGATGATGCTATGAAAACGCGCAAACAACTCTGCGAACTACGTCTCGAAATGGGTGAACGTCTCGGACTGCGCGACAAAAATAAATTTGCACTCCTTTGGGTTGTTGACTTCCCGATGTTTGAATGGAGCGAAGAAGAAGGACGCTTGCTAGCAATGCATCATCCCTTTACGGCTCCCCGTCCCTGCGATATTCCTTTGCTCGATACCAATCCGGCTGATGTATTAGCCGATGCTTACGACATGGTATGCAATGGTGTAGAAGTTGGCGGTGGTTCTATCCGTATTCATGACGCTGTGCTTCAAGCCAAGATTTTCGATGTATTAGGCTTTACACAAGAACGCGCACAGGAACAATTCGGCTTCTTAATGGACGCTTTCAAATACGGAGCTCCTCCTCATGGCGGACTTGCCTACGGCCTTGACCGTTGGGTATCACTCTTTGCTGGTCTCGACAGCATCCGCGACTGCATCGCATTCCCTAAAAATAACTCAGGTCGCGACGTAATGCTTGATGCTCCTTCTGCTGTTGATACTAAACAACTCGACGAACTACTCATCGACATTCGTCCCAACGCAAAGAATTAACAACGAACATCGCTCTGTAAGCATGTTCTAATTGCTTACTGTAAATTTTTACATATTAAGTAGGAGGTAAATACCAATATAAGGTATTTACCTCCTACTTAATTTTTCTATACTCTTACATCATTCGTATGTATTCATCCCATCTACCCCATATTCCTAAATATAAAAAAGGCTTTAGTTGAT
>CALCVT010000038.1 GCA_937906495.1 uncultured Prevotella sp.
AAGATACAAAAATCTCCCATTTTATATTTTCTCAATAAGTTTAGATGACTTCTATCTATAAAAACAAGTATTTTGTATTTTTATCCGTACATTTGTCGCGTTAAACACAAATAATCTCATGCGTAAGACTATACTGTTATATATCCTATGTTTGCTGTTGCCATTTGGCGCTGCAGCACAATCTGTTGTTTATCAGCGATATATCTCAAAATATTCGGATATGGCTATCGATCAAATGCGTCGTTATGGTATACCTGCCAGCATTACATTGGCACAAGGTTTACTTGAAAGCGGAGCAGGTACCAGTCGTTTGGCAACTAAGGGAAATAACCATTTTGGAATTAAGTGTGGAGGAACCTGGAAGGGTCCTTACATGTTGGTAGACGATGATGCTCCCAAGGAAAAGTTCCGTGTTTATAAGAATGCAAAAGAGAGCTACGAAGACCATTCGAAATTCTTGAAGAATGGAAAGCGTTATGCTTTTCTTTTTGAACTCGATGAAAAAGATTACAAAGGATGGGCACGCGGTCTTAAAAGAGCAGGATATGCAACAAATCCGGCTTATGCCCGTTTACTGATAGATTTGATAGAGCGTTATGACTTGCATGATTACGATCGGAAACGTCATCACAAAAAGCATAGTAGTGATGAAAACCGCAAGGAAAAGAAACATGAAAAAGACGAAACCTTTGACCATGTAGTATATCGTTGTAATGGGCAATATTATGTAATAGCTCGCATAGGTGATACTTACGCCTCGCTTGCTAGGTCAATGAAGTCAAGTGAGAAGCATTTGCGAGAGTATAATGATGTAGATGCTAACCGCAGATTGCGTTCGGGCGATATTGTATATTTGGGTAAAAAGCGCAAAAAGGCAGATAAGAGTTTGAACAAATACCATTATTTGCAACCTGGCGAAAGCCTGTACTCTATCAGTCAGCGTTTTGGGATTCGTTTGTCGTCACTTTGTAAGATGAATCCTATAACGAAGGACCATATTTTTAGAGTAGGCGACCATATTCGCATTCGCTAATCGAAGTTATTTTTCGAATGAATAAAAACCTTCCGGAATTAGCCAGTTGGCAATACCGGAAGGCTTTATTGTTTTAAACAATGCATATCAAGTTGCTGGAGTCATCTATCATCATGCTGACCAATGAGGGCACGCTAATCATGTCGTATCACTAAGATTGAACACATTCACGAAAAAAGAATTCGACAAATGGTTAAACGAGCCATTTACACCTCCGTAAGAGCTGGCAGGAGAGGAATACATGGGCCCAAAAAAGTTTTGAAGGGGTTGTTATCTATAAAAACCTCCTATTCACCGTACCAATGAATCGTTTAATACAACATTGGGTTTATAGTTAAATTCGGGAGATAATATCCTTCAGTTCCTTACGTTTTTTGGGCTGTACCTCCATATCTGGTGTGGCATGTCCAATGGGAATCAGTACAACAGGCTCTTCGTTTGTAGGGAGATTGAGTAACTCGCAGCACTTAACCGTATCGAAGTTGCAAACCCAACACGTACCAAGTCCCAGTTCAGCGGCAGCCAGGCAAATGTGTTCGGCTGCAATGGCCACATCGATGTCACCATGGCGTTTATTATCGGTTTTTCGTACCCATTCTTCGTTGTGACAAATAGTGCAGATAATATAGCATGGTGCATTGGTAAACCACTCGCGGGCATAACATTGGTGTAATTTTTGTTTTGCATCGTCTGTCGTAGCAATATAGAAATGCCAAGGTTGAAAATTAACAGCCGATGGAGCTAATCGGGCACATTCCATGATGTATTCAAGTTCTTGTTCGCTCACAGGCTCATTTGTATAACTGCGCAGCGAGTAGCGCATAGAGGTCAGTTCTTTAAATGTCATTCTTAATAAAGAATAGGTTTGTGGATAATTGTATAGCGAAGATATAAAAAATAAGGCTTTTGTGCAAGTTTGTCTAGTATACTTGTAGCCTATATTCTTTTTTGTTGCTTGTAAGGCGTTAGGATGGGCTATCCGTTTATGTTTTTCTTAGAAAGTCTTTTGCGGCTTTTCTTGCAGGATGTTTTTAGAGATGGAATGAAACTCAGAATAGCCGAATTCCGAAAGATGCTATCTGTCTTGCCATTTCGCTCACGTTTCATTATCTTTGTTCCGTGAAAGTTGAATTAGTAACTACGACTTACTTTATTAATAATAGCATTATATGCCAATCATAGAGATAAATGCGCTGGATTATCCTGGCGTTGAAGTGTTCAGCACGCTTACCGAGGCTCAACTGCGTAATCGTTTAGAAACGCAGAAGGGGGTATTTATAGCTGAAAGTCCTAAAGTAATACATGTTGCGCTCAATGCAGGTTACGAACCATTGGCTCTTCTTTGCGAGCGTCGTCATTTGACAGGCGATGCTGCCGACATTGTTGCTCGATGCGGTGATATACCTGTTTATACAGGAAGTCGCGAATTGCTTGCGCAACTTACTGGTTATACCTTGACCCGTGGTGTCCTCTGCGCCATGCGTCGTCCGGTTCAGCTTTCTGTAGGTGAGGTTTGTAAGGATGCTAAACGTGTGGTGGTGATTGACGGAGTAGTCGATACCACTAATATTGGTGCTATTTTCCGTTCGGCAGCAGCCTTGGGTATAGATGCTGTATTGCTTACTCCAACCTCTTGCGATCCGCTGAATCGTCGTGCAGTACGTGTATCCATGGGCTCTGTATTTTTACAACCTTGGACTTGGCTTGATGCTCCCATCAACAGTTTGCATGAGTGGGGCTTTCGTACTGCTGCAATGGCTCTGACCGACCGTTCGGTGCGTATTGATGATGCTTGCTTAGCTGCAGAACCAAAATTAGCAATAGTGATGGGAACTGAAGGCGATGGTTTAGCATCCGAAGTTATAGCTTCAACCGACTACGTAGTACGTATACCGATGGCCCATGGAGTCGATTCATTGAATGTTGCAGCAGCCGCTGCTGTAGCTTTTTGGCAGCTGCGTGCCCCTGGTTCATGAGATGATAACTTAAGGCTATATCAGGGCTTAAATATTCTGAAATACGCAAGAAAAGAGCAAAGTTTTGAGCAGGTGACGCAAGATTGGCAGTAAAAAGTAGTTATCTTTGCAGAAAGCGCAACCTCATACAGCGCTTCTGCAGCCTCTTTCGGCTATAAGTATTTGCTTTAGTGAGTACTCTCTTAACTAACCGAAAAGGCAAAATATAACAGGTTGTTCATCAGTGGTGGACCCCGTCTAGATGCAAGAGGTTGAAGGTCGACAGTTACCGTTACCGTGCAAAAACCTGTTCATTACAAACCATAAACAGAGGAACATTATGAAAAAGTCGCTATTACTTATGGTCATGTGCTTGAGTTTCGGCTCTTTGGCTACATATGCGCAAGATGACGATGTGTATTTCGTTCCATCGTCGAAAGCTGAAGAAGACGTGAAGGATAGCTATACCTCTTCATCGTCTTATGAGCCGATTGCTGACGACGAAGCTTTTTCTCAAAGCCACTGGGCTGAGGGACGTGGAAATGGCAAGTGGGATGTTGATGCCTACAACCGCCGTGGAAAGAACTACAAGTATCGTGACGAAGTTGTTGATAAGAACGTTCAAAGTTCAACTGAACGCGCTAGTTATGATGAAGGGTACGAAGATGGCTATACCGATGGTTATTTTACATCGCGTTTAGTACGTTTCTGCTCCCCTCGTGTAGGTATTTATGTTAGCAGTCCGTTCTATATGGATTACTACGACTTGTGTTATTACGACCCCTGGTACTATGGCTATGGTTCGCCCTGGTCATGGAGTTGGAGTGGTTGGTTCGGTTGGGGCAGTTGGTATGGTTGGCGTCCCTATTACAGCTATTGGGGCTGGGGTGGCTGGTACGACCCCTGGTGGGGTGGTTGTTACCCTCATCATCACCATTGGTATCCCACACACTGGTATCCTTCTAATGCCCGTCGTGGTCGTTTGGGTGGATATATAGCCTATGGCGGTCGTCGCGGCAGTGGTGTGTCAACATCAACAGGAGGGCGTGGCAATTATTCGGGCCGGCCTTCGGGTTCCTTAGGTATAGGTGGTCGCAATCATCGGGGAAATGCTAATTTCTCGGGTCGCCCGTCTCGTAATTTCGGAACAAGTGGCCGTCCATCGCGCTATAACGGTAGCAATGGTTTTGATGTAAATCGTCCAAATCGTGGCAACAGTAATACCGCGCGCCCGTCGCGATCGTTCAACAATCGCAATAACTCCGACTATAATCGTCCGTCGCAAAATCGTTCAAACTTCAACCGTCCATCGCGCAGCAGTAGTTTTGACCGTGGCAGTTTTGGTGGAGGCGGTCGTAGCGGCTTTGGCGGAGGCTTTGGTGGTGGTCGTAGTGGAGGTGGACGTGGTCGCCGATAGGCCCACTCACAGCCAGCGTAAGTAAATGTATTTGGTGTGGCTTTCATAGCTTGCAGGGGTAAACCACTCAGGCAGCAATGCAATGCCGTATCGATAAACTAATTTTACGAAAAAACAAAGATTATGAAGCGCAGATATCTAACCGCACTTACCGCTATGGCTCTTTGCGGCAGTTTGAGTGCACAAGACATTTATAAGGTTGAAACCCTTTCGGGCAGCGATTTGAACGGAACGGCCCGTTTTGTAGGTATGGGCGGAGCTATGAGCGCACTTGGTGCCGACTTGTCAACAATGGGTGTAAACCCAGCAGCCATTGGTTTATATCGTCGCAGCGATGTAGCTTTTACAGGTTCGGCAACCATACAGCCCAATGGCGTTGAAATGGCCGATATAAACAAGGCACGTGGCTCGTTCGATCAGGCAGGCTTTGTTTATGCCTGTAAAATGGGGCGCAAAGGGTTGCGTTATTTGAATTTGGGTTTCAACTACCAAAAACGTCGTAACTTCAAGAATTTCATCGGCTTGCAAAATATAGCCACGCGCGATGGCATGTCGCAGTCGTGGCAAATGATGGATTTGGCCTATTATGGCGACAAGTGGCTTGATCTCTCTAACGGAAGTTCCGATTGTGACTATACCACCCCCTTGACCATAGTGGGTTATGATGCGCAACTCATAAGTCCTGAATACGATGAACAGGGAAAATTGAGTGGCTATACGCCCAGTTTTGCTAATCGTTACAATTATCACCGGGCTCAATGGGGCGGTATTCAGGAGTACGATTTCAACCTTTCGTTCAATTGGAACGATCAAGTTTACGCCGGTGTTACTTTTGGCGTGTATAACGTCGATATGAATACCCGAACAGAGTATAGCGAGGAATTGATGGACAATACTGGTGCCAAAGCATTCTACGATATGTACCATGCCGAAGCCTTAAGTGGAACCGGCTTCGATGCTAAACTGGGCATCATTCTTCGTCCTATCGAGACATCTCCATTTCGCATTGGCTTCTCGTTCAGTACACCCATCTTCTACGATTTGACGCAAAGTTCTTACCTGCACATGGACTCTCCCTATGCATATACCGATAAGGATGGAAATCATTATGACCGCACCCAGGCAGATGTCGAGATTGGCGATTTTGACTATCGTATACGTACCCCTTGGCGCGTAAATCTCAGCATGGGTACAACTGTGGGTAACTACCTGGCTGTAGGGGCAGAGTATGAGGTAAGCAAGTACACCGGAGCGCAAGTGCGCTACCCCGATTACAGTTACGATGATTTTTATGGTCCTATCAGTTCATCGACTAAGGACGAAGCCTTGGGACAGGAAATCGATGCTCATCTCAAAGCTGTTCATACTTTCCGTATCGGTGGTGAAGTTCGTGTATCGCAGGGCGTTTTTGCTCGTTTAGGCTACAACTATGTTTCAGCACCTATGAAGGACGAAGCCTTCCTCAATCTTTTTACAGATAGTCCATCGTATGCATACAGCACGAATACTGACTATGTAAACCTGGGGGCTATCAATCGGGTAACAGCCGGCTTAGGCGTTCGAGGCAGACACTTTTATGCCGATATGGCCTATCAGTATCAGCAGCAGGAGGGTACAGCCTATGCTTTCCATCTGCCCACCGCCGATGGTGTAGCCAATCGTTTGACCGGACAAAAAGTAGACCTAAACCGCCACAACGTAATGTTTACGGTGGGTTATAAGTTCTAAAGTATTGCTTCGGAGTTCAAAGGGTGTTCGGCATGGATTTTTAGTCGTGCCGTACACCGCTTGTTCAAAGCATCTATCATTTACACACTATTATAGTTATAGTAATTATTCATTTAAACCTACAAACACGTGAAAAAGTATTTGTATCTTATCCCGGCAGCCATGCTGCTCTTTGCCTCTTGTGCAACTAAGTCGGCTTATGTATTATCAGGCGACTGGAGTGTTGTAAAACTCAATGACCAAACCATTACTCCCGCCGAGAATACTCCTTTTATCGGTTTTGACCTTAACGAAGGTCATGTTTATGGTTTTACCGGCTGTAACCGCATGACCGGCGAACTCAATGCCCGTAAGTTTATGAAGGGTGAGGCTAACTTTGGCCACATGGCAACCACTCGCATGCTTTGTCAGGATGATAAGTACGAGCAGCCCTTACTCGAAGCACTCGGAAAGGTTACTACCTCTGAGGTTTCAGACAAGGAAATCACGCTCAAAGATAAGGACGGCAATGTTTTGCTCGTTCTTCAAAAAAAGAGTAACTAATTAACGGAAAGGCGGTAATGCCGCCTTCTGCAGGCACCCCGGCTGACCTTTTCGGACAGTCGGGGATGCCTCGCTAAATAGGCAGTACTCCGTTTGTAATGTGTACATGTTTCGGAGCACACCCGGCCTTCAGACCTTAACCCCTATATTATAAACCTAACCCCGACAATTAAACATGGCCACAGTCGACGACAAAAAAATTATTTTTTCGATGGTCGGACTCTCCAAGACCATCAAGCAGAACAACAAGCAAGTACTCAAGGACATCTACCTCAGTTTCTTTTACGGAGCCAAAATAGGTATTATCGGTCTTAACGGTGCAGGTAAATCAACCCTCATGAAGATTATAGCCGGTCTCGACAACGACTATCAGGGCGAGGTTGTTTTCTCACCGGGCTATACCGTAGGCTATCTGCCACAGGACCCCCATCTTGATGATCAGAAGACAGTAAAGGAAATAGTGCAGGAAGGTGTTCAGCACATTGTAGACGCACTGGCCGAGTACGAAGAAATTAACCAAAAGTTTGGCCTTCCAGAGTATTATGAGGACGAGGACAAAATGAATCAGCTCTTTGCACGTCAGGGAGAATTGCAAGACATTTTGGATGCTACAGATGCCTGGAACCTTGATAGCCGCCTTGAACGTGCTATGGATGCCCTACGTTGTCCACCGGCCGATTGGAAGGCAGAGCATCTGTCGGGAGGTGAACGTCGCCGCGTAGCTCTCTGCCGTTTGTTGCTGCAAAAACCGGATGTGCTCTTGCTCGATGAGCCAACCAACCACCTCGATGCCGAAAGTATCGACTGGCTTGAGCAGCACCTCAACCAATACGAAGGTACGGTTATTGCCGTTACACACGACCGTTACTTCCTCGATGATGTGGCAGGTTGGATTCTGGAACTCGACCGTGGCGAGGGTATTCCCTGGAAGGGAAATTACTCCTCGTGGCTTGACCAAAAAACCAAGCGCATGGAGCAGGAAGAGAAGGTGGCCAGCAAACGCCGTAAAACCCTGCAGCGCGAACTTGAGTGGGTGCGCATGGCTCCCAAGGCCCGTCAGGCAAAGGGCAAGGCTCGTCTTAACTCGTACGATAAGTTGCTCAACGAAGACCAAAAGGAGAAAGAGCAGCATCTCGAAATTTTTATCCCTAACGGACCGCGCCTCGGTAATAAGGTTATCGAAGCTCACCATGTATCAAAGTCGTTTGGCGACAAGGTTCTCTATACCAATCTCGATTTCTGTTTGCCACCCGCAGGTATTATTGGTGTAATTGGTCCCAATGGCGTGGGTAAAACAACGCTCTTCCGTTTGATTATGGGACTTGACCAACCCGATAGTGGTACTTTCGAAACCGGCGAAACCGTAAAGTTGGCGTACGTTGACCAGCAGCATAAAGACATTGACCCCGAAAAGAGTGTGTACGAAGTTATCTCGGGTGGGGCAGAACTTATGCGCATGGGCGGACGCGATATTAATGCCCGTGCTTATTTGAGCCGTTTTAACTTCTCAGGTGCTGACCAGGAAAAAAAGTGCGGTGTGCTTTCAGGTGGTGAGCGTAATCGCCTGCAGTTGGCATTGGCACTCAAGCAAGAGGGCAATGTGCTCCTGTTGGACGAGCCGACCAATGATATTGACGTGAACACCCTGCGTGCTCTCGAAGAGGGCCTTGAGGCATTTGCCGGATGTGCCGTTGTTATCAGCCACGACCGCTGGTTCCTTGACCGTATCTGTACGCACATTCTTGCCTTCGAAGGCAATGGAAATGTATTCTTCTTTGAAGGATCGTATACTGAGTACGAAGCCAACAAAGCGAAGCGTTTGGGTATCGAAGAGCCTAAGCGTATACGCTATCGCAAACTCGATGAATAATATTTCTCCCCTTTTCCAAGGCTATAATCCGTATTCATGGCCTTGAAATAAATCCTTTGATTTCTGTTTAAGTCCATCCGTACCTCTTGGTTCCGGATGGACTTTTGTATTCGTGTAAACAGAGATTCCTAAAGGAGCAGACAGAAAATCCAATTCCGTATTTAAAATTGTCAACACCCCAAATGTTTATTTTGCGTTTGTTTTTATCATTTTAGCTCTTACATTCATAAGAGTAATATAGTTTTTTCGCCCCCTTGCGCTGACTTTGCCATTGTTTACGTTTGTAATTACCACAATAGGTTAGCGTTTGTATAATTGATGCAGCAAACTTCCAATCTTGTTGTGCGTATAATATTTCGCACCCAGCAGAGCTAATTATACGTTATGAGGTGTCTTACACAGATGCCTGTGTTTTTATTAAAGCCCGTAGGTCAGAATTCGTTTTTGCTCTCCTTACGAATTTAAATAAAGTTGCTGGCTTTCTGAGCCCAGTACGCTAGATATTTAAGAATCCGTTTCCAACAGAAAGAGCCCCAGGGGATGTATGCCGGTATGTGTCAATTAAAACAGTTCGCATGCGTCAGTAAGTTTATAGAAGTTGTATCTTTGCTGAAGCTATCGGGTGTAGCATGCTATAAACTAAGGAACAGTAAGGTTCTCTGAGGTGCTTGTTAAAGTTTAATCTCTGTTGTGGTGTAGCGCCTGGCGTAAAGCAGGGCATGACGTCAGTTATTTCGAATAGCCGTTTTATATCCACCCCCCCCCCAAAAAAAAACTCTCCATTAATGAACAGCAGCAATCCATCATCCTTCAGAATACGTAAGAGTGTATCTGCAGATATTGATACCTTATTGAAACTATTTGAGCAAGCCCGCGAAAAAATGTATGCAGCCGGCAATCGTTTGCAGTGGCCAGCAACCTATCCTTCGGCCGAACTCTTGGCTCATGATATCGCCTATGGACAAAGTTATATAGTGGAGCAAGAAGGGCAGGCTGTAGCAACCTTTGTGCTTGCATTTGGTGCTGACCCTACCTATGCTCGTATTGAAGGAGGTGCCTGGCTAGAACCGCATCGCCCCTATGCTACCATCCATCGCTTGGCATCTGTTCATGGAGTGCATGGCATAGCTGCTTGCGTAATCAACTGGTGTAAAAACAAGTGCGATAATTTGCGAGCCGACACCCATCGCGATAACCATATAATGCAATGTTTGCTGCAGGCAAACGGCTTTTGCTATTGTGGTATTATCCATTTGGCTAATGGTGATGAAAGGCTCGCTTATCAGCAAGTATGTGTGTAGCATGTATACGCCATACCTTGTTTGTGAAGTTTGGCAAAAAGTCAAAGTTCCGCGCTTAAGTATTGTAAAAGCCTTCAGTTTTGGTATCATTTAACAAGCATTGCTTCCGGCTACTCAGAAATAATCTGTAATTTTGCAGCGCTTTCTTATAAAGTATTGGCAAGCGGTGTTTTTTAAGCTTAGTTGGCCAATGCTTCCTTTGATTTTCAGACAATCATAACCATTCATTGCAACTCATGAATATGACCCACTTACGCCGTGTGGTGCTGGCCGTGGCATTTGCAGGATTTGCAGGCATTTCCTATTGTCAAGACCTTATAGCCCGTCAGGCCCCGGTAGACCGCAGACTGCGTGCCGTTGACTCAGTATCCATCCAGCGAGCCATGGAACGCGATATGCAGCAAAATTACAGTAAAGATATTTATACCACTTGGGTAACTAATCGCGCACATCCTTATAAGAGTGATGAGGTGCCCGATAGCTTCCGCATCGACTTGCGAGGTTTTTGTATGCCTACCCCCTCGCGTAACGTAACTTCGCGTTTTGGCTATCGTCCGGCCTTTCGCCGTGTGCATAAAGGTTTAGATATCAAAGTTTATACCGGCGACACAATAGTATCGGCCTTTGATGGCAAAGTGCGTGTAGTGCGCTACGATGCCGGAGGTTATGGCAACTACGTAGTAATACGCCATAATAACGGGCTTGAAACCATTTACGGACACCTGTCCAAGCATCTTGTTAAAGGAGACCAGGAAGTAAAAGCCGGCGAACCTATTGGTTTGGGGGGAAATACCGGGCGTTCGTTTGGTTCACATCTCCATTTCGAAACCCGTCTTGCAGGCGAGGCCATCAATCCCGAATTGTTGTTCAACTTTCCGGCACAGGATGTGACAGGCGATTATTATACCTTCCACAAACAACGCGCCGAAGAGCGCCCCGCCAATTCGGTTGCACGTGGCAAGGAACTCTCGAACAAACATTTTTACAAAGTGCGTAAAGGCGATAATCTCTCAGTTATAGCCTCGCGTTTAGGCGTTAGTATTGAGGAGTTGATGCGGACCAATCGCTTGAGCCGCCGCAGCCGTATTCGCACCGGGCAAATTTTGCGCTATTAAAACATTGTTTATTAATCAGTAAATACAATACAAGCATGAGGTACGCCTTACGCGGGGCGTACCTCATGCTTGTTTAAGCAGCCCGTAGTTGCACCCCAAAGCATTGTGGGAAGTCAGCACAGGCAAGCAGACTGTAAAAATGTCCGGATGTCTCCGTTTTTATGGCTTTGACAAGTTCCGTACAGGTCAAAATCTTAGCATTTAGTTTGCCTCGTCGCATGGTTTATGTTATCTTTGCAGTCAGAACAATCAAATACAGCAGTAAAATCAATGAACGTATTAGAACTCAGCGAACAAGAAATACAGCGCCGCAACTCGTTGGACGAATTGCGCAGTTTGGGCATTGACCCTTATCCCGCCGCCGAATATCCCGTAAACGCCTACAGCGATGACATCAAAGCCAACTTCAGCGATGAGGCTGAAACACAGCGCGAAGTGTGTATAGCAGGCCGTTTGATGGGCCGCCGCGTGATGGGCAAGGCCAGTTTCGCCGAATTGATGGATTCGAAGGGCCGTATTCAGGTATATGTAACGCGCGATGATATTTGCCCCACCGACGACAAGACCCTCTACAATACCTTCTTCAAGAAATTGCTCGACCTTGGCGACTTCGTAGGCGTTAAGGGTAAAGTGTTCCGTACGCAGACGGGCGAGATTTCAGTTCATGCTTATGAACTCGTGCTCTTGTCAAAGAGTCTTAAGCCTCTGCCCGTAGTAAAGGAGAAGGATGGCGTAACTTACGACGCCTTTAACGACCCTGAACTTCGTTACCGCCAGCGCTATGTCGACCTGTTGGTAAATCCCGGTGTAAAAGACATATTCATGAAGCGTAGCCTGGTTATCAAAACCATGCGTCAGTATTTTGACGAGGCAGGCTATACTGAAGTAGAAACCCCTATCTTGCAGCCTATTGCCGGAGGTGCCAGTGCACGTCCGTTCATTACGCATCATAACTCACTCGATGTAGACCTTTATTTACGTATTGCAACCGAACTTTACCTCAAGCGCCTTATTGTAGGTGGCTTTGAAGGTGTATACGAAATAGGTAAAAACTTCCGTAACGAAGGTATGGACCGCAGCCATAATCCGGAATTCACCTGTATGGAACTCTACGTGCAGTACAAGGATTACAACTGGATGATGGCCTTTACTGAAAAACTCATAGAGCGTATCTGTATAGCGGTAAACGGAAAACCTGAAACCGTAGTTGATGGCAAAACCATCAGTTTTAAGACGCCCTTCCGCCGCTTGCCCATTCTGGAGGCAATCCGCGAAAAAACCGGTTATGATCTTAAGGGCAAGAACGAAGAAGAAATCCGCGAGATTTGCAACAAGCTCAATATGGAAATTGACGATACCATGGGCAAGGGCAAACTGATTGACGAGATTTTCGGCGAGTTCTGCGAAGGAACGTTTATTCAGCCAACCTTTATTACCGACTATCCCATCGAAATGTCGCCTCTTACCAAGAAGCATCGTAATGATCCCAGTTTGACGGAGCGCTTTGAATTGATGGTTAACGGAAAGGAAGTTGCCAATGCTTACTCAGAGTTGAACGACCCCATTGATCAGGAAGAGCGTTTTCAAGATCAGCTTCGCCTTTCGGAAAAGGGCGATGACGAGGCAATGTTTATCGACCAGGACTTCCTGCGTGCCCTGCAGTATGGCATGCCTCCCACTTCGGGTATCGGTATCGGCATCGACCGCCTGGTTATGCTCATGACTGGCCAGACTCAAATTCAGGAGGTACTTTTCTTCCCGCAGATGCGACCCGAAAAGAAGGCACCTCGTGATGCAGCATCCAAGTATGTCGAACTGGGCATTCCCGAAGATTTAGTACCCATTTTGCAAAAGGTGGGCTATTATTTAGTAGCAGACCTCAAAGAAGTAAAGGCTCAGAAAATCCAACAGCAAATAGGCGAGGTTATCAAGAAGTATAAACTTGATATAACCAAGCCCAGCGTGCAGGATATCGAAGCCTGGAATATTTAGTCTTTTATCTTTTATCATGCAGCCTTGTCGTGCATTGTGTCCTTAATAGGGCCGTGCATGACAGGGAACCATAGTTACGCAAGCCATGTACGACTTAGGAAAAATAGCCGTGATGGGTAGTGGCAGTTGGGCTACAGCTATAGCTAAGATGCTTCTCGAAAAAGTGGAGCATCTGCATTGGTATATGCGCCGTCAAGACGCTGTCGATGAGTTTAAGCGCCTGGAGCACAACCCCTCCTACCTGACCAGCGTGCACTTCGATGTGGAGCGCATCACCTTTTCAACGGACATCACTGAGGTGGTACGTGCCTGTGATACACTTGTGTTTGTGACACCTTCGCCTTACTTGAAGAACCATCTCAAGAAACTTAAGGCAAAGTTGCACGACAAGTTCATCATAACAGCCATCAAGGGTATTGTTCCCGATGAAAACCTGGTGTGCTCGGAGTTCTTTAGGCAGGTATACAACGTTCCCGACGAAAATTTGGCCGTATTGGGTGGCCCAAGTCATGCCGAAGAGGTGGCACTGGGCCGGTTAACCTACTTGACTGTGGGTTGTGCCGATACTGAAAAGGCGCAGGCTTTTGCCGAGACCATTGCATCGAGCTACGTCAAGACCAAAACTTCGTGCGACGTGATAGGTATAGAGTATTCTTCTGTGCTTAAAAACGTATACGCTATAGCGGCAGGTATCTGCAACGGCTTGAAGTATGGCGATAATTTTCAGAGCGTGTTGATGTCGAATGCCGTGCAGGAGATGAATCGCTTTTTACGGGCAGTTTATCCGATAGACCGTCAAGTGTACGATTCCGTGTATTTGGGCGACTTGCTTGTAACCGGCTATTCGAATTTTTCGCGAAACCGCGTGTTCGGCACCATGATAGGTAAAGGATACAGTGTAAAATCGGCACAGATTGAGATGGAGATGATAGCCGAGGGCTTTTATGGCACTAAGTGCATGAAGAACATAAACAAGTACTATCATGTGAATATGCCTATTCTCGATGCTGTGTACAATATTTTGTATGAGCGCATTTCGCCAAGCATTGAGATTAAATTGCTCACCGACTCGTTCCGATAAACATTTCATTTAATCAAAACAACAGAGCAAGTGCGGCTAAACCTCATTTAAGGGGTTTAGCCGCACTTGCTGTTAGGATACTAAGCGTACGCATGGAATATATGTGGAACCGGCAATGAAAAGGTAAACTACCTCAATGTGGTAAAGTGTCTAGGCTGTCGATGGTTGCCTTCAGTAAACGGCTCAGTTTGTGGGCTCCTTGTCGGCATAGGTGATCGGAGTCGTAAAAGTCGTTTGCTTCAAAGCGTGGGTCGGCACTATAGTCGCGGTAAACTACCTGTGGAAAACTGCAGACGAGGTTTTGTATGCGCAGATGCATATCTTTCACTTGTTTGGGCAATTGGTTTTGGCGGTAGCTTGGGCGTAGCGGTGTGCTGATGAGCAGTAGCTTGATTCCCCGCTCCTTGCAAAAGGCAGCCATACTTTGTAGGTAGCGCTCGTTATTAAAGGTTGCATTGTAGTTAGTGTAGTGGTTTGTTGCAGCACGTTCAGCCCCATTGTCCCAGGTGGCTGGGCGTTTAGCAAGCGTATATTCCAGCCCTTGTCCGTAAGTGCTCCATTGGCGAGAAGGACTCTTCCAAAGGCTCTGCAGCTTGTTGCAG
Source organism: uncultured Prevotella sp. (assembly GCA_937906495.1). Taxonomy (GTDB): domain Bacteria; phylum Bacteroidota; class Bacteroidia; order Bacteroidales; family Bacteroidaceae; genus Alloprevotella. Next base: position 14,638 of record CALCVT010000038.1, read on the forward strand.
AAAACTCGAAAGGCTGTTACCTCCCAATTATATACGCTCCACTGGCTATGCAGGTCGCACTCCATGTAGAGTCGGTAACGGTTGGCTAAATACCATTCGTTGCCTTGTTCAAGTTCTTCGTAAAAGGAAAAGTCAGAAATAGGCAGTATTACCGTTTGCAATCTCCCGAAAGGGTAGTGGTGGAGTATCCAGTTATCGTAGCAGAGCGTTTGAGACACCTGTGCAGCAGAGTAGGCATTAGGACTGATATCTTCCGGGCAAATGCCATAGTAAGTATGTGAACTGCCCAATATAAGCACATCAATCTCGTTGCTGTGTTGCAGCAGAAACTTGTGTTTGCTTTTAGCCGGGTCGGGGAGAGATCGAACGTAAATTTCGCCAGCAACAACCGGAATAAGTAGCAGCAAAGCAAAAAGTGGAAGGCGAAGCCAGGGATTGGTAATTTGCATTGGAATAGCAATCAAAAATGTGAATCAACGGGCAGCAGTTGTTGTTGAGCCAATTAGTGCAGCTGTGCCCGAGCGTGCAAAATCTTAAAACTGAAAATAGATAAAGGCTGTTTGCTGACCACCCCAGTAGAGTGTGGAAAAAATGAGGGCGTAATACACCATCCATCTTATCGGACGGTAAGCCATCAAGCCATTACCAGTTATGTCGAGTCCGTGTCGGCGGTTGCGCATAACCCATTCAACACTAGTTACAAAGATAATTGGAATCAGCGACGACATTCCGCCATATGGTGTGTGCAGGCTTATGTGTGTAAACATTCGTTCAATACGCTCAAAGGCGTGGCCAATCTGTTCGGAGCGGAAAAATACCCAACCGATGCAGATGAACAAAAAGGTGCTTAGTATTTGAGCAGCTTCGTGTAGTCCGGGTAAGAGACGTCCGGGAGCAATGGCTGGCTGAGGCTTTGGAAACCAACGCTGAAAAAGTAGCAATGGTACGAAACCCACCCATTGAAAAGTTCCCCAAACTACGAACGTCCAGTTAGCCCCATGCCACAGTCCGCTCACTAAGAACACGATGGCTGTATTGACCATACGCCGTGGCATGGAACAGCGCGATCCACCTAGCGGAATGTATACATAGTCCTTAAACCAGGACATAAGCGATATGTGCCACCGACGCCAAAATTCAGCTACATTGCGCGAAAAATAAGGTACGTTGAAGTTTTGCATGAGTCTGATGCCAAAAAGACGTGAAGTACCTATGGCAATGTCTGAATAGCCCGAGAAATCACCATAAATCTGAAAAGCAAAAAGAATGGCTCCCATCCATAAATCGGTGCCATCGGCTTGTGGATTGGCATAAATGGCATTGACAATGGGGGCACAGCGGTCGGCTAACAGCATTTTCTTGACAAAGCCCCACAGCATTAATCGCAGCCCGTCGGTTACATCGGTATAACTTACCGATCGCTTGTGCTGCATTTGCGGGAGCAGATTAGTAGCTCGCTCTATGGGGCCAGCTACCAACTGTGGGAAAAAGCAAACAAAGGCTGCAAAGTTTATGGGATTGTGGCAAGGCGATAGAATGCCCCGCTTCACGTCAATGGCATAACTTAGTATCTGAAACGTATAAAAACTGATACCTACAGGTAGTACCACTTGCCATAGTGGCAGGCATGGCGCTGTTTGCCAGTAGAGTAATAGGGTATTGAAACTTTCGACAAAGAAATTGTAATACTTGAACATACCCAATACACCAACGCAAACCAGTATGCAGGTGGTGCAGATTGTGTGTGCCGCGCGACTTTGATTCCCGACTCGCTCAATACCGATTCCTGCCAGATAACCAGCGAGCGTAAGACTAACTATTAAACCCAAGAAGCGGACATCCCACCAGGCGTAGAATAGGTAACTGGCTACAACTAATAGCACATTTTGTGCCCATAACCAGCGCGATAAACTCCAATAAAGCAAGAGTACGAGCGGAAGGAATAGGAGAAATTCGTAAGAGTTGAAGAGCATGGTTGGGCAGTTTTCGATGAAGTAATGAGGCCTTGTTGAGCCAATCGGAATCGTTTGTCATAGCGCAGCAGGCAATATCTCCGCAAAGGTACGACTTTTGCACGAATTTGTGACTTTGAATCGCCCGTAGCGCATTTTACTATAGGCAGGTTTTTTATACTGGTATTGGTTGTTAGCTATATGGGAATCAGAAGGACGATGTGCAAAATGTGTTTGATGATCTGCTTACTGTTTTGCAGTGTGCATAGTGTGTGGTGTTAGGGGGATGCTGTTTGCCAGTCATTTATGCATTAATACAAAGGCTATTGCGCCAGAGCCTAAAAACAACAGCAAATCGGTCGCCAAACACCTGCGTTACGTGTTTTTTTTGAGCACTTTGGACGTGATGCTCTGGCAGTGCGAGAATGAAGGGTCAGCCTTGCGGTTACCTTGTTTGACTTCGTGGTTCATATCTCGTGCCATAGCCAGCATATGTACTGCAGAAATTGATAACTCGCATCGGCCAAGCGAACGTCAATAAGTACATTAGCTGGAACGGCACTGCGGTGAAAGGCCTTTTACGATTCGTTATTGAGTATCTCCGAAAAGTTCAAAATTTAAAAATAATCGTGTAAAGAGTTGTTTTGATGAAAAATAATTACCAAATTTGGCAAGTCTATTATTCATTTTATAAAATACGGACTTATGGATGGCATGAATAACCAACCGCAAGAAGGTAATGTAAACAGCGATATACTCTTTTCGAAAACTATTAAGGCAGGGAAACGAGTGTATTATATTGATGTTAAATGCGATAGCAGGGGAGAATATTACCTATCGATGACCGAAAGTAAAAGGGTAAAAAATCCGAATGATGCACAGCGCATGTTGTTCGAAAAACATAAACTCTTTTTATATCGGGAGGATATGGAGTACTTCCAGCGTGCTTTCGACGAAGCTGTTGCATACATTAATAATGTATATAGCGAGCAACATAAAGATGCTTCTGGGTATTTGGAGTGCGAAGGTACGGCTTCGACAAACTCTCTCGATGACACTGAACTGAAGATAAATATAGATTTTTAGGACAGTAGGCTTGACGTGGGGCAGAGTGCCTGGTGCTTTTTACCATTATGTTGCATGTGCTGGGCTTCTGCCGATAGTGTAAATAATTACCAACCTTTTAAATAGATAACTATGAGAAAGAATTTTACTCGAGTAGCATGGATGGCCCTGTGTATGGGGCTTGCCACTCCAGCATTACATGCCGAAGATTGGACAACCACCTTCGATGATGCTGAATCAATAATCGGAACATCGCACAAAGACTGGTCGGGAGATATAGACGGCATCCGATGGACCAGTTATGCCATGCGATGTGGTAGCGAATCTAATGACTTTAAGAATGGCAAAGCTTCGGTACGCATTTATGGCGAAAAGATGAGCATGAAAAAGATGCCCTTTATGGAGATGGCAGAAGACAAAGTTGGCGGAGTCGGAACCATTTCGTTTGTTTACAGGGCATATGGCACGCATGAGTCTTCGCAGACTGAATGGATTGTACAAGTATCGAAAGATGCAGGCGAACACTGGATAACCATAGGAGAGCCTTTTAAACCCGGAGCTGAAAGTCAGACTTATACAGCGACTGCCAACTATCCCGAAGGCCGCATGCGCATTGTACGTGCTGATTATGCAACCTTCGATCCAGCTACAGCGCGTACTTTTAAGGCGGCGTTTAATATAGATGACCTGAGCATTACCGATAGCAAAGGAGTAAATCCCGACATGCCGGAAATTATGGCCGACCAGGTGGCTATGAGTTTTGGCGAAGTGTATAAAGGTTCAGAAATTTCAAAGACCTGCACTTTTACTTACCAAAATCTAACAGAGCCTATTCAAGTAGCTTTTAGAGAAGAAACTACCGAATTCCGTGTCGCGACAACCGAAATAAGCCCTGATGATAGCGGTAAAGGTGAAGTTGAGGTAACATATTGTCCTACTTCAACCGGCGAACATACCGCTTATTTGCTTTTAACATCGGGCGAAGTAACAACTACCGTTGTGTTGCAGGGAACGGCCTTGCGTCGTCCAGGCGAATATTCCTTTAGTGGGGGTACCGGAACTGAAGAAGACCCTTATCAGATGGCAGTTGCAGGCGATTTCTTGGAACTTTCGCAGGCAGTTACCAATGATAACATGACATTCGAAGGCAAGTTCTTCAAGATGACAAAAGATGTTGATTTTTCGAGTCTTAAGGATTATGTGCCTATAGGTAATAACCATGGGATGGGTGGAGCCCAGCACCCCTTTATGGGAACCTTTGATGGCGACGGACATACGGTGTCAAACCTTACTGCCGAATTTAAAGGCATCAATTATATGGGTGTTGGTTTGTTTGGTTTGACTCAAAATGCCGTAATTAAAGGTGTAACGGTTATAAACAGTAAAATCAAGGCTGATGCTGCCCCTGGAGCTTTGGTGGGTGTGGCCAATGGTGGTCAAATTATAAATTGCCATGTAGGCGAGGGTGTGACAGTCAATGCTACACACTATTATGCGGGAGGTCTGGTAGGTTGTGTTCTTGAAATACCTACACTTATTGCCGATTGCAGTAGCCAGGCCGAAGTTATAAACTCGGGTATGATTGCGGGCGGTATATTAGGTGGAAGTTCAGCACGAGATACCAAAGTGGTGCGTTGCATTAATTATGGCGAAATTACGGCGGTCGATCAAGGTGGAGGTGTTGTAGGTTATTCAGAAACCGGCATATTGGTAGCCGATTGTGCCAACTTAGGTAATGTGGCTATTTCGCAGCAGGTGGCAGGCGGCATCATTGCCAGCATCAGTCCTCAGACTTTTGACAAGTTAGTTGTAAAAGATTGTTATAACTACGCCACGATGTTTGGAGCTGAAACGGCCATGCCTATTACGATAGAAAAGGTTATGTCTACTCAATCAATCGAAGTAGAAAACTGTTATTATTGCAGTGATTTCTTTGCTGAGGCTGCCTCTTATGGTACACCACTTTCTGAGAGCGATATGCAGAGTAGCATCTTGCTCGACCGGCTGAATCGCGGACGAGACCTGCAGGTGTGGAGTCAGAATGCCGATGTAAACAACGGACTTCCCATACCGGTTAATATGGAAGGTAGCTTGACGGCTGTTGGTAAGGTTACCGCACAGGAAGCAATGCCTTCGGTGCAAGTAGAAAACGGCCGACTCGTTGTAAGCAAAGACTACTCAGTAGTGCGCATACATAATGTGGAAGGCAAAAACTTTACGCATGTTGCCACATTGCCGGCAGGCGCATATGTAGTTGTACTTTTGCAAAAGTCAAACCCGCTGAAGCCTTATATTGTAAAGGTTATTTCAAGAGGTGTATAATTGAAGTTTGATTTGCCGCAAAGCCTTCTTTCCGGCAGAACGTCCTGTTAATGTCTCCGGTCAGAGTGTCCGCAATGGATGTCTGGCCGGAGATAACTGTTGTACCGGAACTTATCAGTCAAATTCTTGAAACTGATTGCTTATTTGTGAAGTTTAGATATAGTAGGGTTGTAAGCCCGCAATACATAAACAGAAGGCCATATACTGCCAAACTATGCAATAAAGTTGAGCTTTACTCGAAAAAGACAGAGACAAATTTGCTGATATAGTCAAAAAATATTACTTTTGCAACCGATTTGTCCCTACGGGAGGCATTTGGCCTTGCGTGTGATGGCGAATTAAGCGATGTTAAACTCTTGCATGTGGTGCGTTAGGTGCGTTTCCGGGCAGGAGTTAAGACTTAATTTAGAGTAACACCTATTTAATTACAACAAACAATGAAGCAAATTGCAATCTCTGGTACCCTTCGTACCGACCTCGGCAAGAAGGCTGCCAAGGAAATTCGTAAGACTGGTAATGTTCCCTGCGTTCTCTATGGAGAGAAGAAGGATGAGAATGGCGCTCCCGTAGCTATTCACTTTACCGTAAGCGAGAAGGAAGTAAACAAACTCGTTTATACTCCGCATATCTATTTGGTTGATATCAACATCGATGGTGTGGATCACAAGGCTGTTTTGAAGGAAATTCAATTCCACGCAGTAAAGGATAACGTACTTCACGTAGACTTCTTTGAGGTACACGCTGAGAAACCCATTGTAATGGGTGTACCCGTTGTAGCTAAGGGTCTTGCTGAGGGTGTACGTGCCGGTGGTCGCTTGATGATGATGGTACGTAAGCTTCAGGTACGTGCAATGTACGATGCTATCCCCGAGAAACTTGAAGTAGACGTTACTGCACTTCAGCTTGGTAAGAGCATCAATGCCGGCCAGCTCCACTATGAAGGTCTTGAAATGGTAACTCCGAAGGAAGTTATTGTTTGCACCGTGAAGATGACCCGTGCTGCTATGGGTGCTGCCGCTGCTGCTGCTAAGGCTTAATCCTAAATATAAGGTCGGCGTGCTGATGTGTGAGCGTTTCTGTCGGTTAACTGGCAGGGCGTGGCGCATGAGCATGCCGATATTTTTTTATTACATCTCAACGAAATGAACTATTTGATTGTCGGGCTGGGCAACATTGGTGATGAGTACGCCCGCACCCGTCACAATATTGGTTTTCGCGTATTGGACGCTCTTGCCGGGGCGTCCAATCTTGTGTTTGAGGATAAACGTTACGGATTTGTGACTACACTTAAGGTTAAGAATCAAACGTTGACGCTGCTCAAACCTTCAACTTACATGAATCTTTCAGGCAATGCCGTGCGTTATTGGATGAACGAGAAGAAAATTCCAGTAGAGCGTGTGCTGATTGTTGTAGACGACTTGGCACTTCCCTTCGGGCAACTTCGACTTAAGCCCGGTGGTAGCGAGGCCGGACATAACGGATTGCGGCATATCACCTCAGTGCTTGGAACCCAGCAGTATGCCCGTTTGCGCTTTGGAATTGGCAACGATTTTCCGAGAGGCGGACAGGTAGACTATGTGCTGGGCGAGTTTGGCGAAGCTGATTTGCAGGCCATGCCCGAGCGTCTTGAACTGGCTTGCGAAGCTGTAAAGGCATTTTGTCTGGCCGGCATCAATATAGCCATGAATCAATTCAATAAGAAATAGGCATTTGCCTTTAGGCTCACGCCTGCCAATAACAATTCAGGTTATGAACGAAAAAACAGCAGAAGCCCGACTTGATAAATGGCTTTGGGCTGCACGGATTTATAAAACGAGGACGCTGGCATCTGATGCTTGTAAAAATGGGCGCATCAGCATCAATGGAGCCCAGGCCAAACCCTCGCGCAGTGTAAAGGCTGGCGATGAAGTGAGTGTGCGTAAAAGTCCTGTAACCTATGTCTTCAAGGTGCTTCAGCCTATTGAAAAAAGGGTGGGAGCAAAGTTATTGCCCGAAATTTTGGAAAATATTACGCCGCATGATCAGTACGAACTGCTCGAAATGAGCAAAATAAGCGGTTTTATAGATCGTGCCCGCGGAACCGGACGTCCTACCAAAAAAGACCGCAGAGCGCTTGATGAATTTGCAGGCGACGTGCCCTTTTTTATGGACGATGACTTCGACTTTGATACAGACGACTGATGGAGCCGCGCAAGCCAACCTGCAACCTCGAGCACCGGTTCGTTGTAAGCAAACTTAATCTTATCACGACTTTTTTCTATGGATACCAAACAAAAGCAATGGGCACCAGCCGTTATATTGGTAGATGCCGACTACCTTGACCGGGTAGCCTTTGATTTAACGGTCAATTTTGAACGTATGATTGGACGGCGAATTCCCGAAGCCGACCTTTGTCATTGGGTTGACTGTATAGCCCTTGATGGTGGTTTGCGTCCCGGTAACAACCAGATACAAGTACATTTCCTTTATTCAAAGAGTCATCCCGAACTTAAGTATTTCAAGCCAGGTCATTTAGAACAAGACCTTAACGGCTTGTCGTTCGACGACAACTTGGGTAAATTTAGTCTTTTCGCTTTTCCTGTAGAGGAGGTGGTGTCGATGGACGACTTTTTTGAACAATCGCTCACAATGTTGGCCGATGCTTCGGAAATCAAGTCTCTTATGGTTGTAGGCGACATGGCTACTTATGGCGAGGCTGTGAAACGTGTGTGTGCGCGTACTGATGGCAAGAATATAACACTTTTTGCCATGGAACCCTTAAACGGACGCGGATTTTCGCAGGAAATCCTGGGCTATTCGCTCATGTCGGCCTTGGGTATCAAGAGCAACGAACTTCACGGATAGTTTTAACCCGCATATAGGGAAATATTCAGTTCCAACCTTGTAAAAAGCCAAAGTTCCAGGCAAACCTGCAGGGTAGGATTTTTGCTCTTTGTACTTTTTTCTATAACTTTGCGAGGCACAGCAAAGCTTTGCTGTCCGTAACTTTTGATTAAAATAGTTCCGGTTGGCAAATTAGCTTTCCCTAATCAAGCGTAGGCTGTGCTTAATGTCAAAAGCGGATATGGATAATACGTTAATACAAGGCGTCAAGCAGCGCTATGGGATAGTGGGTAATTGTGAGGCACTGAACCGTGCCATCGAAATAGCCCTTAAAATAGCTCCGGTAGACTTGTCTGTATTGGTTACGGGCGAGAATGGTGTGGGAAAGGAGTCTTTTCCGCGCATCATTCATGAGCATAGCTTGCGTAAGAACAAAAAGTATTTTGCCGTTAACTGTGGAGCCATTCCCGAGGGAACCATCGATTCCGAACTTTTTGGACATGAAAAAGGATCGTTTACGGGAGCTATTGAGCAGCGCGAAGGCTATTTTGCAGCAGCCAATGGTGGCACCTTATTCTTGGACGAAGTCGGTGAATTACCTTTGCAAACACAGGCTCGTTTGCTCCGTGTACTCGAAACTGGTGAGTATATCCGTGTCGGTTCGAGCGAAGTGCGTAAAACAGATGTACGCATAGTAGCAGCTACAAATGTAAATATGGAAAAGGCCATTGCCGACGGACGTTTCCGCGAGGACCTTTTTTACCGTCTAAATACCATATCAATTGCAATACCTCCTTTACGTGAGCGTGGTAACGATGCTGCTTTACTCTTTCGGAAGTTTGCACTTGATATGAGTGAAAAGTACAAAATGCCGCCAGTGCGTCTTAGCGAGGCTGCCCAGCGTGTGCTGGTGGCCTATTCATGGCCCGGAAATGTGCGCCAACTACGTAATTTGGCCGAAAATATGAGTGTAACTTCTGAAGAACGCGAAATTACACCACAAGTGTTAGAGCAATACTTGCCCCGTGAGTCGCAGCACACCCAACTCGTAGCCGTAAATGAACACAAAGAAAGCGCAAGTTTTGAAAACGAACGCGAAATACTCTATCAAATACTTTTTGATTTGAGGCGTGATGTAACCGAACTTAAGCGTATTGTGCGTGAACGTCAGGGCGAGGGCGATTTCAAGACAACAACTGTAGCCGATAATCAAAAACTAATGTTTGGTTCGGCTTCAACCCCCGTTAAGTTGACAGGAAACACCGATGACTGTGAATCATATTGGGAAGCAGAGGAAGTAAAAGATGATGAACCCGCTCCGCAACATACAGTTCAGACCGAGCTTCTTACACCCCAGGCACCCCAGTCGCTTGTAGAACTTGAGCGCGACATGGTTAGACGAGCACTCGAAGCGAACAATGGCCGGCGCAAGGCTGCAGCAGAGCAGTTAGGCATTTCGGAGCGCACCCTTTATCGTAAAATTAAGGAATACGGACTTGACTGTTAACAGTGAAGTGCGTTTTTACCTTATATCCCAATCAGTCAATTCATACGAATCGTCATGAAAAAATATTTCAGCCTGCTCATACCTGCACTCCTGATGCTAATAATAACAGCATGCACCGTAAGCTATAAATTTACTGGTACGAGTATTAACTACGACTTGATAAAAACCATTCAGATTGACAAAATAGCCAATCGTGCTCCTTATGGTTGGGCACCGATGGAAGCCATGTTCAATAACGAGTTGCAGGATTTGTATGCCAACCAAACTCGTCTTAAACTGGTGAAACGTGGAGGAGACCTCCATATAGCTGGCGAAATTACGGCCTATGACCAATTCAACAAGTCAATTTCGGCCGATGGATTTTCGTCGCAGGTGCAGTTGCGTATGACGGTAAACATTCGTTTCAATAATGCTAAAACGAATCAGAGTTGGGAACGTACGTTCTCGGCCACCACGCAGTACGACTCCAACCAGCAGCTTACAGCCGTTCAAGAGTCGCTTGTTAAAGAAATGACTGAGGACTTGTGCAGTCAAATATTTAATGCCACTGTAGCAGACTGGTAAGGCTCTGGAAAAGGCATGTATAATCTTTTGCATAAGGTGTAGAATATTTACCAACTGCATTTCAAATTACATTGAATGGAACCGATAGCCGAACTCATATCCCACCCCGAATTGCTCAATAAGGATACGCTGCACAGTTTGCGAGAACTGGTAGCTAAATATCCCTACTATCAGGCTGCAAGGCTTCTGTTTCTGCAAAATCTCTTTTTGCTGCACGATCCGCTCTTTGGAGAGGAATTGAGGCGGGCAGCACTTTATGTGCCCGATCGCCGTGTGCTCTTTAACATGGTTGAAGCTGCTAATTACGAAATACAGCCTACTCCCTTACACGCAAATACGGAAGCAGAAACCATATGCGAAACCGACCGCACACAGTCGTTGATTGACGATTTTCTGAGTGCAACTTCTGAGCAGCAGCCTGCTCAGCCTCGGCGTCAGCTTACAAGCGCTGATGCAACGACTGATTATGCGGCATTCCTGCTACAGTTGGACGATGCTCAGCCTATAGCCGATGAAAAACAGGTGGCTCCCGACCGTAGTTCTGAGCTTATTGACGAATTTATTGAGAATAAGCCCGACCGTATCCAACTCCAGGAAAATTTGCAATACGCCCCAGAACTACCCGCAGCCGATGAAACTGCCGGAGAGGGTGGTGATGAGGCTTATCTGACCATGACGCTGGCCAAAATATACATTAAACAGCAGCGATATGAGAAGGCACTTGAAATAATCCGCAAGGTAAACTTGAATAATCCGAAAAAAAGTAGTTACTTTGCAGACCAAATCCGATTTCTACAGAAATTGATAATCAATAAAAAACATCAAAAACAATAACCCATGTATTCAGTACTTGTGATTTTGGCTGTCATCGTAGCAATTTTGCTTACCTTAGTTGTGCTCATTCAAGAGTCGAAGGGCGGTGGACTGGCATCAAACTTTGCTGCGTCGAACCAAATTATGGGCGTGCGCAAAACAACCGACGTTGTCGAAAAAGCCACTTGGACGCTTGCCGCTATTTTGGTCATTCTTTCGGTAGCAACAATCTTCTTTGCACCCCGTGGAACAGATTCAAGCAGCGTAGTAACAACAACAACACCTGCTGCTCCGACTGCCCCTGTAGCCCCGGCGGCACCCGCAACTCCTGCCAAGTAACAAGAGATTTTAGTGCAGAAACACCACATATTTAGTAAGAGTTTAAGAGTTTATCTGTGCCGCCTGTTTGAGGTGTGCATTATAGACTTTTAAACTCTTATGCTTTTATATCAGATTAAGAACTCTTGCTTTATGAAGATTGCTATAGTCGGAACCGGTTATGTCGGACTCGTTTCGGGAGCTTGTTTTGCTGAAATGGGTGTTGAAGTAACTTGTGTTGACGTTAACGAAGAGAAGATAAAAAATTTACAGCAAGGCATTATACCAATTTATGAGCCAGGGCTGGAGGAGATGGTTGTGCGTAACCATCGCGAAGGACGTTTGCAATTTACCACGTGTCTTGCTGAATGTCTGGATAATGTCGAGGCCGTGTTCAGTGCAGTAGGTACGCCACCCGATGAAGATGGGTCGGCCGATCTTTCCTACGTGCTCGGTGTGGCACGCGAGGTTGGTGCAAACATGAAGCATTATTTAGTGGTTGTAACCAAGAGTACAGTGCCTGTGGGTACAGCACAATTGGTTAAGCAAGCTATTCAGAGCGAACTTGACAAGCGGGGCGAGGATATACATTTTGATGTAGCATCAAATCCTGAGTTTTTAAAGGAAGGCGCTGCGGTAAAAGACTTTATGAGTCCCGACCGGGTAGTAGTTGGTGTAGAGAGCGAGCGTGCCCGCCGATTGATGGAGCGTTTGTATGCACCATTTATGTTGGTGAGCAATCGCTTGTTGTTTACAGATATTCCTTCGGCCGAGATGATTAAGTATGCAGCCAACTCAATGTTGGCTACGCGCATCTCGTTTATGAACGACATTGCCAACTTGTGTGAATTGGTGGGCGCAGATGTCAACATGGTACGTAAGGGTATAGGTTCAGACACCCGTATAGGGTCGAAGTTTCTTTATCCAGGCTGTGGTTATGGTGGATCTTGTTTTCCAAAGGATGTAAAGGCACTTATAAAGACAGCCGAGCAAAATGGTTATCAAATGCGTGTGCTTCGTGCAGTGGAGCAAGTAAATGAAGAGCAGAAGTCAGTGCTCTTCCGTAAACTCGCGGCACACTTTGAAGGACATTTGCAAGGTAAAACCATTGCATTGTGGGGGTTGGCTTTCAAGGCTGAGACCGACGATATGCGCGAGGCAACCTCGCTCGTCACGATTGATTGTTTGCTCCGGGCTGGATGTACAGTACGTGTGTACGATCCTGTAGCCATGAACGAGTGTCGTCGTCGTTTGGGCAATCAGGTTGTTTATGCCCGCGATATGTACGATGCCGCATTGGGAGCCGATGCTTTGTTGCTGCTCACAGAATGGAAGCAGTTCCGTTTGCCTTCGTGGCAGGTGGTTTTACGTTCAATGAACCATCCGGCTGTTTTTGACGGGCGTAATATTTACAACCCTGAAGAAATGCGTAGTTTCGGTTTCTTTTATACTTCTATAGGCCGTCCTTGATGTGGCAGCGCTTTGTTGTTGTTGCATCGTGAGCAATATCAGGTATCCAAAGCGTTTTGAATCAAGTGCAGAGGTTCATGCAGCCACTGTTTTTGAGTACCGGCAAGGTTGCTTTGCTGCGAGTGTCTGGCTGTGGGCGGGCGTTTGGAGCAAAGTAACCTTTCATTGTAGCATTACCCAGCTATGTTTCGTATTGTATTTTCAGCATTCATTTTTCTGTATTTTGCATTGGCTCAAGCCGATGTGATTGCCTATCTGTGCAGCATTGTCAGGGGCCTTCCGGTTGTTCCGTATCCATGGCTTGCGGCCATGGTGCTGACAGTTGTTTTTATGTTTTTGTGTAGCAGGTTGGAGCGCCTTCTTGTTCGCAAGTCGGTTTGTGGTTTGTGGGCTTATGTGCTTATGTCATGGCTTGCTGCCTTTGTGGTTAGTTTACCATTTGCAACACCTGTTTATCAGCTTATGTTGGCTGTAGCAGCACTTATGTCAGGGTGGTTACTGATACGGTGGAAGCAGTATTTAAGTCGTAACGATAAGCATACAGCAACTTTATGGAGTCAGTTCATGCCTGCTGCAGTCGAGTTATTGGTGCTTTGTCTATATATGGGCATTGGTGCAGCAGCTACCGATTTAGAGCATTTCGAGTTGCGTAGTGCGCAATCCTTGCAGTGTGGTAATCCTGACGAGGTTCAAACGATTGGCCAAAAGTCGTATGTAACCTCCCATCGCCTTTTTGCTTTGCGCTGTTATGCGCTTTCGTGTTCTGCATCCAAGGGTCTGGGACATCACATTTTTGCACAGCCTGTGCCAGCAGGCAATAGTAGTAATCTGCTTTTTCCCGACGATGAACGCCAGCAATTAACTTTTCCGTGCGCGAATCAAGAGCAGTTGTTAGGCGGTAAGGCACGTGCTGGCGAGGCTGTTTTGGATTATTTGAAACGTTCTGCTTATGCTGCTCATAAGTCCGGATATTCCCATGCTCGTTGGGTTGCCGATTATTATTTGTGTGGTTTGTTGCTCGAGCGTAAACTTGATTTGTTTGCCCATGAAATAGCGTTCTTTTATTCAGCCGAGGTTGCTAGTCGCAGTTTACCGACCTATTATGCACAAGCATTAGTTTTTTATACCCGCACCCGGATGCATCCGGTTTTAGTATATCATGATGCGGCTGTCGAAGCCAATTTCCATGATTATCTGACACTGCGTGACAGTTATTCCCACCCGGTTGAACGAGCTAACCGCTTGAGGCGTACTTATGGCGATACCTATTGGTGGTGGTATACTTATTCTAAATAGAGGTGGTCTTGTAAAAAGAAGAAATTATGTTTAGATTGCCGGATGATGATCTTCGCGCATTGGTCGTTTCGGCCATGTTATTGGGCGTAGCCGTATGTGTTGCAGTAGGTGTTGTATGCTGCAGTGAAGAATCGGTCAATGATCAGATACAGTTAAGCGATAAAGCTATCAACGAAGCATTGAATTTGCCAGACGATTTGCTAGGAAATCCAGACCAAGCACCACAGCTGTCGTCCAGCCTGTTTATGTTCGATCCTAACGAGGCAGATTCTGCAACCTTGCTTCGATTGGGATTGCGTTCATGGCAGGTACGTAACATGCTGAAGTATCGGCAGAAGGGAGGTCGTTGGCGTTCGCCTGATGATTTCAGGCGTCTGTATGGCCTTTCGTCCGAGGAATTTGAGCGTTTACGACCATATATCCGCATAGCGCCCGACCATCGGAGCGAGATGCTTGCCGACCATGCAGAAAGTAAGCCCTATGGCACCCCTATGCCCGAGGAACCGCGCTTTGAACGTCAGGAAAAGTATGCCGAAGGTACAGTTGTCCAGCTCAATCAAGCCGATACTGTGAGTTTGAAGCACATACCAGGTATCGGAAGCTATTATGCTCATAAAATTGTGAAGTATCGTGAGCGTTTGGGTGGTTTTGTCAGTGTAGGGCAGGTAGCCGAAATCGAAGGCTTGCCGGCTGGCATTGTGCGATGGTTTAATGTAGAGCCTCAGCCCAGCCTCAGGCGTATTCGTATCAACCATGCTACCTTCAAGGAGTTAGTTCGCCATCCCTATCTGTCGTATGAGCAAACCAAGGTTATAGTTAATCACATTCGTCGCTACGGGCCGCTCCATTCCTGGAGCGACCTGCGGCTATATACCGACTTTACAGATAAAGACTTTGAGCGCCTTACACCTTATATTGTCTTTGATTGAGTTCGTGTTGTTAGCGTAGGCGCAGTGTATATAAGCATAATGAGTGTTTAGGAGCACAATAGGCTATAACAGAGAAAGGTGTACTTAACTGACCCATATGAGTTGGCTAAGTACACCTTTCTTTGTTATGCTTTAAACTTTAGTTTATTCTTTGATGCTCAATTCTTCCCAAAATTTTTCAAGGTCGCTGTCGAGTCCCTGCATCAAGTCTCCGCTAATAACGATGGTATCATCGTCAACAAGGTAAAGGTCGGTTATGGTTTCGTGGTCTTCGCCCATAAGTACATAGGAGTAGGGCTTCAGTACAGCAACCTCTTCGGTAACATCTTTGATGCGTTTGATGGCGTCTGTTAGAATGGGCTGTATGTTCTCGTAGAAGTGCTCTTCTTGATTGCCCAACCAGTCTTCAATCACACAGCGGGTTAGTTCGTTGTCATCGTCGTCGAACACCCGCAGTTCTGCACTTTCCTGTTTAACCTGCAAATATAAGTCAGTAAGAGGCATGCATTCAACATCTTTCGGAAATTTAGAGGCTGCTTTGCGTAGGGCACGTTCAATTTGCTGGTAAGTTTGTTCAGTGGCTATCATAGCTGTCGTGAGTTTTAAAGTGTATAATTCTTATCCCATGCCTGGAGTCGTTATTCAATAGTGCGCAGTAAGTGAGTTCCTGTGCAACTCCAGCCGCTTAGGAGCATCCAAAGATACGTTTTTTTTAGAATGGAAACCTTCATACTGCCGTTTTTTCTTATCTTTGCTTGACAAAATACGTGTATTTGAATCATGAAAACAGTTTTTTCTTACCTTTTGTGTAGTGCTTTTCTTCTTCCGTCTTTAAATGTGCAGGCACAAGTGCTTTTACCTAAACCCCGTTTACAAGAAATGCGTAAAGGTACCTTTCGTACAGATCGCCCCTTTCGAATAGAGAATCAGGTTGGAGAGGAAGTGCAGAATCCTTACGATTCGTTTTTGACAGCAGCAACAGCGCACGATGGCAGTTTGAAACGTGTCGTGCGCTACCTGCGTGCAGAATCAGTTCCATCACCCGAGGCTTATATGCTCAACGTATCGGTCGATACCATTGAGATAAAAGCATCTGACCGGATGGGTTTTTTGCGAGCTGCCCAGACCTTGCGTCAACTGCACACAGCTAAAGGAGTGGCCTGTTGCTATATACAAGATGAGCCAGCTTACCCCTGGCGGGGGGTGATGCTCGATGTTTCGCGTCACTTCTTCCCAATAGATTTTATCAAGAAGCAGGTAGATGTGCTGGCCGCGTATAAAATTAACCGCTTGCATCTTCATCTGACTGATGCAGCCGGCTGGCGTATGGAGATAAAGCGTTACCCGCGTTTAACTTCGATAGCAGCCTGGCGTACCGATTCGCTCTGGAAAACCTGGTGGAATAATGGTAAGCGCCATTATGCAACCTCTGGTACGCCGGGAGCATACGGCGGATATTATACGCAAAGCGAGTTGCGCGATCTTGTGACGTATGCGGCTAATCGGGGTATAACCGTTGTGCCCGAAATCGAGATGCCGGCACACTCAGAAGAGGTGCTGACTGCTTATCCCGAGCTTTCGTGTACACATGAACCTTACAAGCAGGCCGACTTCTGTCCGGGAAGTGTGGCTACTTACGACTTTTTGGAGCACGTGCTCGAGGAGGTCATGGATGTATTCCCTTCTACCTATATTCATGTGGGTGGCGATGAGGCAGCTAAGGCTTCGTGGCCTTCGTGCCCGCTCTGTCAAGCTAAGATGAAGGAACTTGGCATCAATAAAGTTGATGGTCTGCAAGCCCATTTAATTACCCACATGGGTAAATTCCTGGCTAAGCACGGACGTCAGCTCGTAGGATGGGATGAGGTAATAGCAGGCGACTTGGCTGATAATACCACAGTAATGGTATGGCGTGGAACCGAAAAAGCACGCGAAGCTATTGAGCACGGATATGATGTAGTTCTCTCGCCCGGATCGTACTGCTACCTTGATAGTTATCAGGATGCACCGCCTACACAGCCCGAAGCCATAGGTGGTTATCTGACACTCGAAAAGGTATACAACTATGTGCCTGGAGACGATTTGCCTGAGAATTTTCGTAAGCAAGTTAAAGGAGTGCAGGGTAATTTATGGACCGAATATGTTCCAACCGAAGCGCAGGCTGAATACATGCTCTACCCGCGTACGCTTGCTCTTGCTGAAATAGGTTGGAATGGTACGGCAAAAAAAGATTATGCAGAGTTCCGGCAGCGTGCAGTCTGGCAGACTGAGTGGTTGCGTAAACAGAAAAATGTGCATGCTTTTGATCTGAAAAAGGAAGTGGGCGAACGTATTGCCAAAATGAAACCGCTCAAGCACAAGGCTTTGGGTGCAAAAGTAATTTATGCTATTCCTGCAAGCGAGGCTTATCGGGCGGCCGGTGATGCTACGCTTACTGACGGTTTACGTGGAGGATGGGCCAATAATGATGGACGCTGGCAAGGCTTTATCAGTGGTAACCGCTTGGATGTAACCATTGATTTAGGAAAGGTTCAGAAGGTAAGTAGTGTCTCGAATGACTTTATACAGGTGTGTGGTCCTGAAATTTACTATCCGTCACAATACATCGTTTCGCTTTCGGTAGATGGTCAAAACTTTGAAGAGGTTTACAATTATCGTGAGAAGTCGGAGAAAACCATCAATCCCAATGTACGCACTTACAGGTGGAAAGGACGTGCAAAGCAGGCTCGTTATGTTCGTGTGCAGGCCCTGCCTTCTGACTACGGAGGCTGGGTATTTACAGACGAGGTAGTGGTTGAATAAACAGCTACGTTGATTGGCAAAATCGTAACTTTGAACAAAGAATGAATGCAGTTTAGCAGTTGCTTTTCTTAAAGCAGACTGATAGTTTACGACCTTTTGCTTACCTGTTGCTATATATACAAAAAATCAATAGAGTGCTTTTTCTTGATTCTTGGGGAATAGTTCAAGATTTTTATGTACATTTGAATATCCAAAAGCAAGGTAATAAATTTTTTAGATTGTATTGACAGTAAAACAGAATGTCCCGACCGATAAAAATATTGGTCGGGACGCTTTTTTTGCTGTGATGTGCCAGTTTCTGCCCCCTGCAACCGTTTTTTCTATCGGGGCGATAGAAAATTCTGTCGCTTCGATAGAATTTTCAGTCGCCCCAGTAGGTTTTGTTAGGCCTAACAATAGGTATTTCGGGTGTTCCGAGGAGTTTGAACTCTATATGTGCACCAGCATAGCACAGGCAAAAGTTAGATTTAATGAACCTCGGGATAAATACTTATAATTGAGTATGGGAGCGCACAGGTAGTGTAGAAACAATTATAAAGCAGTGACTGCGGAATACAAAAGGTTGTGTGTATTCTCTTTACAATTGCTGAAGGGGAACTCTTGGTGTAAAAAAAGTCTCACTATCAATGTAGCGAGACTTTTATCGGTTGTTGCTGTGTTGTTTAATTCAAACTATTTACTTTACCATCATTATGGACATGAAAAGGTAATAGTAGTAGTAACTTCTGTAGGCATAGGGTACTCAGACTGCACCGTTACGCGTGTTTGCGCCTGTTCAACGTAATTTCGCACGTAGGGATTATTCATAAAACTTTTGGGAGCTTTTTGAATGATTTGACGAATTTGTTCTGTTATGATGGGCGACGGATACTGGCTGCAGAGTAGCATAAAAAAACCAGGTCCAAGCACGTTATCATAGTTATCCATCACAAATTTTGTTTCGAGTTCTTCGGTTTTTCGGTGCAATTCTTGCGCCTTTTTTCCTAATCGGTTGTGGATTTCTTCAGGGTTGACTCCTTCACGCATCAGGCGGATGGTTTTTTGCTGGAGTTCCCACATTTCGTTGTCCAGTCTGTTTCGTCTTTTAAAAAAGGTGTAGAGTTTTTCGTTAAGTGGTCCTCCACTAACTCTTTGAGCTACGTTATCTACCTGGATATTGAGGTTTCCATTTTCAATAACCAAAGGCATGACGCATTGGTTCCCGCTATAGAGCATGGCCAGCATAACAGAGTCAACGTCGCCTACAAAGTTGAAGCGTCCGTGCACTACTTTACACGAGTCTAAACATACCGAAGAGGCCTGCATGGTTTTGTTGCTGGTATCGGTAGTTACGCGCAGGTAGAGCATTCGTCCGTCCAGACAGGGAACAGAAGAGTTTCCTGCTATATTATATTGCTCTGCACACGAGGTAAACAATAGAAGAAATGAGAGTGTGAGTAGAACTTTGTCCATGAGCTATTGTATGAAAGCGTTCTTTGGTAATGCTGTTTCAAGTGCGTGAGCTGTTGCTCATAAGATGTTCACTTGTGCAGCATATCGGTAAATCTCTATGAATACACGGACAAATATACAACCTTCGGTTTGATAAGTCATACCTTTAGGGCTAAAACTCGTGTTGCTTAAATCTTTTTTGAGAAATGTCCCAAAGGTTGCGAATAAAGGATGTAAGATTTTCACAAATCACCGAAGATTTTAAACTACCGGTTTGCTTCTTTGTCGAGCCGGATGGTGGAGTAGGCTTCGAGCTGTGTGGCTATCATGAGGGTTACTTTCCACTCGTCTGCGTTAAAGGGGCGCAGGTTCAGGTGGCTTGTAAACATGAGTGCGGCAGTAACGAGTAGCATAAG
Source organism: uncultured Prevotella sp. (assembly GCA_937906495.1). Lineage (GTDB taxonomy): Bacteria > Bacteroidota > Bacteroidia > Bacteroidales > Bacteroidaceae > Alloprevotella. Next base: position 34,346 of record CALCVT010000038.1, read on the forward strand.
GGCTCCCAGGAGTTGTTGGCGCCGTAGTCGTTTGATAACAAGGTTAGTGCCTTCGTAGCGGTCGGACATTTGTATGGAGCAGAACAGCAGGGCTCCTGCCGTAAAAACGTAGGGAGCTATGGTTGGTATGAAGAGTGGGAGTGCTGCACCGGTAACCAGCAGCAAACCACCTGCCCGGAATAGATAGGTGCGAAGCATAAGTCGGAAAGTAAATGTGTTATAACTGATTGGATGTAGGCTTATGTGAATTTTGTGGAGATGCAGCAGTTGCGGTCTGCACAGAGGTTAGAGTATTACAACGATGTAGTGTTGGCATTGTAAGCCTGCCGTTGTTAAAAGGGAAAGAGGTTATTTAGGGAAGAAGGGTTATTTAATAATGAACACGTCTTCGTCTTCAGTCTTCATATAAAGGTGTACGCGCGCCACTCGTTCAAGAGCTGCCTGGTTGTGTTTCAGTTCTTCGTAATCGCGTGTATCATTTTCATAGCGCAACTCATAGGCTTTAATTTCTCGGCGGAGTGCTTCGTTCTGTTGGTACAGCTGATAGGTGTTCCAAAAACTATTGGTATCGAGAAAGCCTACGTAGATTAAGAATATGATTATGGACCACAATATTTTGTTTCGTATAAACGAGATGCAGATTCTCTTTAGTTTTTTTCCCATGATGTTTATGAGGGTGTAGGTAGTACGAGTAAAGCAATATGGACGGACTGCTGTAAGTCTTAATTTGGCATAGCTGTTGTTATAGCGCCCATTCGTTTGCAAAGATACCGAATGGAAGGCAAAGCAGGAAAGAAAACGTTTTGTTTTTCTTTCCTGCTTGAGGGTTTCATCGAATACAATAGGCTTTACTTTGTGAGTTCAGTTACTATGCCTATGTTTGGCATTAGGCATAATGGGGTATAAAAGGAACTATAAGTCGTGTTGTTGCAGTCGGTATTCAGCTAATTTTTCGTATTTTGTACCTGGCTGTCCGTAGTTGGCATAGGGATAGATGCTGATGCCGCCACGCGGAGTAAATAGTCCTGTAACCTCTATGTATTTGGGATTCATGAGTTTAACCAAATCCTTCATAATGATGTTGATGCAATCTTCGTGAAAGTCACCATGGTTACGGAAACTGAAAAGGTAGAGTTTCAGACTTTTGCTTTCGACCATGTGCTTGCCAGGTATGTAGGCAATGCGTATTTCGGCAAAGTCAGGTTGTCCGGTAATGGGGCATAGGCTGGTAAATTCCGGGCAGTTAAAGCGTACCCAATAGTCGTTTTCCGGATGTTTGTTTTCAAAGGTTTCGAGCACCTCAGGTGCATAGTCGCTTTTGTATTCGGTCTTACGGCCTAGAGCCTGTAGGGTTAAGTCGTCGCGCATTTAAAGAAGGGTTACGTTGGGTTTGTTCTTTTTGAAGTTTTTGGCCAGAGGCTGTGCAAAAGGTGTATTTAAGCTGCGTGCTTGCTGGGGGCATCCTTTTACACAAGCTGCACACTTAATACATTTTGTGGCATCCGTAATTTGGGGCTTGCTGGCATCGATAGCTCCAGTGGGGCATAGTCTGGCACAGCGTCCGCATCCGTTGCAGCGTGTAGCGTCAGCAGTAGGAGCAATTTTAATGGGATGCTTTTTCATTTTACGGCGGTAGCCTATAACAAACGATGCAAATCGTAGCAAGTTGAGCCATCCGCTGTGTGGGCAAGTAAGTTTTGAGGCATCAATGGTTGAGGCTTGGCCCAGTTTTAATTTATTACCAATGAGTTTGCCAAATGTCCGTGCCTCGTCAAGGTCGGTGGCGTTAGGTCTGCCTGCGGCGATAGGTGTTTGTGGGGTTGAGTAGGAGTGTTCGCCCACAAAGGCAGCTGCAGCTATAACGTTGAAGCCTTTGGCTGTTAGAAAATTGCTCAACTCGCAGGGAGCTTTACCAAAGTCGCGGTTTCCGTAAAGGGTTACTACGACAGCAGGAGTTCCTTCGCCGCGCAAGCCTTCCAGACGTTTCAGGGCAATGGGTGCTACAGCACCACCATATACCGGTACGGCAGCAATGAGCAGTTCGTCAGACTGTAACATGCGGCTGCCGTTTTGGTAGGTAACGTTTAGGCTTTGGCTATCGGTGGGTAGCCCGATGCCTTGAGCAATGGCTGTAGCTATTGCTTGCGAGGTATGAGTGGGTGAAAAGTAAGCTACAAAAGTTTGTTTGGGAAACATGTAGAAACTTGTTTAGGAGTTGGTAAGAGTTGTTGGTTGTTTCAAACTAATTATATTTAGCCGCAAGCATGTGTTGCAAGGTTGGATAGAGGGGCGTGATGTTTTTTGAGTTCAAGGTATTGTTTGAGTCCTTCATTGCGTAACTGGCAGGCCGGACAATGACCGCATCCTTGCCCCTTGATGCCGTTGTAGCAGGTCAGTGTTTCGTGGCGTACCAGGTCGAGCACACCCAACTGGTCGGCCAGAGCCCATGTTTCGCATTTATCAATCCACATGAGGGGAGTATGTATAACAAACTGTTCATCCATAGCCAGGTTAAGGGTAACGTTAAGAGAACGTATAAAGGAGTCGCGGCAGTCGGGATAGCCCGAAAAGTCAGTTTGCGACACTCCTGTTACCAAGTGGCGAATGTTGCGTTCGCGGGCATAGACGGCAGCAATACTCATAAAAAACAGATTTCTACCCGGTACAAAGGTATTGGGGGGGCCAGCAGCCGGTTTTTTTTGATCCATGGTAATGGAACTGTCGGTAAGCGAGTTGTGTGCCAATGTACTTATAAAACTGACGTCCATTAAGTCAAAGTGTACGTTGGCTTGCTGAGCAATGGAACGGGCCACTTCAACTTCAAGCGCATGCTTTTGCCCGTAGTAAAAACAAAGGGCATGCACTTCAGTAAAGTGCTTTTTAGCCCAATAAAGACAAGTGGTAGAGTCTTGGCCGCCGCTGAACACTACCAGCGCACGGGTGTTGTCGAGTTTTTGTAGCATGATTAGTTAGGGTGTATATGGGGCCATAAACAGCACTGGCTGGTGTTACACTATGTTGCTATGGTCTTGTGTTTTGCTTTCGGTAGCAGTAAGGATTTTGCTGGATAAATTGTAATTAGTGGGTTCAAAGGTCAAAAATTTTCCACGGGCTGTACGAGATGCCTTCATCGCGTGCATCCTGGTGTTCGGTTCGTTTTAGCAGGCGTACAACGCGTACGGTTAAGGGTAGAGCAATGATTTCGTACACCGTTTTGAGTATAACCTGATTTATCATGAGCAGGGGCATAACGTTCCAGGGTACAATGCCACCTAAAGCTAACGGAAAAAATACGAGCGAGTCGGCAGTTTCGCCTACGATGGTTGATGCAATAGCACGGAGTGAGAAGCGTTGGCCTTTGGGGGCATGTAGTTTCATGCGGCTCATTACGTAAGCATTCAGAAAATAGTGGGTTCAAAGGTCAAAAATTTTCCACGGGCTGTACGAGATGCCTTCATCGCGTGCATCCTGGTGTTCGGTTCGTTTTAGCAGGCGTACAACGCGTACGGTTAAGGGTAGAGCAATGATTTCGTACACCGTTTTGAGTATAACCTGATTTATCATGAGCAGGGGCATAACGTTCCAGGGTACAATGCCACCTAAAGCTAACGGAAAAAATACGAGCGAGTCGGCAGTTTCGCCTACGATGGTTGATGCAATAGCACGGAGTGAGAAGCGTTGGCCTTTGGGGGCATGTAGTTTCATGCGGCTCATTACGTAAGCATTCAGAAAAGAACCTATCAAGAAAGCAAGAAAAGAGGCTCCAGCAATACGGGGGGCTAACCCGAACATTTCATGAAAGCCCTGTTCTCCTTTCCAATAAGGTGCACCGGGAAGGGCATCGGCCAGCAGGCCAAAAACGACAAAAAGAAAATTCATTATAAAGCCCAGCCAAATTATCAAGCGTGTTCGGCGATAGCCCCACACTTCAACCAGGCAATCATTGATGATGTATGAAACGGGAAAAACAATTAGCCCCGCTGTGAGTTCGAGCGGACCTAAAGTAACCTGTTTGGTTTCGAGCAAGTTTGCTGCAATAAGGCAGACACAGAACAGCACCCCTAACACCATAAAGGGGATGCTGACCATCGGGGCACGATGGGCAGAATTTAGTTTGTTAGTCATATTTCTTGTTTTTTACGAGGTTTACCAAGCACTCGGAGTTTAAGATGCCGCCATATCACGCCAATAGACCATGCAAAGCCGTAGCGGAAAATCTGAGCCAGCTAAACTCACCGGGCTGCAAAAGTACAATTTTTTTTGCAGCTTGAACAGCCTCGAAGGCTATATAATATTCGATTTATGGCCACAAGTAGTTATACAATATATTTTGGTCGTTGGGTTGTGTAGCAAAAGCTTGGCTTTAGCGTTTGTCCGAAACTATATAATTAGCTACCTTTGCATAAAAGCCTATTAGCTTTGTTCAATTTGTTTAATGGTGCGGGCAGCAATGTGTGCCGCCATCGGGAGGATAACAGCTCCCTCTCCTCAAAAAAAGAGTAGCAGCAAAAGATATAGGCAGTTAATTAAGTATTGTTGCCGGTTTTTCCGACGTGATGAATAAATAATTATGAAGGTACTGATTGTTGAAGATGATGCCGATTTGCGCGAGATTATAGAAAAATCGCTCGTTAAAGAGCGCTATGTGGTAGAAACAGCTCCCAATTACCGCACAGCACGCCAGAAAGCGCTGGTATACGAATACGATTGCATCCTGCTCGATATCATGCTTCCTGATGGAAATGGACTTGACCTTTTGCGAGAGTTGCAGCAGGCAGACCGTGCAATGCCCAATGTAATCATATTATCGGCTAAAGATTCCATTGAGGATAAAGTGGCAGGGCTTGATTGGGGGGCCGACGACTATTTGCCCAAGCCTTTCCATTTGGCCGAACTGCATGCACGCCTTAAAAGTGTGTTGCGCCGCAGGCAGCGTGATGGGGGCTTGGTGTTGCGGGTGGGCAATGTATGTGTACATCCCGATAAATTTAAAGTCGAAATAGGTGACCATCCTGTTGAACTAAGCCGTAAGGAATATGATATTCTGGTCTATTTTATAAATCGTCCGGGGCGTTTGGTTGAAAAGCAGTTGTTGGCTGAAGCTGTTTGGGGCGACTCTATTGACCAGGCCGATAATTTTGATTTTATTTATGCCCAACTCAAAAACCTGCGAAAGAAACTCAAGGAGGCCGGTGCTACAATCGAACTAAAAACAGTTTATGGTTTTGGATATAAACTTACCGAGTTTTGACAACACTTGTATTGGTCGTACTCTTACTCTCAACAAATTAACAAGCCTATGCGTTTGCTCCATATAACAACCCTTCGTCTGTCAATGCTCGCAGCCTTTATGCTCACCTTTTGGTCGGTCTTTTTTTATTTTACAATGATGGATGAAATTACCGACGAAATAGACGACTCGCTCGAGGACTATGCAGAGATGATTATTGTGCGTTCATTGCGGAACGACCCTTTGCCTCGCAGTGCAAACGGCACAAATAATTACTATTACCAACGAGAGGTATCGGCCGATTATGCACGCCACACTCCGCATATAAGCTATGCCGACCGCAATATTTATCTTGATGCTAAAAAAGAGATTGAGCCGGCGCGTGTGCTTACCTATATATATATGCGTGATAACGGGAGTTACGTGGAACTGGTTGTAGCTACACCCAATATCGATAAAGCCGATTTACGCGAAGCAATTGCTTTTTGGATTGCTTTTCTGTATGTTATGCTCATGCTGAGTATTGTTGCAGCTAATTTATGGGGAATAAGGCATACGATGCGTCCACTGACAAAGTTGCTGGCATGGCTTGACAGCTATAGGTTGGGACAAATAAACAATCCGCTCAACAACCCCACTCGCATTCATGAATTCAAAAGACTGAACGAAACCGTAGAGCGGAGTATGAAGCGTGGCGAGGAACTCTATGAGCAGCAAAAAGTTTTTGTGGGTAATGCTTCGCACGAAATGCAAACACCAATAGCTGTATGCCAAAATCGTATTGAATTGCTGATTGATGAGGATGGATTGAGCGAACAGCAAATGGGTGAATTGCTCAAGATTAAGAGTACGCTCGGAAGATTGGCCCGGTTGAACAAGTCGTTGTTACTGTTGTGCAAAATTGAAAATGGGCAATATGATGAGGCTAAACCACAAAATCTTGCCCAAATAATTCAAAGTCTATTACCCGATTACGAGATGGTATATGCAAGTCAAGGTATACGTACACAAGTGCAGGTTAATAACCCTTTTGAGGTGATGATGGACGAGAGCATGGCAATAACTTTAGTGTCGAACCTGCTTAAAAATGCTTATGTACATAATGTACCGCAAGGTCGGGTGCAGGTGCAGGTTAGCAGCCAGAAACTCGTAATACGAAATACAGGCCAAGAATGTGCGCTCGATGAAGAGCGAATTTTTCAACGTTTTTACCATGCAGCTGATAAGCAAAATTCTACCGGCTTAGGTTTGGCGCTGGTTGAGGCTATATGCAAACGCAATGCGTTGAACATAACTTATCGGTTTGAGCAAGGATACCATGTATTTGAACTGCGGCGGCATTCGCAACAGAAATTTATTACTATGCAAGCGTAGGGCTTGTTTTCTGCTTCATTTTTCTGATATGCGATAGGTAAATTTGTTGTACCCTAGCGCAAAGGCCATGTATGTTGCTATGCACGGTGTGTTGAATTATTTACATCGGTTTTGCGAGTCAAACCTAAAGGGGGTGTACACGTGCAACCAGTGTCAACTTTTTGCTCTGTGCATACAGACTGTTTGCTAAGGTGGTTTTATAAGGAATACAAGGGGCATAGCATGAGGAACGAATCTTTGGTCGTAAGGGCTGGATATTGGAATAGCTCATTTTTTTTCAAAAAAAATGCGTGCAGCTATCACTTTTTCAGAATGCTTTCAGATTTGTCCGCTACTTTTGCATCAGAAACAAGAAATACAAACCCTTTAAATAGAAATGATTATGACACGTTCAATCAAAGCCACTTTGGCCACTTTGCTTTTTGCATTTATATTTGTATTATCGGCTCAAGCCGATAAGGATACCCCCATCAGTGTTAATCAACTGCCGCACACAGCCCAGAGTATTCTGAAAAAGAGTTTCTCGGGGGTTAAGGTAGCTTTGGCTAAAAAAGAATCAGACTTGATAGGTAAGAGTTATGAAGTAATTTTTACGAATGGCGATAAAATAGAGTTTGACGGAAACGGGAAGTGGACTGACATCTCGTGTAAGAAAACTTCAGTTCCTGCTTCGCTGCTACCAGGCGCTATCACGAATTATGTGATTCAAAACTATGGGCGTGTACGCATCGTAGAAATTGACCGCGACCGTCGTGGGTATAGTGTGCAACTATCAAATGGAATTGAACTCGATTTCGACAAGAGTTTCCGCTTGATGAATATTGACAATTAAAGTCTTAAAAAGTAGAGTAGGACAGAGAATGAGTAGATAACCTCACCGTATAATAACATTTAAGTATCAGACCTATGAAAAAGTATATTGTAATGGCCTTGATGGCTGCAGGCGCTTTGTTTACTGCCTGTTCGGACGATGACGATCGTTATTTGAATAATGTACCCGAAGCAATCGAAAACTCGTTTGCACAAAAATATCCTACTGCCAGCCATCAGCGTTGGAGCATGGAAGGTGCCTACTATAAGGCAGAGTTCCGAAATGCAGATGGTACAGAAACCGATGTTTGGTTCCGTCCTGATGGAACCTGGGTGCGCTCTGAAACCGAAATGTACCCCTCGGCTCTTCCTCAAGCAGTAAAGGATGTGGTGGCCAATGAGTATCCCAAGTATTATGTTGACGATGCAGATTATATTGAAACACTGACTGCGTCATACTATCACCTGGAACTTGAGGGTAGAGGAATGCCCGATATCGAAATTAATGTTTATGCTGATGGCTCGCTTTTTGAAGGACTTGCTGATGGAAAAGTGCCTGCCGGAAAACTTCCCGAGAATATAGCGCAAGCTTTCGATACGCTCTTCCCAAACATCAGTGTGCGTGAGTGGGAAGTAGAAGGCGGACTCTATAAGGCAGAATTCTATACTGCCGAAGGTATGGAGGCCGAAGCATTCTTCTCGCCCGAGGGTCTGTGGGTTGGTACTGAATATGATTTCAAAGGTACATTGCCTGTTGCTGTACAAAGCTATCTGGCATCCAATTATGGTAATTACCAGGTTGACGACGTTAACTATGTACAAACACCCAAGGGCGATTATTACGAAATAGAATTGGAACGTAAGGGACATCGTGACGTGATGATAAGGCTTACCGCTGATGGTATGCTTTGGGAATGATTGTAATCTAAATTATAACAATAACCGCAAACAGTCTTGCTTTTTGTAGGATGTTTGCGGTTTTTTTGATTAAAGAGCCAATTGTTGAAGTTTTTTTCGGTATTATTAGGGCATAAGCGAATTTAATTTTGTTTCTTTGCCGAACAACAAAAAACCTGAGGTAATAACCATCTAACTATTATGTGCTTATGAAAAACTTTACTTCACTTTTGTCCATCGCCTTGATGGTAACACCGGCGGTGCAGGCACAGCGTAACGTTCACGCATGCACTTCTCAGCAGCGTCTGCAAAGTCTGGTTACGCGACCTTATGAAAATAGTAAGCCCGGTATTGTGCCATTGAAAAATCCGGTAATACGCAATGCCACAAAGTTGGGCTTATCTTTGGCCGAAGGAGGCCAGACATCTATTTGGCGAACCTTGCACGACAAGCAATATCTGTTTGACGAAGCATCGGCTCAATGGATAGACGACTCGGAATGTGACTATACTTATTATCCTGACGGACAACTCAAAACCGTGTTGCTGAGGGAAGCAGACTCATGGGAACAGCAAACTTATGAGTACAATGCCGACGGACAACTTTCGCTCTATACAGAGTCGGAAAGTAAGGACGGAAATAATTTTACACCTACAGTTAAGCGTGAAATCAAATACGATGGAGTGCTCAAGACACAACCTGTTGAAAGTTTGAATTATAAATGGGATGAAGGACAAAACCAATGGGTGCTTGATGAAGGGAGCTTTAAACGTACCATTAAGCGCAATGCTGCAGGGCAGATTGAGTCGTCGATGGTTGAGTCGTATACCGAGGGCGATTATCATATTTACTCGCAGTCTATTTATACTTACAACGGGCATGATAAACCGGTTGCCTACGAATTTAAACGAGGCGTGAAGAATAATGGGAATTACGACCTACAAACTGTAAATAACTTTAATAATATAGTTTGGGAAAATTTTGACGGAAATCCGCCTGAAGAAGTATTTGACTTGTACTACGGAGGTTGCAGAGTAGCTTCGGCAGATATTATAGAAGATGGTGAAAAGTCTGGCACTTTGAAGGCTACCTATTCGGGCGAAAATTTTGTAACCGAAGAAGTGTACGATTGGCAGATGGTTAAGATTAAAGTAAAATATACTGTTATTGATGCTAATGGCAGCAATCAAACCGAAGAGCAAGACTTTATGGATATGAACGAAGATGGTTCGTATGCCGACGATGAGGTTATTTTCCAGTCAAAAGTAGAGAGTATATTTAATGAACATCAGCACCAAACACTGGACGGATATTACGAGGCTGATCCGGGTATGGAGTATGTGCTTTGTGATGGCAAAAAGTTTGACTATAAGTACGATTCTAAAACAGACTGTATAGCCGAAAAGATTGATTATTACTTTAGTGCCAAGTACGATGAAGATGGCTATATTGTTGATGGAGAATTTGTCAAAGAATATAAGCTTGTAGCCGATAAATTTGCCGACGTGGCCTCAAGTAGTGGCATTGGTGAACTGCAACAGTCTGAACTCCAAATGGAGCGCAATGGAAACGCCCTTCGTATAGTTATGCCTGGCATGAAGTATTGCCGCTTGTACGACATGCAGGGCCATGTGGTGCTGCAGCATGCTGCTGCTAATGGCAATATCGTTTTGAATATGAGTAATCTGCAGCCCGGTATCTATATTTTAGCCATTGATAGTACTGTAGGTAGTCGTATGGTTAAGATTGCGAAGTAGCAGAATGTTGTTATAATTGTCTTTTTAGTAGGTATTAGGCAGAAGTATGTAGTGGCAGGCCCTGCAGGCATTTTTGTTTGCAGGGCTTGCTTTGTTGTTGTAATAAGCAGCTGAGGCTATAAAAGTGTTCAGGTATGATTCTTCAACAACAAGCACAGGCCACAATCCTGCTTGCTTATGGCGTGTAAAAGCCGATGGATGCATGGCAGGGTTGTAGCCTGTAGTCTGTAGTTATGTGGTGCGTATTCTCGAATTAGAGTTCGAGGTTGCCGTCGAAGATTTCGTGCCAGGGCAAACCTTGCTTGTTGAGTTCGTCCATGAAGGGGTCTGGATCGAATTCTTCAACATTCCATACGCCCGGACGTTTCCAAAGGCCAAGCATAAACATACGTGCACCGATGCAGGCGGGTACGCCCGTAGTATAGCTTACGCCTTGCATACCGGTTTCTTCGTAAGCTGCCTGGTGCGAGCAGTTATTATAAACGTAGTAAGTGCGCTCCTTACCATCTTTCAAACCGCGGATGCGGCAGCCGATACTGGTTTCGCCTTCGTAGTTCTCGCCAAGATCCTGCGGATTGGGTAGCACTGCTTTGAGGAATTGTAATGGAACGATTTCCATACCCTGATAGTTGATGGGTTTGATGGAGTCCATACCAATGTTTTGGATTACACGCAGGTGTGTAAGGTATTCTTGTCCAAAAGTCATCCAAAAACGGGCGCGCTTAATGGTAGGATAGTTTTTTACCAAACTTTCAATCTCTTCGTGGTGTAGCAGGTAGCTTTCTTTGGGACCAATGTTGGGGTAGGTAAGAGGCTGGTGAATTTCGAGCGGTTCGGTTTCAACCCACTGGCCATTTTCCCAATAGAGTCCTTTTTGGGTAATTTCGCGAATGTTGATTTCGGGATTGAAGTTGGTAGCAAAAGCCTTGTGGTGGTTACCGGCATTGCAGTCTACAATATCGAGGTACTGTATTTCGTCAAAGTGGTGCTTGGCAGCATAGGCCGTAAATATGCTGGTAACGCCCGGGTCGAAGCCACAGCCTAAAATAGCGGTAAGTCCAGCCTGTTCGAAGCGTTCTTTATAGGCCCATTGCCAGGAGTACTCAAAGTGTGCCTCGTCTTTAGGCTCGTAGTTAGCAGTGTCAAGATAGGAGCAACCGCATTGTAAACAAGCCTCCATAATCGTGAGGTCCTGATAGGGTAAGGCAAGGTTCATAACGAGGTCTGGCTTGAACTCGTTAAAAAGTTCGCAGAGTTGCTCAACGCTGTCAGCATCTACTTGAGCTGTTTTGATGTCGGAGCGTCCGATAGCCTTTACAATGTCGTCGCACTTTGACTTTGTACGGCTGGCAATCATGATTTCGCTGAACACGTCGGTGTTCTTGGCCACTTTATGGGCAGCCACAGTTGCGACGCCACCGGCGCCGATAATCAATACTTTTCCCATTTTTGTCTGAGTTGTGTTTGTATGAGGTATTTGCGAAGCAAAGATACACCAAAGCGGGCGCAACGTGAAGTAAAAAGCACTTTTTATTCCATTTTTCGTGCGCTTTTTATCGACAACAGCATGGCTTTAGGTATTTTGCACTTGCTTGACATGATTATATGCTAAGCCAAACTCCTCTTTAATTATAGTTTGAGGAGCATGGGCAAAAGTAAAAACTTAAAATTCAATGCTTCCCTTGACAACAACTTCGCCTCCAGGTTTACGTATTTCGTATAAGTCGCGTCCGTGATGTGTCTGGTCGGGTTCGTGGTAAATCTCAAGAACATCTCCACAATAGGATTCCTGGCAATAAGCCATTTCAATGCGTCGTGGCGCATTTGCCTTCAGTTTGTTGGCAGGATATAGGTTAAGCAGTAATTCTATATAGCGAATGGAGTTAACATGGCCATTGATGTCGAGGTCGGTATATACGGCTTGATGTGTGGCAGCCAGTATAGGTTTTTTGAGCCGGATACGTCCCATGGGAGCTATAGGGGCAGGCCGTTCGGGAATGAGCACGTTCGTAAATCCGCCATTGGGTAGTTGCGTAAGGTCGGCAGGTTGACGTGTTTGCATATCAATAAGCGACCATATACTTGTGGCATGGCCTAATGTAGTACCGTCAAATCGTTTGATGCAGAAGTGGCGGTCGGTAAATTGGCGGTATAAACGGTCTACCCAAGTTTCGATGGTGAAGTCTTCGCCTGTACGGGGCATTGTTTCTATTTCAATGACTAAACGTGAGAGTACCCAGCCGTGATGAACAGCTATCATTTCGCTGTAGCCGAATTCATGTTCACCGGCATGTAACGAGGCACAACGCAGAATAAGGTTTCCTAGATTTCCCCATGATAAATTACCGCAGAAGTCTTCGGAAAAAGGCTCGACAGTATAGTTGTATTGACTGAACTTTTGCATTTCCGTTAGTTTTATTCAGATATGGAGTCATTGTCTTTTAAGCAAAAGTAGCGAATTTATGGGGAGCAGGCAAGGAATTTCGCATAAATGCTTAACTTTGTCGCGAGTTTCGCGTATATCGCGAAGGCAATACTTAAAATATAATACGCTTGACATGAAAAAATTTCTAATGATTGTGGCCAGCCTGTTTTTGGGTTGTGGTGCAATATCTGTTGCGCAGGCCCAAACACCGAAGGAAGGTCTTACGCTCGAAAATATAACGGGCGGAAAGTATTCGGCACGCTATGTTTATGGTGTTACACCTATGAAGGATGGCGAGAGCTATTCGCAGTTGTCGGACGATAGTAAGCGCATTGTGCGTAGGTCTTTCAAAAATGGCAAAGAGCTGGGCGTAATTTTTGATGTGGCTACAGCACGTGGCAAGCATAAACTTGAAAGTATCGATGGTTACATCATGTCGCCCGACGAAAAGCGCATTTTGTTGCGTACGCAGACTAAAATGATTTATCGGCGCTCGTATACTGCTGTATATTATATATATGATGTGCAGAATGGTACGTATGAGCCTCTTTCGGATGGTGGACCGCAACAGATGCCTATATTCTCGCCCGATGGTAATGTCATAGCTTTTGCACGCGATAATAATTTGTTCCTTGTAAAATTGTTGTATGGCAATGCCGAGAGTCAGGTAACTAAGGATGGCAAGTTTAACGAGGTGCTTAATGGTATACCCGACTGGGTGAACGAAGAGGAATTTGCAACAAATCGTTCTTTTGACTTTTCGGCTGATAGCCAAATGTTGGCATGGGTGCGCTATGATGAGTCAAAGGTGCCAGTTTATGCTATACAGGAGTTTAAGGGTGCCTACCCTACACGCGCAGAGTATGATGAATATCCCGGTGAGTATCGTTACAAATATCCCGTGGCAGGTGCCAAAAACAGTGAGGTAAGTGTCATGACTTTCGATATTAAGAGCCGCGTTACCCGTACGCTCAAACTTCCTCTTGATAAAGATGGCTATGTGCCCCGCATTCAGTTTACATCAGACCCCTCCAAACTTGCCGTAGTGACACTCAACCGTCATCAGGACCGCATGGATATTTATATGGCTAATCCGCGTTCTACAGAGTGTAAGTTGGCCGTGCGCGAAGAGGTTCCAAAATACGTAGCAACCGAAGCTTACGAGAGTCTGAAGTTTTATGGCGATAACTTTGCCTTTGTTTCTGACCGCTCGGGTTATAAGCATATTTACTGGTATAATTTGAATGGTCAGTTGTTGCGTCAAGTAACTAAAGGCAATTACGATGTGAGCGACTTTTATGGTTATGATGCCCAAAGCGGACGTTTTTATTATGCTTCGCACGAAGAAAGTCCTTTACGGACAGCTGTCTACTCCATTGATCGCAACGGTAAACAAAAGAAACTCTCTACCGAGGTTGGTACTAATGATGCTACCTTTAGTACTTCGATGAAGTATTTTCTAAATGTTTATTCGTCTGCACAGCAACCGCCTGTTACTACATTACGCCAGGCAGCAGATGGTAAGGTGCTTTCAACAATGGTTGACAATGCTGAACTAAAGACTGCGGTAACTCCTTATTTAGGCAAAAAGGAATTTTTTAAGTTCAAAACTTCTGAAGGTGTAGAACTGAATGGCTGGATGGTTAAACCGCAAGATTTTGATGCAGCCAAAAAGTATCCGGTAATTATGTACCAGTATTCGGGTCCTGGCTCACAGGAGGTTACTGATTCTTGGAATATGGGTTTCTATCCGGGTGGTGTGTATGAGAGCTACATGACACAACAAGGTTTTATATTTGTCTGTGTTGATGGACGTGGTACAGGGGCACGCGGTGCTGAATTTGAAAAGTGCACATACTTGAAGTTAGGTGAACTTGAGTCTAAAGATCAGGTCGAAACTGCGCTTTATCTTGGCACACTGCCTTATGTAGACAAAAATCGTATTGCCATTTGGGGATGGAGTTTTGGCGGATTTAATACGCTGATGGCCATGAGTGAAGGGCGTAATGCCTTTTGTGCAGGTGTAGCAGTGGCAGCTCCTACCAACTGGAAGTACTATGATACAGTTTATACAGAACGTTATATGCGTACACCGCAGGAGAATGCTTCGGGATATGCTATTAACCCAATAGAACGTGCAGAGAAACTGCATGGTAATTTACTCTTGATACATGGTACTGCTGATGACAATGTACACTTCCGAAACTTTGCTGAAGTGAGTGAAGCTTACGTACAACATGGCATCCTTTTTAGACAACAGGTTTATACCAACCGCAATCACTTTATTATGGGCGGTAAAACTCGTCAGCAATTGATGCAAACCATCAGCAACTATTTTCTGGAGAACTTGAAGAAGTAGTAGCTTCGAGTTTTGATTGCTGCTATATGTAGCTTTTCGAAAAATATAATGTCTTCATAATTTGAAGTTCTAGGAGCGTATGCGTTTCTAGAACTTCAAATTTGCTTTATAAGGCCGTATTGTATTCATCCCATCTACCCCATATTCCTAGATATAAAAATGGGTCAGTAGATTTTTAGTGGGGATTAATTTTGCATAGTCAAAGTTAATTAAGA